>PLPU01000401.1:0-7436 GCA_003159975.1 Acidobacteriaceae bacterium
TCACGAATAATGCAGGCTAAGGGACCAGGGAATAGGGACTCAGGGACCGAGGGACTAAGAGACGGAGAGTATTCCGCATCGACGGAGTCTTTCGAGCCCCTTAGTCCCAAGCCCCTTAGTCCCTTCGTATCTCGCATCAGCTCTTGAAAGGACACGCGATGGCATATCTGCAGCCAGCGGATTACCCGAACTATGGACTACCGGCTGGAACGACGGCGGACTGGATTACGGCCGCGACGGCCTTGATCAACAGTTACTGCAGGCGGCCGGACCTGAACGTAATCCAGTACACGGAGCGCCTGCGGCTGACCAGCGGCTCGCAGACGGTGTTGTTGAGTTATCTGCCTCTTGCTCCGCTGGGAACAGCGACAACGCCGATCGTCAGCATCGAAGGGCGTTATGCAAAGCCGCGACGTGGGGAGACGCTTAACGAGCCGCTGTTCGAGGTGGTATGGGCGTTTTCGCTACCCGGCCAATGGGCGGGGATCGATCCGAACTCGGTGGACTTCGATCCGAATACGGGCGANNTGCGCGCAGATCGTGCGCAATGCGCAGTCGACTCCGGCGTTGAATGCAAGCAAGACCAAGATCGACACGATGCAGGTGCAGTATTTCTCTAGTTCGCTGGTGGATGAAACAGTGCAGGCGTGGCTGCGTCCTTACATTGCGAACAGGCTGGGGTGAGCGATGAGCGATACCGCGCCGCGTAACCCGGTGGGAGCGCCGCAGATGCTGGCCGATGCACTGCTGCGCAGCATGACAGGAACGACGGCTCTTCTGCGGGTAACAGGGCCGAATACCGATACCAGCATGTCCGAGTTGGGACTGGTGGCAACGACCTTTGCCGATGTGGCGGTGAGCCCGGTAGTGATGCGAAAGCTGCGGCCTACGTGGCAGGAAGGCGGTGACTCGAAGTGGGAGTTACTGGTATCAGCGACCAGCGTGCAGCAACAGGTAACTGCGCTGGACCTGGCATCTGCCCAATCTCTTTTCGCAATGACATTGGCAGTTACAGTAACAGGCCAGGATTACCTGATTGAGTCGATTGCCTCAAACGAAGCGTTCGGACAGGTGTATCTTTACCGGCTGCTGTTGCGAGAAGCGCGCCAACAGGCGGTGTGAAGGCAGTTATCAGTTATCAGTGGTCAGTTGTCAGTGGATTGGGAGAGATGCTGCATGCAAAATGCGAAGGACTCGTTTTATATGGCGCTGCGCACGCGGCTGACCACGATCAATCCGGAGCGAACGATTCTGGTGCGCGGAACTTTGCGACCGGGGATCCTGGTGGAGGAGGCAGAGGCGCCGTTCAGTCAGCTTCCCAATGACGTGTTTGTGCTGCGCTGGCTGGGCCTGGGAGTCGATATGGATTTGAGCGCAACCATGGCAGCCGCAGAATGCGAGATTCTCTATCAAACTTGCGGCACGCAGAGTTTTGGGGGTCTCGATCGCGGACGGGCATTGAGCAAGATGGATGAGGAGTTAGTAGCGATGCTAACTCCTTTCTATACGCCGAAGCTCAATTACGCGGCGACTCCGCCAGCAGCGATGCTGACGCAGGTGTTCTGGGACGAGCCTGGAATGAGTCCAGTTGCGACGCAGCGGGACAGGTTGAGCAGGTCCGCGAAGACGATGGTCTACAGCTACCAAGAGCAGGGGGAGTAAATGGCGGCGAATTGGTTTTCGGCACCCGCGCCGGTAACGCGGCGAGTGCGCGGGTATTTTGCGCCGGTGAATCGCGGAACGCAGATGCCGGTGCTCTTTGACCCGTCGGAACAAGGCCGGTTTGATCTTGAAGTTCCTCCGGCCCCGTGGATCAGCCTGGGGTGGATTCAGGGGTTCACGCGCAAGCCGGGGAGCAAGAGCGCGCCGGTGTTGACGGGCGTTCCGGCTGCGCCGCTGAGCCAAGTGCGCGAGACGCTGCAGGCGCAGGTTAGCATGCAGTTTCTAAGCTGGACCAAGTTGACGATGGCACTGGCGACAGGCTCGCAACACATGAATGTGCTGGCTGCCGCCACGGGCGCGGTAGCGGCAGCGGACGGCGCGCAGGCGACGACTGCTGTGATCCCGCAAGCTGGATCGACGGCCAGCTCCTTTGTGTTGGCGCCCGCGGATGCGGTGAAGTTTGCAGCCGGGTCGATTGTCGCACTCGATGTGGATTACACGGGACAGACGGGTTTTGTGGGCGCGCCGATCTCAGGTGCGTATGTGCGACAGGCGCTGACGGATGTGGATTACATTCGACGAGTGACCTTCAATGTTGGCCTGGTATGCCAAGCGAATTCGAGCGGACTTATTCTTGCCGAGCCTTTGCCGGGCGGTGCGCCGGCAACAGGCACAAAGCTGCAGGCGGTGACCGGATTCATGGATCGCGAGGGCGGAAGTTTCTTTCAGGAATGGTCGGCGTTGTTTGTGATGGAGGGGAGTCAGGGGGAGAGAATCTTCTTCCACTATCCGCGGTTGCAGACGATGGCAAGCTCAGAAGAAGCGATGATTCCGCTGGACGGAAAACGGCAGGGCAGCCAGGCGCGCGTACTCCTGATGGGACAATTTATGGCTATGCCGGTGACCGATCCGCTGGACGGGGAGCACGTGGTGTGTTATCGGAGCTTCTTGCCTGCGCTCAACGCGCTGGTGTGAGGAAGTGCGCAAGTAAACAAGTGAATGAGTGAAGAAGTGAATGAGTAAATAAGTGAAGAAGCGAGCGAGTGAGCAATGAAGATTACGATTCAGGGGCAGAACTACACGGCTGCGCTCGACGCGGTGCGACCGGTGACGATCGAGCGAAAGCTCAACGAACCTTCCATCTGCGAGTTATGGCTCAGCCTGCCGGCCAATGGCAGCCTGGCGACCCCTTTTCGCAATCAAGCCTTGGCGGTAACTGGCGATGACGGCACGCCTTACTTCACGGGTTACATCGCGGTAAGTCCACTGCCGGAATATGCAGGGCTGGCGATGGAGGGTCCGCGATACAGGATTGCCATTCAGGCCGTGAGCGATGAATTGCTGCTGGACCAGCTACTAATGCCGCCGAGCGCGGGCGCAACGGGCGAGACCGCCGGTGCGCTGATGGGTGCGCTCGTAACTCATGCGGGATCCACGGCGCTTTCGACGGAAGGTCTCTCGCTGAATGCGGCGGTGAGCAAGTTTGTTCCTGAGCCCGGCGCGAACTGGAGCAATTGCGCGGGACATGTGGCAAGCACGGCGCGGGCTGCGTATCGGGCGGTGAATGGCGCGCTGACGGCAGTTGCAGTGCCGGGTGCAGTGCACACGCTCAACGAGACGGATGGCAGCCTGAACCTGGCGAGCCTGGGATTCACTGCCAGCGTAAAGCGCGCATTGGCCAACGATGTTACTGTCTGCGGTGAGCATGAACCGGTTGCATATGTGACTGAGTCCTTTCTTGGTGATGGCGTCACAACGGATTTCTACTTGGCCGAGGATGCGTTCTCTCCCTCCGGCGCGAAGTCGGCAATCATCGGCGAGTTATTCAATGGGAGTGCAATCGACCTGCGGGTGTGGGGCAATCCGGGTGGCGATGGATATCTCAAGTTGGGCGCCGGCGGTCTGGTCATGAACGGCGGGAACGGTGTTGACGGACAAACCGTGCTCAGCTGGCTCGATCCTGCGGAGATGGGCGGAACGCTGCTGCTGGAAGCAGTGGGTGTAACTCTCTCGTCGGGCAGCACAGGGATCCTGGCTGGTTTCTTTGTGGGCATGAACACACAGGCTGGATGTATTGCCGGATTTCAGGCGACGGCGCACCAGGGCACAGGCGCCGTGACCTTGCAGCCGTTGATTCAGGGAACGCCGGAGGGAACGGCGTACGCGGTGAATCCTGCTAACCAGTACACGCTGCGCGCCAGGGTGCATTGCGCTGAGAATGAGAGAGCGCTGGCTATTTATCGCTCCTTTGGAGATAGTGGCGCTATAACTCTGGGTGGGCAGACAAATGTGTGTTCCGGGAAGTTACAGCTGGAGGTTCAGGAGTTTGTCAATGGAGTGGGCGGAATGCCGGTGACCCTTTATGACGGCGCGATCACGGGTGTGCCCGCCGCGTGTACGGTTGTGGCAGCGAGCAGTATCAACCTGCTTGGGACCATGCGGGCAATCAACCTGACGAATCTTGGATCGGGCTGGGTGGTGAGCACCCCGCCGACTGGAAGCTCGTACACGCGCAGGGTGGGCACCCTGGCCGAAGCTGCCGAGTGTTTCGTGGAGCGTACCGGCAAGGTCGTGTTCTATACCGGCTTTGTGCCGGTGGCGGGAGAGCAGATTGCGGTGAATTACCGCACCGTGGGCAGGGCGGTGGGGCGAGCGGTGAACACGGCCAGCCAGCAGGCGCTGGCGCAGGCAGGAACGCCGGCCGTAGCCGCGTGGATTGGCTCGGTGACCAATCCTCCGGCGCGCAGCTCCGCGGATTGCCTGAATGCGGCGATGGCGATTGAGCAGGCGGCGGCGGGAGTGAGTGCGCTTTGGAGCGGGACATATAACGGGAACAGGACGAGCTTCGCGATGGACGTGTGGCCGGGGGATGCGCTGCTGTTGAACGCTCCATCGATGGATCTATCTGCGCAGGTGGTAGTGCGAACGGTGAAGGTGAGTTATAGGGCGAGTTATCCAGACTTTGTGGAATATGCGATCGCATTTGCAAACGACTGGGCGGACGATCTGGCCATCAAGACCAGCACAACGGTGCCGGTGGATGCGTGGCTGCCCGCGGCGATTGCTCCTACGACGCTCGCCAATCTGAATGCGCTAACGGTAACTACGTTGACCGGGAGCACGGTGGGGATCAGCGCGGGTGTAACTCCGCCCGCGGGTGGTGGATTTGAGATACGGCGGCGTGATTTTGCCTTCATGGCTGGAGAAGATCCGGACCTTGTGGTCAGGGCGACTTTGCCGAACATCACGTTTTCGCGCCAGAGCGCAAACGACCGTTTCTATATAAGGATGTATGACGGATCGACGCCTCCCAACTACTCGCAGTTCTCAACGGCATTATTCATTAACCTTCCGCTGAGCAGTTGACAGTGAACAGTGGGCAGAGAACAGAGAGCAGGGATAGTGGCCAGCGGTTGGCGCGATAAGCATTTTCCGATCGCTGGAGAGTATGGAGCGGGCCGGATGCGGATGATGAATGAATTCGAAGCGCAGGTATTGAGCGATTTGAGCGTGCTGAAAACGCAGATGACCGGACTGATGGGCGACGGCAATGGCGGACGGGTCGCGGAACTGGAGCGGCGCATGTTTCAGCACGAAGAGAACTGGCAGCGGGCCAAGGGATTCGTGGCTGCGGCGAGTGTTCTGTTCGCGGTGATTGAAGTGGCCTTCGAGGCCTGGCGCAGGCATTGAGTGCCGCGGAGGAAGCAGGCACAGCATGAGTCGTTATATTCTTGTTCGGAATGCTTTTCGGGGCCTCGTATAATCAGTCCCATGAGCGAACATCCATTGGTTGGCGTGGTGATGGGCAGCAAGAGCGATTACGAGGTGCTCTCCGCGGCGGTGGAGATTCTGACCGCGCTGGAGATCCCGCACGAGGCACGGATCGTCAGTGCGCATCGCACCCCCGACCGGCTGTTTGAATACGCAGCAACGGCAAGGGAGCGCGGACTGCGCGTGATTATCGCGGGCGCGGGAGGCGCGGCGCACCTGCCGGGAATGCTGGCGGCGAAAACGCTGGTTCCGGTTCTGGGCGTGCCGGTGGCGGCTACGCAATTGAACGGTCTGGATGCGCTGCTCTCGATTGTGCAGATGCCCAAAGGAGTTCCGGTGGGGACGCTGGCGATCGGCAAGCCTGGCGCGGCGAATGCAGCGCTGCTGGCGGCGGAGATATTGGCGGTGACCGATGCGGTGCTTTACGATCGGTTGGCTGCCTGGCGCGCGGCGCGGACGCAGGAAGTGCTCGGGCAAACACTCGACCAGGAGTTGCCCGGGTGAGCTTCTCCGCGCCGCATCCCCTGAATTCTTCAGTTGTGAAACCCGGTGGATTGCTGGCCATTTTGGGCGGCGGGCAATTGGGGCGCATGACGGCGATGGCCGCGCGCACCATGGGCTATCGCGTGCGCGTGATGGACCCGGAGGCGGCGTGTCCGGCGAGCTTCGTTGTCGACGAGACGATTGTGGGCCGCTGGGACGATGTGGACGCGGCGCGGCGACTGGCGACGGGCGCGGATGCGGTGACGCTGGAGATTGAGCAGATCGGCGTGGATGCTCTTTCTGAAGTTGCTCGCATTGCTCCTCTGCGGCCCGGCGTCGAGCCGATTCGAATTATCCAGGACAAGACAATCCAAAAAGCGTGGCTCGCGGAGAATGGATTTCCCGTTGGCACCTTTCGCGTGGTGCTGAGCGAAGCGGAGTTGCGCGAAGCGGTTGCTGCACTGGGCGGACGCGTGTTTTTGAAGATTGGGCGCGGCGGATACGATGGGCGCGGCCAGGCGCGCATTGGATTCGATGGACCGGCAACGGAGGAGTCGATTCACGCTGCATGGTTGAGTCTTGCCGAGAGGCCGTGCGTTGCCGAGCAGGCGCTTGAGTTGGACTGCGAAATCAGCGTGATGGCGGCGCGGAATCCGGCGGGCGAGGTGCGCAGTTATCCGGCGGCGCGCAATCATCATGAGAATCAGATATTGGAGTGGAGTGTTTTGCCGGCGGGAGTGCCCGCGAAACTTGAGGCGCGCGCAGAGGCGCTGGCTGCGGCGATTATCGCAAAGCTTAGTTTGGAAGGGTTGTTGTGTGTCGAGCTGTTTGTGACCAAGCACGGAGAGTTATTGGTGAATGAATTGGCGCCGCGTCCGCATAATAGCTATCACCAGAGCGAACGCGGCTGCGTGACGAGCCAGTTTGAGCAACTGGTACGGACTACTTGCAATTTGCCACTGGGCGATACGGTGCTGATTACTCCCGCCGCGATTGTGAACTTGTTGGGAGAGGTGTGGCTTGGTGAATCAGGTGAGCCGAACTTCGCCGCGGCGCTGGCTGTGCCGGGCGTGCGGCTGCATTTGTATGAAAAACATACGCCGCGCGTTGGCCGGAAGATGGGGCACTTGTCGGCTGTGGGCGCGACGGCGGAAGAGGCGCTGGAGCGGGTGCTGGAGGCGAAGCGGCGGCTATGAGATTCCCGCGAAATCAGCGGAATCGCAATCTTGCCAACTATTGCCAATCGCTTTATGATGATTGGGTAGAGGTGCGACCATGCCTACTCGGAATATTAACCTTACGCCGCAAATGGACAAGTTTGTCGACGCAAGAATCAAGCGGGGCCACTACGCGAATGCCAGCGAAGTCCTTCGTGCTGGCTTGCGTGCGCTTGAAAAGATCGAAAAGGAAGACAAGGCCAAGCTCGATGCTTTGCGCTCCGCCGTTCTAGCGGGCGAACAGAGCGGAATTGCCGAAGGAGACGTTTTCGGCGAGATTCGCGATCGTGTTCGGGCGCGTGC
>PLPU01000074.1:0-4710 GCA_003159975.1 Acidobacteriaceae bacterium
CGGAAGCGTTTCAATCCGCGCCCAAAAAGCTTGCCAAAGTGGCAAGAACCCTTGGTGGTGTGGCCTATCAGCCACGAGCACAAATCCTCAAGCGCTGCTTGGAACATGCGTTCTTTCAGCCCGATCTAAAGGATTTGCCGATTGCCGAACTGTGCGCAAGGATAGAACCCTTTTTGAAGAAGGAATACACAAACCCGATTACCGCCCGGTTGCGCGCCTGGTTGTCGGGTGAAGCTAGTCTGACCGCTGCCAGCCTGGAAAGACATCGGCGCGTTTTTTTTGAGAGACTCATCGAGACGCGTTTGGACCTGATTGAGCAGTCGGTTCTCGAATGGCTTAAGCAAGGATTTCCTGTTCAGAATCCGACAAAAGACGATGAACACGCGCTTCGCCTGCTCGGCTCTCTCGACGACAACCGGAAAGGACTGCGCANNGGCCCACTGGTCCGGCGATCATGAGTATCTCTCGCGGCATCCAGAAACAGTCTCCTGGTATCGGAAACACTCCTCCGTTTCTTCCTTCACTTGGGAGCACGGTATCCCTTTCGATTCCGACGGGATTACCCTCCGCATCGAGCGAGACCCGCTTGAGATTTTGAAGCTGGGAACATATGCCGGTTCCTGTCTGGGTATTGGAGGCATCTGCGCCTATTCCTCTGCAGCGGTATTGCTCGATGTCAATAAGCAGGTGCTGTATGCCCGCAACCGGCAAGGCAAGGTAGTGGGAAGGCAACTGTTGGCAATCGACGACGACAACCGGCTGATCTGCTTTCACGTTTATCCGATCTCTTCCTCTAAGACCGTCAAAGCCTTGTTTATCGAGTACGACCGCGACCTTGCCAGTGCTTTGGGGCTTTCCATATACAATCCCGCGGAGGAAGACGAGTCCGGCTACAAGATTAGTTCGATACTATCTGTCTACTGGTGGGATGACGACAGTTGGGACTTCAATTTAGCCGAGTGACGGCCATCCATGACCCAGTCCGTCGCAAACCCGATTGGTTTTCGGGGAAGCTCTGGCCTACTGAAGGATCGACAATACACTTGGACCACCGTTTTGCCGGAAATATGATTTCAAAGCAGGCGGGATTCATCTCAATTTGGCACGGTGCGGTTCGTTACAATGGGTCGGGTCCCATTCTTTTCTCGACCAGTCCCATCGAAGGGTCCCAATAAGTAGGTCCAATCGCAATGCTTATCCAAAACGCGGTCAAAATCGTCCAGTCGGTACCAGACTCCTGGGCGCGGGTGGTGCAGGTTCGCAGGATGTCCGGTAGCCTTGACATCTGCTTCAGTGTTCACAAGGGAAAACGGGGAAAAAGAGTGGACCAATGGAATATCACCTGCCGAGGGGTTCACGAGGCTATGATCACGGATTGGGATCTCGGTGGCTTGAGTCTCTATCCCAGCACTCACCCGGCCGCACGTCAATATGTCGCGCGATGGGCCGAAATGCGGTGGCCTCGACCATGTGACGAGGCGCAGGCATTCCTTGCACTTCGCCGGGCGCACACCAAGGCAGCAGACGACTGGATTCCATTTGATCGTTATTTGCGGATCGAGACTCCGTGGACCGCGACCTCCTTTCAGCCTTTTTTCGCGCCTATTTCTGGTAGTGATTTCGTGTGTCGCGGTCCAGACTTCTTGATTCGCGCCTACGCAAAGGCGCTCGAAGCAATCGGCGAACGAGTAAAGATAACCTCCCGCCGCGCTCCGAAGTCGGAACCAAAGCGTCCGAAAGTCCTTCACTTTGGCGAATCATACGTTGTCGCAAACACTTTTGCGGCGGAGCGAGCGGCAATCACGGCCGGTTGACCGCTACTCCATCCCTTACCTGGTTTTCGGTGTTGCCAAGGTAGGCTGGCGGTGGCGGCGGGCACGGGGGCAAAAGGTCTTAGTTTATCGTCTGTAGCACTACATACTGCTTACGCATTTCAAATCCTGCTGCCGGCCAGGTTGCAACATACCTCCGCAGGGCTTCGGCGCCTTTATCCCAATCGGTGCCGTTCACTCTGCAGTCGGCTTGAGGATTCCCACGCTCATCGCGCATTGCTAACAGGCGCAAACCGTAGAAGCCGCTGCTTTCGATCAGATCCTTGAACGTCTCGAATGAGTTAGTGAGCAAACAACAGGGACAGAACTCATGGCCTCCGCATTGGCCACCCTGAATTTCCCCTTCGCCCGCAGGCGTCTCTCGCTCCGCTACGACCTGCGGATTTTGGACAAAGTGTGTGACCGGCCCCAGAATGGCTCGGCGAGAATATGCAGGCTTTCCTTCCTTCTCCGGGAATTTCATTTCCAGCGTTGTACAAATCTCAGGCCTCGGCAGTAATGCCTCCAACAGTGCAGTAAGATCGGTCTTTGCCCACTGGTCGAAACCCTTTCGGAATGATTCGTCCAAATTGTTCCCGGTGGAATGCTGATATTCAAAAACGCCTTCAGGCACCAAGGCGGAATGGCTCGTCTGTATTGTGGTCGTCGTTCGAACGCCACCACCGTCCAATGGTTGCACCTCGGTGACTTGCGGAAGCAGAATGAATCCGCTGCTTTCGTGCATGAGCCAGTCTTTTTCACTCTGTTCTAGCCCGAGTTTACCGCCCCAAGCCAATTGAAGCGGATTTCCCCCGCGCCAAAATCCTCTCCTGACCGCATCTGGAGCGGGTTTGAGCCGCCAACGCCGTTCAGGCTGAGGCGGCTTTTTTGTGTGACCTAACAGGAGTGCTTTTATGTTCCGACGGACAGAACGTCCAGGAGCGACCGCCTTCCCCAGTAATTATCCTGGTTCCATCGACAAGTTGAACCTGAATCCGCACTCGACAAGCCCCCGTTGTTCTGATAGTGTATGACCTAACCAATTATGGCAAGCCTCACCAAGAAAATCGTGCGCGGTAAGCCGTACTACTACCTGCGCGAGTCCCGGCGGGTAAACGGCAAGCCTAAAATCGTCCGCACCATCTATCTCGGTTCCGCGGAGAGCATCAAGGAGCGCCTCCTCCGTCCCAAGGTCGAAGAAATCTCGATACGGGAATTTGGCGGGTCGGTCGCAGCCTACTCCATCGCCGAGGCTTTGGATGTTGTCGCTACCGTGGATCGCCACGTACCGAAACGCGGTCACCAGGGCCCGTCGGCCGGGCAGTTTCTTTTGCTGGCTGCCCTGAACCGTTGTGTCGCGCCTACAAGCAAATCGCAGATCGGCTCCTGGTATGAGAAGACGGTGCTGGCACGCCTCCTGCCGCTGACTGCCAATCAACTCACCAGTCAGCGATTCTGGGACAACATGGAGCGAATCGGCAGCGATCGGATCGCCGCCATCGAACAGGAACTGGCCCAGAATGCCGTTACCCGCTTCGGCCTCGATCTGAATTGTCTGCTTTTTGACGCCACCAATTTCTTCACCTTTCTGGACAGCTTCAACCAGCGAGCGAAACTGCCGCAGCGCGGTCATGCCAAACAAGGCCACGACAACCTGCGGCTGCTGGGTCTGGCCGTCTTGGCCACCACCGATGGCGACGTACCCTTGCTGCATCACACCTATGCCGGCAATCAGCACGATTCGGTGATGTTTCACAGTGTGGTCGATCAGTTGTTTGCCCGTTGCCGTGCTCTGTCGGAAGAGGTAGACCGGATCACACTGGTCTTCGACAAGGGAAACAACTCGGAAGTAAACCTCGATCTGGTGGAGCAGGGTCCGTTGCATTTTGTCGGCTCTCTGGCGCCCACCCAGCATGAAGATCTGATGGCCATTCAACGACAGCAGATGCGTCGTCTGGATCGATCCCAGCTGCCCGCGGTTTGGGCCTATCGCACCGAAAAGAAGGTCTTCGATCGGAACCGTACGGTGCTGGTTACCTTTAATCGGCAGTTGTTTAACGCCCAGCAGAAGACTCTGACCCGGGAAATCAACAAACGGAAACGCAAGCTGGAGAAGTTGCAGGATAAGCTTCAACGCACACGGCCGGAGGATCGCGGCAACAAGCCCACCGTCGCTGGAACCGAGAAGAACGTGAAAGAAATCCTGCGCGGCAGGCACATGAAGGACCTGTTCTCCACGCAGCTGACAAGGACCCAGCAGGGCCTACCCCGCTTGCGCTTCCAGTTCCGCGAGGCCGAATATCGGAAACTGAAATCCACGTTCATGGGTAAGACGATCTTATTCACCGATCACGGGCAGGACTGGACCGATGAACAGATCGTGCTGGCATACCGTGCCCAGCATCACGTGGAAGCGGACTTTCGTCGTTTAAAAGATCCTCGCTACCTCAGCTTCCGTCCCACCTTCCACTGGACCGACCAGAAGCTGCGCGTACACGCCTTCTACTGTGTCCTGGCACTGACGATCCTCAATCTGCTGCGCCGCAAGCTGGCTCAGTCGGGCATCGTGCTCAGCATCGTGGAGATGATGAACCAACTTACAGAGATTAACGAAGTCACTCTCCTCTACCCGGCGCCGCAGCGCTCGAAGCAACCCGTCGTCCAGACCCAGCTCTCCAAGATGAACGACCGACAGAAAGAATTGGCTTCCGTCCTCGGTCTAGACCGATTTCTCCACAATTAGGTCATACTGCCTGGATCTTCAAAAGCCCGCGCCCAGAGCGGCTGGGAGCCGCATCTGCGCTTCGGGGCTGGTAAACTCGGGCTAGCTTCGAGTGCATCACGCGAGGAGGAAGGAGCAAATTGCAGAGAAGGAGAAAGCTAGGAGCTAGAGGCTAGA
>PLPU01000315.1:0-9609 GCA_003159975.1 Acidobacteriaceae bacterium
TCACTTTCGGGGTGCAGTCCATGCACCTGGCTGGGGCAGTCAGAATCGATTTTGATATTCGTTGCTGATTCGTATCAGCGCGGCCCCATATATTAGCCTTGTTTCCTTCTCATTCACCCATTCAAAAGGGTACGGCGGCTCGTTCTGCGCCCGGTATTTCAGAATCAAAAACTCGTCGTATTGCGGCGCGACTTCCGCCAGCCGTATTCGGGCCTGTTCCGCTTCCTGAATCGGATGTTTGTATTTCCCTCCATCCGTTCGGTAGCTTCTATCTCCCTCATAGCTTGTGACAACGTCAGCGTAATTGATCCCGACGACGCCAACGCAGATTGGCCTGCTGGACCCGGCACGAACCCTGAAGTTGAGGACTTGGTTGGCGAGATCGCTCTTAACTCTGTCGATCTGCTTGATCATCGCCTTCGCCAGAACCTTGACCTCCACTCCAATTTCAACAGTAGCTACCGGGCCGCGTGCAACTTTGTAGCCGGGATCGACACGTGGTTCTTCGCCTACGATGAGTTCCCCAAATGTGCCGTCGCCTCGTCGAGCCTCAATGCCTTTCCGCCTATTTTGAACGTTCAGCACTCTGGACATATTCTCAACAGACAAGACGTATCTGGCCGATTTGTTGACGGAGACGAGGTCCTCGTATAGATGCATAGCTACGAAATCACCAAGATTCGAGCGACGATGCTCGTATTTGGTGCCCTCGAACAGCTTGCGGAACTCTGTGAGGAGCCTATGGTCAGTCACACACGACCTCGCAGGACGTAGCACCTGCCATGCGTTTCAGGCGAGAAAGCGCCAACACCTTGTGCCGGGCAATCTCGAGATAGGCCGGTTCTACTTCCACCCCGATCGAGTTCCGCCCGGATCTGATGGCGGCAGCGGTTGTAGAGGCGGTTCCAAGGAAGGGGTCGAGGATGGTGTCGCCAGCGAACGAGAACAGCTTTATCAGCCGTTCGGCCAGTTCATCCGGATACGGAGCAGGATGTCCAGTTCTTGTGGTCGATGCCCCCGGAAGGTCGCTCCACTCCGACCTCAACCACCCTTGCATTTCCTCTTTCGTCAGCATGGAAAGAGCCTTTTGCACTGGAGAGGCGGAGCGGTATTTGCCGCCTTTTCGAAGCATAAGGATGAATTCTGTATCATTTTTGACAATCGCGCCTGGCTGGTAAGGCTTACCGTAGAATCCTGCACCATTTCCTTCGGCCTCGTTAGCACCATTGGCAATCTTGTGCCAGAGAATTGGCGTCAAGCAGTCGAGGCCAAGCTTCCTTGACCTAACTTGAATATCGGAGTGAAGGGGAACCACATAGTGTCGGCCCTCGCGTTTTCTCGGAATACAAATGTCCCCAACCACGCAGCAAATTCTCCCCCCCGGCGCGAGAACACGGGTGCACTCCTTCCAAACTTTGTCCAATTCATCCAAGAAGGCTTCGTAGTCCGCAATGTCACCGAGCTGCGATTGATTGCCGGGAGCATACTCCTTCAATGTCCAATAAGGTGGCGACGTTACCACCAGATGAACGGAGCCATCAGGGATCCAAGAGAGGTCTCTTGCGTCTCCTTGGTGCAGGCGATGGGTCGTCTTGTTGTACGGAAGGGGCCAGGGCACGGTGCGATAGTGATTGTTCGCGTCACGATAGACCTTCAATGCGCCGGGGGCGGCATCGTTTAACGGCAGCTGGAAGGAAACTTTTGCCTGAGTCTCCAGACGTAAGAACTCCTTCGGATCGGCAGCTTCTTGAATGGTCCTAGTTCGCCGCTGGGAAATGGCTCGAATCGTTGCCTGCTTCACTTTGCGGTCCCCTCTTGGTCGCGCGTGACGACTGATTCATTGAAACACGGTTGTGAGGTCTATGCCAGAGGCTACGCCGGGATGCGCTTGAGGATTCTGCTCGCGCTTCTGAACCAGGGTCGTTCACGCCGGCGCAGGTAGCCGGGCATGGTGGGCCGCTTGTCAAGCACCTTCTGCGCCCACTGGCGGGCTTCTGCATTCTTGCCCTCTGAAGCCAGCAAATCCGCGAAGTTCAAATACGTCTCAGACAATGTGGACGCGATGGTCACGTGGCGGAAGAGCGCTTCCGCCTTGTCCTTTTGCCCGGTCAGCGCGTAGGCGTGTGCCAGCAAGCCGGCGGCGCGGCGGAAATCGAAATCGGNNGCAGACGCCGCGGCGGTAATACGTGTCCAGCGTGTCGGCGCGGGCCGCAATGGCCTTGTTGAAGGCATCCCGGGCCAACTGGAGCTGGCCGTCGTCCATGTAGAGGTTGCCGAGCTCTTCGTAGTTTCCCGCCGAAGGATTGTCCCTGATCGCGATGACAAGCTGGTTGATGCGCTTGCGGCGGGGAAACACCTTGAACGACTCACGCGCCAGCCCGAGATCGGGCACTGCCTCGACAAAGAGATAGACCAGCGCGCCGAGAGGACCGAGAAAAATGATGAGGTAGAGCCAATAGATACTGGGCCGTCGCCGGATGAAGTGGATCACCGCCGCAACCTGGAGCAGAATGCCCCACGGATAAAAAAGATGACTGAGGAATCCCATACTGTTTAGGCTCTTACCCAGCTTACACACATAGGCCGGATCGAGGAAGCAACTCGGATGGAACGGTTGGGATGCGGCTGGACGGCTGCTGAATTGGGGGCATTGTCCGATTTTCGGACACAGCATCACGTTCCAACCGGAAGCAACGATAACCCTTGAAGAGGCCATTCATGTCTGCGCAAACGTTACCGGCAAGTCCCCACGACGGCTCTCTTCAGGATCTGGTCCGCAATTCCCTTGAGGGGCCGGGAGGAGAAGTTTGCTATGTGGCGCGCCAGCCGATTCTGGATATGCGCAGCAAAGTGCATGGATACGAGCTGCTGTGCTGCACCGGGCGAAGCCGGGCCGTTGGCGCGGAAAGAGAGTTGGCCGCGCGCGCCTTGCTCGGCAGCGCGGTTGTCTTCGGGGTGGGAGAGCTGACGTCGGGGCTGCCGGCGTTTGTGCAATGCACGGCCGACTCGCTGACCGAGGAGTGGGTACGGGGCTTGCCGCCCGGCCTGACAGTGATCGAACTCGACGAGGATGTGGAACCAACCGCTTGTGCGCTTGCGGCGTGGCGCGCGCTCAAGCAGGTGGGATTTCGCCTCGCGATCGACAGCTTTGTGGGGAAGCCGGGGGCCAGGCCCTGGGCGGAAATGGCCGACTTTGTGAAGGTGGACTTTGCCAAAACCGGCGCCGCCGAGCGAACCCGCTTGCTTGCCCGGATCGAGGGCCTTGCGGCTCGCGCCATCGCGAAAAACGTGGAGACCCAGGAAGACTGGAAGCTTGCGCGCCTGGAAGGGTTCGAACTCTTTCAGGGCTACTACTTCTGCCGTCCAGAGCAGGTCAGGAATCCCAAAATGCCCGCCAATCGGCTGGTCCATCTTGAGATTCTGGAGGCCGTGCAGCAGGACCCCATCGATCTGGATCGATTGAGCCAGTTGGTGATGTGCGACGCATCGCTCACCTACGGGTTGCTGCGGCTGGTGAACAGCCCGGTCTGCGCCATGCGCCAGGAGGTGGATTCCATCCACACGGCGCTGATGCTGCTGGGCGAGGCGACGTCACGGCGCATGGCGATGCTAGTCATCGCCAGCGACTTCAATGGCGACCAGCCGGCGGAGCTTTTGCGCATGGCCTTCGAGCGCGGCCGCTTCTGCGAATTGGCCGCCGAGCTGCTGGGACTGGTTCCCGCCGAGCAGTACCTGATTGGCATGGTCAGCATGTTCCCGGCCATGCTGCGCATTTCCATGCAGGATCTGGTTGGCATGCTGCCCCTGCGCGAGGCGGCGCGCAAGGCCCTGCTCGGCGCGGGCAACCGGGAGGGCGTTCTGCTGGAACTGCTGGTTTGCCAGGATCGCCGCGACTGGGAACGCTACGACGCGATCCTTCAGGACAACGGGATTCGCTTCGATCATCTGATGTGGCGGCTTGGCGAAGCAATTACCTGGGCCAGGGCCGCGGTGCAAAACGCGGCGTGAGGCAGCGGGTTGCCGGATCGGATGTATGCTATCCCACCCTTGGCGCGATAATGCCGCGTCAAGGATGGGGCACCCAGCGAGTTGGCAGGTCGGCGAGTGCANNGGCAGCACGACGCCGAGCAAGGTGGCGATGCCGATCAACTGGGCGAGGAACTGGCCGGGCTGGCCAGAGAAGATGCCGGCGGCGATCAGGCCCAGCAGTCCTCCCGCAGCATGAACCGAGATGGCTCCGGAGGGATCGTCGATCGAAACGGCGAGTTCGAACAGTTCCACCAGCAGGGGCGTGGCAATGCCCGCGACGACGCCAACGGCCAGCGCCTGAATCGGAGTAATCAGCGCGGCGCACGCGCTGGAGGTGACCAGGCCTGTAAGCCATCCGTTGGCGCACAGGCTGGCGTCGGGCTTGCCGAAACGGATGCGGGTCACGGTGAATGTAGCCGCGAGCGCGCCGGAGGCGGAGAGCAGCGTGCCCAGCGCGGTTGCGGGCAGCGCGGCAAAAGGAGCATGCAGCCAGAGGATTGCTCCGGCCACGTTCCATGCGAGCCAGCCAACCAGGGCGACAAAGCAGCCGAAGAGCACATAAACGGCGTTGTGACCGGGCAGCGCGGTAGAAAAGCCTTCCTTGGGGAACTTGCCCTTGCGCGGACCTGTGATCCAGATAACGGCGAGGGCGCTGAGTCCGCCCAGGACATGGACTGTGGCCGCTCCGCCGGGATCGAGAAAGCCCGAGCCGAGCGAAAAATTGATACCGAGCTGCGCCAGCCAGCCGCCGTCCCAGACC
This sequence comes from Acidobacteriaceae bacterium, assembly GCA_003159975.1. GTDB lineage: Bacteria > Acidobacteriota > Terriglobia > Terriglobales > Acidobacteriaceae > Telmatobacter. Next base: position 4,790 of record PLPU01000315.1, read on the forward strand.
CAGTGCGCGAGCAGCGGAAAGACGATGGCGGCAGTCACGGCAGCGGCAGCGCAGCCGGCGGTGAGGCGCCAGCGATCCGCTCCTGAGCCCCACGGAATCAACGCTGCCAGAGCGACTGCCAGGAATTCAAAGAGCAGGGCGAGTTGCGACTGGAGCGGTGCGGCGCTGAGCCCGCCGAGGAAAAGCGGACCGGCTCCGAGCCAGTTCCAGGGCTTGCCGGTCAGTTGAAATGAGTGACCCGCGCCTCCGAGGACGCCGGAAAAAGTCGCGCCCGCCAGGGCAAAGACAATCGCGGTGACGGCGAGGATGGCCAGGTTGCCAAGCAGCGCCTGCGCGGCGGAGCGGGAGCGGCCCAGGCCGGTGTTGATCAGAGCTACTCCAGCAATGGCCAGGGGAGCAAGCGCCAGCAGAACCAGGCAAAGCGCGTAGGCGGCATCCGGCAGGGCGGGAGCGATGGTCGAGGCGGGCGTCATGAGCGGGATTCTCCACCCGCGTTCAAGGCGCCGCGGGCTTCCATGTGTCCGCGGAATGCAACGGCGAGTCCGAGGGCTTCGACGGCCAGGCCGCAAAGGATGAAAGCCGCTCTGCTGGCTGCGGAATTGGCGGGGAAGAGCACGATGGCGGCGATGGAGAGAAAGAATCCAGCGGGCATGACGAGCAAACCGGCGTATTTCATGCGCTTTCCCTTTCTTGAAATGAATGGACTGCCACGGCCCGAACCCTGTCCTGGGTCCGCACTTTTGGATGCTTTTTCGAGGTCGACTGTAAAGTCTTTATGAATTCTAAAGCATTCGGTTGTTACGATAACCACGCAGTCAGCAACTCACAAGCATATTTTCAGACGCTTCAATCGCGTCAATCGTGCTTCCCTGCTTGCATGCCCAATTTTATGGAGGTTGTCGGCGATGAATTTTCTTGACCGTGTGGTTGCAAACCCGTTGGGCGCGTTCGGGGTCCTGAGCCTGGCAGCATTTCTTGAGGCATACGGCGACTCGTTCTTTCAGGTCAGCTTCTATCGTTCTTCGGGAGTTGGGCGGGTGATGGCGTTTGCGGCCGGCGCGGCCGTGCTGGCAGCCTATGGGTCGGTGGTCAACGTGCCGCGATGGGATTTTGGGAAGCTGCTGGGGGTTTACGTGGTGTTGTTCTTTCTGATGGCGCAGTTGCTCAACCGGGTTCGGTTTGGGCAGTCGCCGACATTGCCTATTTACGCGGGGGGCGCGTTGATTGTGACCGGCGGCCTGGTGATCGCCTTCTGGAAGGGGTAATTCCGAAATCCACAGGGGTTGGCCTAAGGGGAATTCCGCGTGGTATTTTGGGGTAATATCCCAGTCTCTGGTACGCAAGGCGTCAGGGGCGCGGGGGTGTTTCCCTCAGACGCGCCCTTATCACAAGAGGTAATCTTTTCAGTAAATTACCAAACTGTTCCGAAATGAACATTTTTTAAAAATTTGTCGGTATACACTCTGCTCGACCCACTCTCGGCTGCTATATTAATTTTTCAGGGTCTTCCCCTCCCAGGTGAGTTTTGCCCGGGAATGTTTCTTGTACACAACAGTTGTGACCGTCAGCACAGCGCGTAGATCAAAGACACAAACCACGAACTCCTGAGCTTCCTTGTTCAGGAAAAACCTTGCAGACACCCTGTGCGGCCGCCAGCAGAGCGCGCACTTCCTCTAGAACCACAACGAAGCAGGGAAAGCATTCATGGCGCAGATATTTGAACGCAGCTCCAATGCCCTGGCTCGCGCGAGCCTGGTCTTGACGGGGCTGATCGTGATCGCCCTGGGGGTGACGCTGAATGAACTGCAGAGGTCGCCCTGGGTGACGCGTCAGGGCCAGCGCCCGGATCAGCCGGTACCCTTCAGTCACAAACATCATGTGCAGGGACTCGGGCTGCAGTGTCAGTACTGTCACACCACGGTCGAGAAGTCGAGTTACGCCGGAATCCCGCCTACCAAGACCTGCATCAACTGCCACGCACAAATTTGGACCAACGCGCAACTGCTGGAGCCGGTGCGCAATAGCTGGGCGACCGGCCAGTCGGTGGTGTGGACGAAGGTGCACGACCTGCCCGACTTTGCCTACTTCAGCCACGAGATTCACGTGAACAAGGGGCTGGGTTGCGCAAGCTGTCACGACCGTGTGGACCAGATGCCGCTGATGTACATGCAGAACACGCTGCAGATGGAGTGGTGCCTGAACTGCCATCGCAATCCGGCAAAGAATCTGCGGCCGACAAGCGAGATATACAACATGGCGTGGGAGAGCCCGGCGAGCGACCGGCCGGTGTGGTGCTCGGTGGACGGCGAAAAGACAGGCGTGCCGACGGCCGATAGCGTGAACTGCGTAACCAAGGATCCAAGCGGCGCCGGGCCAGAGGTTGCTTCGCTGCAATTGCCGCTGGGTGGTGCGCATGGACTGGCGGGCGATGTGGCAGCGGCCATACCAGTTGCTCCGTCGTATGTGAAATTCACCAGCCAGGAGGAGCTTGGCCTGTTCCTGGTGAAGCACTACAAGATTCGAACCCCGAGAGAGCTGACCAGTTGCGAGGTCTGCCACCGATGAGCGCACAACGGATGGATCAAAACACGAACGGAACGGGAAGCGGCGTGAATCAGGAAAAGAAGAACGCCCAGAAAGCCACGGTTCAAGGATCGCCAATGACGCTGACCCNNTGAAGGGCGTGAAGGGCAAGAAGTACTGGCGGTCGGTGGACGAACTGGCCAATACACCGGAGTTTCAGGCGGCTGTGGAGAAGGAGTTTCCAGGCGCGGCGCAGGAGTGGATCGATCCTGTTTCGCGGCGCGGATTCATGAAGCTGATGGGCGCTTCGCTGGCGCTGGCAGGATTGGCCGGTTGCACCAAGCAGCCCGACGAGCCGATTTATCCGTACGTCAAGGCGCCTGAAGACCTGATTCTTGGCAAGCCGATGTACTTCGCCTCGGCGCATCCGTTTGTGACCGGNNCCGTTTACGCAGGGGACGCTGCTTGACCTGTACGATCCGGATCGCTCGCAGCATGTCCTGTATCGCGGCGAGAATCGCGAGTGGGCCGAGTTTGCGCAGGCTCTGCGGGAAAAGCTTGTCGAGAGCAAAGATGGCACTGGTGTCTATTTCCTGAGCGCGACCGTTACTTCGCCGACGCTGGCGCGGCAGTGGAAGGCGGCGCAATCCGCGTGGCCGAAGGCGAAGTTTGCGCAGTACGATCCGGCGATTGCCGGGACGGCGCTTGAGGGCGGCATGGCCACGCAGTACAACCTGGCCGATGCCGATGTGATTGTCTCGCTCGATGCGGATTTCCTTTCCGGCGCGTCGTATCCGGGCTTCCACAAGCTGGTGGGCGATTACGCCAAGCGGCGCAAGGATCCCGAGAAGCTCAACCGGCTGTACGCGATCGAATCGATGCCGACCACCACAGGCATGAAGGCGGAGCATCGCCTGGGCCTGCGCGCAAGCGAGATTCCAGCGTTCACAGCGGAGTTGGCCAAGGCAGTTGGCGCATCGGGTGTTGACGCTCCGGCGTATGCGTGGACCGATCAGCAGAAGAAATTTCTCGCCGCACTCGCGAAGGACTTGAAGGCAAGCGCCGGCAAGAGCGCGGTGATCCCGGGCCTCTATCAGGATCCCTCGGTCACGTCGCTTGCCGCTGCCATCAACAGCGCGTTGGGCAACACCGGCAAGACTGTGCTGGTTTCAAGCGAGACAGCAAGCCCTGTACCGACCGATCAGATTGGCGATTTGAAGGCGCTGGTTGGGGATTTGAATGCGGGCAAGGTGGATTGGCTGGTGATTTTGAATGCCAACCCCATCTACTCCGCTCCCGCCGATCTTGGTTTTCTCGATGCCTTTAACAAGGCAAAGATTGTGGCGCATCTTGGCTCTCATTTGGACGAGACGGGCGAGATTGCTCACTGGCATGTTCCGTCGGCGCATTTCCTTGAGTCGTGGTCGGATGCGCGCGCGTATGACGGAACGGTTTCGATTGTGCAGCCGCTGATCGATCCGCTGTATGGCGGCAAGTCGTCGCACGATGTGCTGGAAGTGGTGATCAATCGGCCGGGACCGGGTTCTTATTCGTCTGGCATGACTGCGTATGACGCGGTGCGAGAAACCTGGCGCCCTGTGATCAAGGGTGATTTCGAAACAGGCTGGCGCAAAGTTCTGCACCAGGGCTGGATTGACGATTCGGCATACACGAGCGGCGCAAAAGCTGGTGCCGCTGGAACATCGCAGGCAAAGGTGCCCTCTCCTTCATCGAAGGATGCGATCGAGATCATCTTCCGTCCCGATGCGAATGTGTACGACGGCCGCTGGTCAAACGTTGGCTGGCTGCAGGAGTTGCCCAAGCCGGTAACCAACCTGAGCTGGGACAACGCGGCNNTACAAGGTCAAGGCGCCGGTGATTGTTGCGCCGGGTCATCCGGATAATTCCGTCACCGTGCATCTTGGTTATGGGCGTCAGGCAGCGGGCCGCGTGGGCTCTGGTGCCGGCTTCAATGCTTACTTGATTCGGACAGCGGCTTCCCCGTTTTACGCCGTTGGATCCATCAAGAAGGTGGATGGCAAGTGGGGCTTGGCGATTACCAAGAGCCACTATCAGGATCATCGTTCGAAGTTATTCAGCGGGCAGGGCAACGGCAACAACTCGCTTGAGGCCGATGAGGCAATTGGCGAGCGCGGCATCATTCGCTACGCGACGTTGGATGAATACAAGGCCAATCCCGGATTTGCGAATGAAGGCGAGGGCCACGAGAAGACAAATCTGGATACCACGCTCTTCCCCAACTGGGAGTACAAAGACAATGCCTGGGGCATGTCCAT
>PLPU01000172.1:0-6275 GCA_003159975.1 Acidobacteriaceae bacterium
AGAGTATTGCGATCCTGGCAGAGCCGCTCCGATAGATCGAAGACGATGGCAACGGGCAAAACATGGTATTCGTGCGCCAGTTCCATCAACGATTTGCGCGACTCAGGCTGCACGTTGGTAGCATCGACCACGGCAAGCTTACCGCGGCTCAGGCGTTTGCGCACGATCTCATGGAGCAGATCAAAGGCGTCTCCAGTTGCGGTCTGGTCGTTCTCGTCATCGGCAACCAATGCGCGGCAGACATCCGATGAGACCACTTCAGTGGCCAAAAACTGCTTGCGGGCAAACGTGGATTTTCCACAGCCAGACGGGCCGATGAGTATGACGAGAGACAACTCAGGAATCGATATCTTCATGCGCCTACCACCGTTCTCGTAAAGATCCCCAAGCCCGGTTGTCTATCCCTTGACGCAGACCACCTGGTGCAGCGTGTGCACGATCTCGACGAGGTCAGACTGTGCCGCCATGACCGCATCAATCGGTTTGTACGCTGCCGGCGTTTCGTCGATTACGTCCGCATCCTTCCGGCATTCAATGCCCTCAGTCATGCGGGCGTGGTCTTCCAGCGTGAAGCGCCGCTTTGCTTCGTTCCTCGACATGGCGCGGCCTGCCCCGTGACTGCAACTCGAAAAGCTTTCGCGGTTGCCCTTGCCGCGCACGATGTAGGAACGAGTTCCCATGCTGCCAGGAATGATGCCCATGTCGCCCTCGCCTGCACGCACAGCGCCCTTGCGGGTGATGAGCACGTTCTGGCCGTAGTGCTTCTCACGCGAGACGTAGTTGTGGTGGCAGTTGATTGCCTGCAACTCTGCAGTGAAGTCCGGAACTGCACCCGAGTTGCGCACTGCGGCAACCAGGTTTTCCATCATCAGGTGGCGATTCCACTGTGCGTATTCCTGCGCCCAGTGCACAGCCTCGATGTAGTCGTCGAAGTGCTCGGTGTGCTCAGGGAAATACGCAAGATCCACATCGGGCAGATTGATGAAGAAGCGCCTCATGTCGTTCCGCGCCAGCTCAATGAAGTAGCTGCCCATGCGGTTGCCGACACCACGCGACCCACTATGCAGCATGAACCAGACGTGATCGGCTTCGTCCAGGCAGACTTCAATGAAGTGGTTGCCCGTACCAAGCGTGCCCAGGTGATTCGAGTGGTTGCCGCGATCGAGCTTGGGGTGCTTGGCGAGGATCGCATCGTAAGCCGGCTTCATTCGGCCCCACACTTCCAGCGGCCGGGTGGGAATGTCGCCCCATGCACCGCGGTCGCCCGCTCCGCCATGGTTCGTCCGCCCGTGCGGGACGGCCAGCTCGATNNCGCGCAGAGGCTTGAGGTTGTCGGGCAGGTGGCTCGCAGTCAGGCTTGTCTCAACCGCCATCATGCCGCATCCAATGTCCACGCCCACAGCCGCGGGAATAATCGCTCCCTTGGTGGGAATCACGCTGCCCACCGTGGCCCCGATGCCCCAATGCACGTCGGGCATGGCCGCAATCCACTGGAAGACAAATGGCATCTGCGCGGCATTGAGCAACTGCTGGCGCGCCTGATCTTCAACCGGCACACCTTTGGTCCAGGCTTTCACCGGGACGCCCTTGTCCTGCACATATACGTTGTAGCTCTCGTCTGCCATCTTCGTCCTCCTGGAGCCTATCAGTTCGCTCTCGTACATGAGAGTGCAAGACGGTGGCCAAACTCGATTGAACACGTATGTTGCTTAATTAGAGCAGTTTGCGCTGGAATGGAATTCTTGCTATTCCAACAGTACGATCCTTATGTCTATACTTTTATAAATATGGATAGTACACCGTTGCCGGTTGTCGTCGTTGGACTGCTCGGAACCACCCTCGATCTGGGCAAGCATCCGGACCGCTGGCAGAAGTGGCGGCCGTCGATCTCCATCTGCCAGCAGCCCGATCTGATTGTCGATCGCTTCGAGCTTCTCCATGGCCTGAAAGAGACTGCCCTGGCCGAGCAATTGCGCCGGGACATCGCGTCCGTTTCGCCGGAAACGAAAGTTGTGCTGCGCCCAATCCGGTTTGAAGACCCTTGGGACTTCGAGCAGGTATACGAAGCCCTTTTCAGCTTTGCGCGCGATTACCCCTTCGACGCCGAAGCCGAAGATTACCTGATTCACATCACGACGGGCACGCACGTCGCGCAGATCTGCCTCTTTCTTCTGACCGAATCGCATCATCTGCCTGGGAGGCTGCTCCAATCCTCGCCCGACCGCCAGCGCGGCGGCCCCGGCAACATCAAGATCATCGATCTTGACTTGTCGAAATACGACCGCATCGCTTCGCGTTTTCACCAGGAGCAGGCGGCCGGGGTCTCGTTCCTTAAAGGCGGCATCGAAACACGGAACCGCGCCTTCAATCAGCTCATTGACCGCATTGAGCGTGTCGCAATTGCCACGCGCGATCCGCTGCTGCTGATGGGAGCGACCGGCGCCGGCAAATCGCGTTTGGCCCGCCGCATCTTTGAGCTGAAGAAGTCGCGGCACGCGGTCAAGGGAAGCTTTGTCGATGTGAATTGCGCGACGCTGCGTGGCGAAGGCGCCATGTCGGCCCTCTTCGGTCATGTGAAGGGAGCCTTCACTGGCGCCGCGCAGGAGCGAGCCGGCCTGCTGCGGACCGCGAATAATGGCGTGCTATTTCTCGATGAGATTGGCGAACTGGGCCTTGACGAGCAAGCCATGCTCTTGCGTGCACTTGAAGAGAAGACCTTCCTGCCCCTCGGGTCCGATCGCGAGGCACAANNCACCAACCGTGACCTCCATGCCGCCGTGCGCGAGGGCAGATTCCGCGAGGATCTGCTGGCGCGCATTCATCTTTGGACGTTCGTGTTGCCGGGGCTGCGTGAGCGGTCTGAAGACCTTGAGCCAAACCTTCAATACGAACTCGACCAGTACGCGGCCCGGACTGGAACACGCGTTACCTTCAATCGCGAGGCCCGAGCGCGCTTTCTCGACTTTGCGCTCTCGCCATCTGCCATTTGGAAGGGTAATTTCCGCGATCTGAATGCTGCGGTCGCTCGCATGGCAACACTGTCAAGCGGCGGCCGAATCACAGTGGAACTCGTCGAAGAGGAGATCAAGCGGCTGGCCTATTCCTGGGGCGACGACGGCATCGGGAGTGCATCACGTGATCTAGGCCGCCTGCTCACTGAGGAACAGATCGCTGCCATCGACCACTTCGACCGCCTTCAACTGGAACAGGTGGTCGCTGCTTGCCGGCGCTGCCGATCACTGTCGGAAGCCGGCCGTCTGCTCTTCAACAATTCCCGCACACGCAAAGCGAGCGCGAATGACGCTGATCGCCTGCGCAAGTACCTCTCCCGATTTGAGCTGACCTGGGACAGAATCACGCAGGCAGAATAGAACAGTGATTGAACCGCAATCCTGGAAAGACGATGGAACCCTATTTCACTGATCTGGCGACCGCATTCGTTCGAGGACGGCTTGGCAACCCCGCGGCCACTATCGACGATGGACTGAAAGCCGGGCTTCGGCTCCACAAGTTCAAACGGAATATGGAACTGCCCAGGGTGAAGCGGGTACTCGGGATGTTGCGAGGGCTTGCACCGGAGAGTCTCCTGGATCTCGGCAGTGGGAGAGGCACATTTCTCTGGCCACTTCTGGCCAGCTTCCCCCATCTCCCGGTAACCGCCATCGAACAAAGCGAACGAAGAGTCGCTGACTTGCTTGCGGTGCGCGGCGGAGGAGTGGAGCGCCTGAGTGTCGTCCGCATGGACGCCGAGCACCTGACATTTGCTCCGAATTCCTTTGACGGCGTAACCATGCTGGAGATTCTCGAGCACTTGCCCCATCCAGATCTCGGCCTGCGCAATGCTTTGTCAGTTGCGCGACGCTTTGTCATCGTAAGTGTGCCGTCGGTACCGGATGACAACCCGGAGCATTTGCATCTCTTCAGCGTGGAGCAGCTACGCCAGATGGCGGCCAATGCCGGGTGCAGCCGGGTAACATTTGAACATGTGCTGAACCACCGGATCATGCTGTGCCAGACGACATGAGAGAGATTGTCAAATTCCCGCGAACACCGCATCTGGAAGGCTCACGCACGCAGCGTGGAGACGAAGATTTAGCCATCGTCTCCCCTCTCGACCTGCGCGGGCAGTACCTGGTGGTTGAAGAAAAGCTGGACGGCGCCAATAGCGCCATCAGTTTCGATGAAGATGGCACACTGATCCTGCAAAGCCGTGGCCATGTCTTGTCGGGCGGTCCACGAGAACGTCAATTCGATCTCTTCAAACGCTGGGCCAATCACCATCGCGCAACTCTGTGGAGTCTCCTTGGCCCCCGCTTCATCATGTATGGCGAATGGCTCTATGCGCGGCACACGATCCCCTACGATTTGTTGCCGCACTTTTTCCTGGAGTTCGATCTGCTCGATCGCGGTTCTGGTGACTTTCTCAGCACGGATCGTCGCAGGAAAGTTCTGGCGGGTGGTCCGGTAGTCTCCGTACCTGTTCTTGCCAGTGGGGTGCTCGGCAAGTTTGAATCGCTGATTGGGCTGTCGCAATGCGCCTCAAATGAGCTGATGGAGGGCCTTTACATCAAGTGGGAGGAAGATGGCAGAGTCCTCGGGCGCTATAAATACGTCCGAAGCGGCTTCCTGCAGGCGGTCGAGGAGGAAGGGATGCACTGGATGGACCGGCCGATTGAACCCAACCAGCTTCGACCGGATATCGATCTTTTTGGCAGTTGAGTGGTACAGATGGTTGCCAGCGTGTCTACCTTGGATAACCTCGGGAGCAAGCCATGAATTCAATTTCGCGATGGTGCTCATCTGCTCCTGAATGGCGCGTGGATTGGCCTGCTCTCGATCGAGAGTTCGAGTGGATTCTAGCAATGCGCGGCTGTGCGCAGGATGCGGTCTTCCACGCGGAGGGTGATGTCTGGATCCATACGTGCATGGTCTGCGAGGCGATGGCCGCGTTGCCTCAATGGCGCGCACTCCCGGAACGAGATCGCCAGGTGGTCTTCGCCGCCGCGGTTTTGCATGATCAGGCGAAGCCATCTTGTACGCGCGAAGAGAATGGTCGCATCACGAGCCGAGGCCATTCGGTTCGAGGGGCCATCGACGCACGCCGCATCCTTTGGGAGATAGGTACCAATTTTGCATCCAGAGAACAGATCTGCGCTCTTGTGCGCCATCACCAGGCGCCCTTCCACCTGATTGATCGCGACGACGCGCAGCGCCAGGTCTTCCTAATCAGCCAGACAGCGCGATGCGACCTCCTGGCTCTCCTGGCCAGGGCTGACATTCTTGGCCGGCAATGTGGAGATCAGGAAGAACTGCTCAACAAAGTCAGCCTTTTTGAGGAATTCTGCCGCGAACTGAATTGCTTCGACCAGCCGCGCAAATTCGCCTCCCCGCACAGCCGGTTCGAGTACTTCCGAGCAGAACACCGCGACCCAGATTATTTGGCGCACGAAGACTTCCGATGTGAGGTGGCGATGATGTCCGGTCTGCCTGGAGCGGCAAGGATACCTGGATACGAAGTCGACTTCCGGAATGCCCGGTCATTAGCCTGGATGCTATTCGCGAAGAACTGGATGAAGCACCAACAGGGAATCAAGGAAAAGTCATACACCAGGCCCGCGAGCGAGCGCGGGAGTTTTTGCGAGCGCGGCAAGATTTCGTCTGGAATGCGACGAATCTGAGCCGTGAGATTCGCGGCCAACTCGTCAATTTGTTCACCGACTATCACGCGCGCGTACGCATCATCTATGTGGAAGCTTCCGTGTCAAAATTGCATTGCCAGAATAAGGACCGGGCCGAAGCAGTGCCGGGGGCTGCGATCTCAAGAATGATGGATCGTTGGGAAGTGCCAACGGCGATCGAGGCAGATGCAGTGGAGTGGTGGATCGAGGGGGGAGCAGTCGGTAACCAATACGCATGAAGTGCGATAGATTCAAAGTGCCACAGGTGAACAGGGAATTCGAAACACGGGGCTACGCAGCACGGACGAGCTCCGCATCACGTATGTGTCCTTCGAATCGTGATAGGTTTCTTCACTTGTGTTTTGCGGCAATTCGCTTCGCTTGGTCGATGACTTGTTGTTCGTTTTGGAGCCTAAGCGTCCTCCGACCGCAATTGGCGCGATAGACAACAAGATTGTCGTCACCACCCACGACGCTCGGGAAAAGGAGCCCCTGAATGTCCTCCGCTTCGAGTTCGCGGGACAATTCCATGGAAGCGGTCAGATCGGCCTTGTTGAGACAGGCCAGTCTCACCGCTTCGCCGGCCTGGGACGATCC
>PLPU01000424.1:0-4369 GCA_003159975.1 Acidobacteriaceae bacterium
GACTAGGGACTAAGGGACTAGAGGGCGCTGCCACTGCGTTTGGGTTGCAAGAATTCAGGGTTCTAAATTCTGCCGAAAGCTGAGACTTGTTGGCACCGCAGCCTTGCTCGCGCTCGATGTTGTTCTAGTCCCTAGTCCCTTAGTCCCTAAACCCTGCTTTTACGCGCTCATCAGGGCCGGGTGGCGGAGGGATTCGCTCTGGATGGCCGCGGAGTCGATTTCTTCGGCGGCCTCGGTCATGGGTACATGGGCCAGTTCCCAGGCTGAGCGGTCCTTGAGCAGGCGCGAGACCAGCGCGGTGTGCATGGCGTGCCCGGCGCGCTCGGCTACGACATGGCCCTCGATGCGGCGGCCGGCCAGGGCCAGATCGCCGATCAGGTCCAGAACCTTGTGGCGCACATACTCATCGTCAAAGCGCAGGGGTCCGTTCTCCGGGCCGTTGGGGGTGAGAATGATGGCACTTTCCGGACCTGCGCCGCGGATGAGGCCCATATCGCGCAACTTTGTTTCATCAGCCTTGTAGCCGAAGGTGCGGGCCGGGGCGATGAGGGTGCCGTAGGTCTCGGCGGCGAGGTCAATGCAGGCTTTCTGATGCCCGATGGGGGCGGGAAAGTCGATGGCGTAGTCGATCTTGTAGCCGGAGCCGGGATAGACGCCGATAAACTTGTCGCCCTCGCGCACCTCAATGGGGCGCAGTACGCGGATGGTCTCGCGGCGGCGGCGCTGGGTGCGGATGCCGCCCGAGAGAAAGGCCCGCACATAGGGCTCGGCGCTTCCATCCAGAATCGGCAACTCCAGGTTATCCAGCTCCACGATCACGTTGTCCACGCCCATACCGATCAGGGCTGAAAGCAGATGCTCGGTGGTTTGGATGAGCACGCCCTGGCGCATGAGGCTGGTGGCGTAGCTGACTTTGGCAACGTTGCGGCCGGTGGCGGGAATCTCAAAGTCGTCCAGGTCGGTGCGGCGGAAGACAATGCCTGAGCCGGCCGGGGCGGGCAAAAGCCGCATGGTAACCGGCGCGCCCGAATGAAGTCCGACCCCGGTGAATTCCAGAGGCTCTGCGATCGTCTGTTCCAGGTGTGCTGGATGTCCCAAATACCTTCTCCAACTGAGCAAATCGGGCGTAACCGATAGATTAGACGGGAACTCGCATCTCTGCTGTGTGGCATTTTAGCCACACTCTGCACCATCTGGGCCACCTTTGAAGCAGGGGACAGGGAATAGGGAACAGGGAATAGAAAAACCCGCCCGCGACACCGTTGATGCTATTGTTCTCGATTCGGTAATCTTTTCGGGGTCTGAATCGGGCGGCGGGAGATTGGTTAACCGTCGTAGAATCAGGGGGTCGCTCAATCCTCCACCCACGGGATTCTCTGAAAGGTTCACGGATGTTCGCTGCGCTCGATTCCCCCATTCCTATGCGCGCTCTGCTGGCCGGAGCACGGCGCAAGCAGGCTGAGCTTCTCGAATTGACGCAGCGGCTGGTGCGCGCGGAGTCGCCTTCGGACGATAAAGCTGCCGTCGACGCCTGCGTCGCCCTGGCCGCGGAGCACGCGAAGAGCCTGGGCGGGCGGGTGAAGCTGCACCGCCAGCGCGTGATCGGGAATGTGCTGGAGGCGCGTTTCGGGCCGAAATCCAAGATCGATTCTGCAAGGTCTCTTCTGGTGCTCGGCCACCTGGACACGGTGTGGCCCATCGGCACGCTGAAGACCATGCCCTGCCGGGTGGGTGAAGGCCGCCTGTGGGGGCCCGGCACGCTGGACATGAAAGCCGGCGTCGCAATGGCCTTNNGCGCAGGGGCTGGCCTACAAGACCGCGCGCAAGGGCACCGGCAACTGGCGCATCGAGATCGAGGGCGTCGCAGCCCATGCCGGCGTGGACTTTGAAAAGGGGGCGAGCGCTATCCGCGAGTTGGCCCATGTGGTGGAGACGGTGAGCGGCTGGACCGACAAGAAGCGAGGGCTGACTGTGAGTGTGGGCCTGGCGGGTGGCGGCTCGAAGACCAATGTGATTCCCGCCGAGTCCTGGGCCGAAGTCGATGTCCGGATCGCACGCAGCTCCGACGGCCCGCGCATCGAGCGAAAATTTGCGGGCCTGAAGCCGGTGGACAAACGCTGCGCGCTGGCCGTCACTGGCGGCATCAACCGTCCGCCGATGGAGCGCAGCCGGGGAACCGTGAAGCTCTACCGCCAGGCCAGAAGCCTTGCCGCGGAGCTGGGTTTCGCACTGGATGAGGCGGCTACCGGAGGCGGTTCCTACGGCAACTTTACGGCTGCGCTGGGCATTCCCACACTGGACGGGATGGGAGCGGTCGGCGAGGGCGCGCATGCGCGGCACGAATCGATTGTGCTGGAGCATCTCGCGCCGAGGACGGCGCTGCTGGCGGGGATGGTCGCCACCTGCGGCTGTGCGGATGGCGCTTGCGCGCCATGAGGTTTCACGCGATCGGCTGCATGCTTCCCACACTTGCGACAGAAAAAAGCGCAAGGATTGACGGGCACCCGCATCATTTGGAGAAAAGTAGCCCTGGATTGATTATTTCCGCGGGAATAGGAATCTCAGCATTGGCCTTACGCGGCGGGACCAGCTGGATTCGTCGTGCGTGCCGCCGTGGACCTTTTCGAAGTGGAGGGTTTCGCCGGGAACCCAGTGGTTGGCTTTGAGGCGGCGGTTGAGGTGCTCCACGTCGTGGAGGGTGCGGCGGCCTTCATGGTCGCCTACGTCGAGCCAGAGTTTGGGGCGATCCCAGATTTCAGGGGCGCGCTCGTTGAGGTAGCCGAGGATGCTCTTGTGGTTCCACCAGACGCTGGGGGAGAGCACGGCGAGCTTGCCGAACCAGGTGGCGTAGCGCAGGCCGAGATAGAGCGAGACCAGTCCGCCAAGCGAGGAACCGCCCAGGCCGGTCGATTCACGATCGGTGCGGACGCGGTATTGCGTGGCGATCCAGGGCAGGATTTCGCAGGTGAGGGTCACGCCGTACTGCGCGGCCTCGCCTCCGCCCATGCGCCAGTCGCGTTCATGGGTGTATTCGGCGAGACGGCGGTCGCCGGTATTGTAGATGCCGACGATAATGAGGGGCTCGACTTCGCCGGCTTCAATGGCGGCGTCGGCGTGTTCGCGGACTTCCCAGGTGCGGCCGGGGAGGAACGAGGTGCGCGGGTCGAAGAGGTTTTGGCCATCCTGCAAGTAGAGGACGGGGTAGGTGCGTTCGGGCTGCTGGTCGTAGCCGGGGGGGAGATAGACGATCAGGTCGCGCTTGTCAGGCAGGTAATGGCTGGGAAAGGCGCGATGAAGGCGCAGACGGGGATGGAGCGTTGGTTCGCCGGAGGCCAGGAGGGCTTTGGGCGGGTTGGCCCAGGGGTTGTCGTCCGGTTGATGGTATTCCAAATGCAAGGCGTATAGTCCTTTAGGCCTTATCGGCTCACTTATTGGATTGATGCGGGAAAGCAGCGGAAAAAACAACCACCCAGGCTGTTACAGTATCAAGAAATCGGCGGTTCTCCAAAAAAACAGGGAACAGGGATCAGGGAACAGGGAACAGGAAGAATCACGGCGGGAGAGAAGATGAATCGGGAGTATCACAAGTGGTATTCGAGCCGGCTGGGCAGGGATATGGAACTGCTGGTGTTTGGCCATGCGGGGCTGCCGGCGATGGTGTTTCCGACTTCAGGCGGAAAGTTCTATGAGTTTGAAGACCGCGGAATGATTGGCGCGCTGGCCGGCAAGATTGATGCGGGCGAGGTGCAGGTCTACTGCGTGGACTCGGTGGACATGGAGAGCTGGTACAACAAGCAGGTGTCACCGCGGGGTCGGATTGCGCGGCAGGTGCAGTACGACGACTACCTGATCCACGAGGTGGTGCCGCTGGTGCGACAGAAGAACAGGGACTGGCACCTGGTTTCACTGGGATGCAGCTTTGGGGGATTCCACGCGGTGAACGTGGCGCTCAAGCATCCCGATGTGTTTACCGGATTTCTGTCGATGAGCGGAGCATTCGATTTGCGGAATTTTTTGCAGGGGTACTACGACCAGGACTGCTACTTCAACCAGCCGCTGGATTACCTGCCCAACCTGGGCGATCCGTGGTTCTTTGACCACTACCACCGCGCGAGCTACGTGCTGGCGACGGGTTGGGACGACCAGTGCCTGGGACAGAATCAGAGGCTGGACGGAATTATGAGCGCGAAGGGAATTCCACATAAGCTGTTTGTGTGGGACTCGTATAACTCGCATGACTGGCCTACCTGGATGCGGATGGTGGATGTGTACTTGTGAGACAGTTATCAGTTTTAAGTTGTCAGTTGTTAGTGACCGTGGACGGATCGGGGCCCAAAGGCTGAGAGCTAGAAGCTGAAGGCTGAAAGCT
>PLPU01000091.1:0-347 GCA_003159975.1 Acidobacteriaceae bacterium
GTCGCGATCGTGATGCCGCGCTCGCGCTCCTCGGGAGCGTTATCGATGGAATCGAAAGACCGGAACGTGTTCTTCGGATTATGCTTCTGCAGCACCTTCGTGATTGCCGCCGTCAGCGTCGTCTTGCCGTGATCGATGTGCCCGATCGTGCCCACGTTACAATGCGGCTTCGAACGATCAAATTTTTCCTTCGCCATAAAAGTCCCTGCATCCCTTTCGTAGCTGTACTGCCCGTTTTAACCAGGGGCGCCGGCCATCCGGCTCCAGCCCCAAAAAACAGTGCTTAGTGATTAGTGGTTAGTTGCGTCTCGGCTAACCACTAGCCACTAACAACTAATCACTCGTGT
>PLPU01000091.1:369-4589 GCA_003159975.1 Acidobacteriaceae bacterium
AGCTGCGATCCGCCCACATGCTCCATCCCCTCGATGCGTCCGCGCCGCGAGTTGATGTCGCCGATAATCACGCCCATGTGCTCTTCGGGAACCGTGACTTCAACCGCCATCACCGGTTCCAGCAGCACAGGATGGGCATGACGCGCGGCTTCCTTGAACGCGATCGAGCCGGCAAACTTGAAGGCCATTTCGTTCGAGTCCACTTCGTGATAGCTGCCGTCGAACAGTGTCACCTTGATGTCCACCAGCGGATAGCCGGCAAGAATGCCCAATTCAATAGCGCCCTGCACGCCCTGGTCGATCGGCTTGATGTATTCCTTGGGCACCGAACCGCTCTTGATGGCATTGATGAACTCGTAGCCCGCGCCCGGCGTATTCGGCTCAATGCGCAGCTTGCAATGTCCATAGTTGCCCGAACCGCCGGTCTGGCGAATGTACTTACCCTCGGCTTCAGCCGACTTGCGAATGGTCTCGCGGAAGGCAACCTTCGGCTCGCCCACATTGGCTTCCACCTTATGCTCGCGTCTCATGCGATCCACAAGAATCTCGAGATGCAGTTCGCCCATTCCGCTGATGATGGTCTGGCCCGATTCTTCGTCGGTCCGCACCTTGAAGGTCGGATCCTCGTCGGCCAGCCGCGACAACGCCACGCCCATTTTTTCCTGGTCGGCCTTGGTCTTCGGCTCAATGGCCACCGAGATAACCGTCTCCGGGAACACGATCGCGCCCAGCGCAATCGGATGCTGCGGCGAGCACAATGTATCGCCGGTCTTCAATTCCTTCAGGCCCACGCATGCGCAGATGTCGCCGGCCAGAATCTCCGTCACGTCTTCGCGCTTGTTCGCGTGCATCTTCACCAGGCGGCCGATGCGATCCGTCTTGCCGGTGCGCGGGTTCAGCACCGTATCGCCCGTCTTCAGCGAACCGGAATAAACGCGAACGAAGCAGAGTTTTCCGAAAGGATCGTTGATAATCTTGAACGCCAGCGCCGCGAGCGGCTCGTTATCGTCCGGCTTGCGAATCTCGATCTTCTCAAGGTGGTGGGGATTGGGGCCCTCGACCGCGGGCTTATCCAGCGGGCTGGGCAGATAATCAACCACCGCATCCAGCAGCGTCTGTACACCCTTGTTCTTGAATGCGCTCCCGCAAATAACCGGGAAGACTTTCAGATCGATAGTCGCTTGTCGGATGCCTGCCTTGAGCTCGGCAATGGTCGGCGTCTCGCCTTCCAGGAACTTCTCCAGCAGCACATCGTCGGTCTCAGCGATGATTTCAATCAATTGCAGCCGGAACGCCTCCGCCTTTTTCTGCAACTCGGCGGGAATCGCCTGAATGTCGTACTCCGAGCCCATGGCCTCGTCATGCCACAGAATCGCCTTCATCTCGATCAGGTCGACGACACCCTTGAATCCAGCTTCCGCGCCGATGGGAATCTGCAGCGCAACCGGGCGCGCGCCCAGGCGCTTGCGAATCGTCTCAAGAACATGCTCGAAATCCGCGCCGTTCTTGTCCATCTTGTTCACAAAACAAATCCGGGGAACCTTGTACTTGTCGCCCTGCCGCCAAACGGTTTCCGTCTGAGGCTGCACACCGCTCACCGAATCAAACAGCGCAACCGCGCCATCCAGCACGCGCAGGCTCCGCTCGACTTCCGCGGTAAAGTCCACGTGCCCCGGGGTGTCGATGATATTGATGCGAACGTCTTTCCACATGCAAGTTGTCGCGGCCGAAGTGATCGTGATCCCGCGCTCCTGCTCCTGCTCCATGTAGTCCATGGTCGCAGTGCCCTCATGCACCTCGCCGATACGGTGGGTGATGCCGGTATAAAACAGGATGCGCTCTGTCGCTGTCGTCTTTCCGGCGTCGATGTGCGCCATGATTCCGATGTTCCGGCAACGATTCAGAGGTATGGTGCGAGCCACGGCATTTCTTCCTTGCGGGCGCTTCGTCCCGCGGTTAATTCTTCCTATCCAACTGAACTAAGTCCCTTAGTCCCTAGTCCCTTAGTCCCTACGTACTACCACCGATAGTGAGCAAAAGCCTTGTTGGCCTCGGCCATGCGGTGTACGTCTTCTTTCTTCTTCATCGCCGCGCCACGGCCATTGGCCGCGTCCAGCAACTCATTGCTCAGCTTGTCGATCATGCCCTTTTCGCCGCGGTTGCGCCCGTAGGTGATCAGCCAACGAATCGCCAGCGACGTGCGCCGGTCCGGATTCACTTCGATCGGCACCTGGTAGTTGGCTCCGCCCACGCGCCGCGTCTTCACTTCAAGCAGCGGCTTGCAGTTCTCTACCGCCTTCTTGAAAAGCTTCAGCGCGTCGTCCCCGCCGCCCTTTTCTTCCAGGTTCTTCATCGACTGGTAGAAGATGCCCTGCGCCGTCGACTTCTTGCCGCCCCACATCATGGAGTTGACAAACTTGGTCACCAGCGTCGACCCATAAACTGGATCCGGTGCCACTTCCCGCTTCGCAATGTGCCCTTTTCTCGGCATAACTTTCAAAATCCTCTGCGCTCTCGCGCTGCTTCTAGTACCCAAGTCCGGACCCCATACTCCGTCCCGGAACCGATTCAGTTGTAAGTTGTCAGTTGTAAGTTGCCGGATCGAAATGTTGACAACTGAAAACTTACAACTGCCTCACTACTTCTTCTTCGCCGGCGCCGCGCCACCCTTGGCGCGCTTCGCTCCGTACTTCGAACGGCTCTGCTTGCGGTTCGCCACGCCCACTGAATCAAGCGTGCCGCGCACCACGTGATACCGAACGCCGGGCAGATCCTTCACACGGCCGCCGCGGATCAGCACAATCGAGTGCTCCTGCAGGTTGTGGCCGATGCCGGGAATGTAGGTCGTAACCTCGATCCCGTTGGTCAGCCGCACACGGGCTACCTTGCGCAGGGCCGAGTTCGGCTTCTTGGGCGTTTGTGTGTACACGCGGGTACATACACCGCGCCGCTGCGGCGAGGCCTGCAGGGCCGGCGACGCCGTCTTGTAACGGGGGGCCGTACGCCCCTTACGGACCAATTGATTGAATGTAGGCAAACCAAACTCCTTACCCAAATGCCGTAAAACTTCCAATTCACTCAGCCGCGCGCAGACTTATGGGGCTCCCCGTGGCGATTTACGCACACAGAAGCCCTATTTGCTGCTTCGCGTCTGTCTTCGTTTCCAATCTCAGACGAGAACCGGGACGGTGATCGGGCGTTTCCAAATCCCCTGGAAAGCCAACTCCGTATCCGGGTTCCGGCCCGCATAGCCCTCCAAGGTAGAGGAACGCGCGGGCGCCGTAGCGATGTTGCCCCTGCCCTCCGCAAGAAGAGAGCCACTCCGGGACTTGCTTGGCCAGCCAACTGCACCTGGCCCTGGGGCCCAGCTCACACCTTAACCGCCCGGTGCGGGCTGCCCACACGCCACCAACGTTAAGACACACGAAGGAAGGCGTTCTTGCCGAACCTTTTAACAATACCAAGAAACCGGGGTGGGGTCAACGAATTCTCCCGTCCGCCGCGTTTTTTTGCGTTATGCCGTCATTTTTTCTCTATTCGATGGAATGGAGCTTCCAGGCGCCGTTGGCCAATTCAAAATTGGCGGTCTTTTTGCTGCTCAACGTGTTCCCTGGGTTATGAGCAATGTCCACCAACCCTGCCGGGACGCCGGTTAAATCCACACTTTCGTTGAATACCGCGCTCTTAGCCGTTGCCACGCCCGGCAGCACTTCATCCTGAGGATCCTGCACATCCTTGGCCTTGAAGGGTTTAGCCGCCATAGTGACCACATAGAAGTGCGGACTGGCGCTGGCGATCTGGTCGGGACGCCACTGAATCACGTCGCCTCCCCCTTGAAGCGTCAACACCTTCTTGCCATCGTCCGTGAGCGTGTAGTCGGCCCACATTTTGTTGGGATAGACCTTCGTCAGCTTCCAGTAGTTGGCCGTCAACCCCTGCCTCAAGCCCCGATCGTCGATTTTGATAAGCGCGCCCGCAGCCTGCTTGCTGTCATAATCCGCTTGAATCAAAGCCTGTGCATTGGCCGCGGTAAAATCCGGCACATGCTTGCAGCCGTTCAACAGCAGACCCGCTCCCAGAATTGCCAAACCTCCCAGAACCTTCATCTTCCCCGCGTTCTTCACGTTCCCTCCGCACAGCGCTGAAAAATGACCCAATCTTATCGCACCGCCATTCCGAACATACTTTCCCGCAGCGTCCATGGAGTTGGAAGTGACGTC
>PLPU01000307.1:0-5452 GCA_003159975.1 Acidobacteriaceae bacterium
ATGGCCAAGCTTTATCGCGAGCATGTGCTGGGCGAGAAGCCGATCGAGGGGCTGGTTCGGTTGGACTCGATTGCGCCGGCCAAGCCCGCGCAGCAGCAGGCTGAGCCGGTTGCTGGGGACTAATCTGGAACGCATCTGAACCTGCAGAGGCCGCCCCTAACCGGGCGGCCTTTGTGCTTGATGGGACGCGGTCCCGCCAAAGGCGTGGCCAACCCCAACCTCCGGCACTTCATCCAACCAGTGGACGTGACGGAAGGAAAAACTCTTTGGCGCATCGACTTGGATTCTGCTTATTCCCTACATTTTTGCTTACTTTACTGCCTTGCGCATGGGGGGCGAGCGCGCCTGTCAAGAATTCGGCGCAGCTCATCCCTGTCCGCTTTGTCCAGGGAACCGTCCACGGCTTCCTCCAGATGCGCTCCGAGGACGGCCACATCGTCGCTTCGGGAGACAGCGTGCAGGTGGCTCATGGCAGCCAGGTCACCGTGCGCACGACGTTCACCTTCAAGGACGGCTCCATCGACGATGAGACCACTGTCTTTTTGCAACGGGGAACCTTCCGGCTCGTCTCCGACCGACACCTGCAGAAAGGGCCTTTCTTTCCGCATCCGATGGATGTCCTGATCGACGCACGGAGCGGGCAGGTCACCGTCCACTCAACCGGAAAAGACGGTAAGGAAGAGGTGAAGACGGACCATCTCACCCTGCCTGCGGACTTGGCCAACGGCATGGTTCCCCTGGTGATCGAACACATCCGGTCCGGCGTCGCGGAGACAACCGTGCCCATGCTGGTGCTGACGCCCAAGCCGCGCCTGGTCAAACTGATCATCTCTCCCCGCGGCGAGGAGTCCTTCGATGTAGTCGGTTCCCCCCGCAAGGCACTCCACTACGAAATCAAGATCAATATCGGCGGTATCGAGGGCATGGTAGCGCCTATTGTGGGCAAGGCGCCCCCCAACATTCAGCTTTGGATTATTGGTGGCCTGGCACCAACCTTCCTCAGGGAAGAAGGCCCAATCTACGCGGAAGGCCCCATCATGACCATCGAGCTGGCCAGCCCGGTTTGGCCCGACGCTGCAAAGCCTGGCTCCTAGAAAAAACAAGATGGAACGTGGAAAGACCCGATGGCCGCTGGTCTGCCTTTGTGGTCTCCCACCCATCGAGCAAAAAAACGCTCGATGGATGGGGCACCCGGCGCATCGGACCGCGGCGCGAAGCGGCGGCTGTGCCACCGCAAGTGGTGGCTACGGGCGGTCGTAGAAGCGGAAGAACAGCGAGGGCTTGGCGCAGGGCTCGGCGCGCGCTACCAGTTCTTTGGCCTGTCCGTCGCTCAGCGGCGTAAATTCACGCGCCAAATGGACGTTTTCTTCCAACTGCGCAATCGTGTCGCAGCCGATGATGACCGTGCTCACGGGACGCGACAGGGTGTAGAACATGGCCTCTCGCATGGTGAGCGTGCCGGGTTTATCGGTCTGGAAGGTCATGCCTTCCCACGAGTGCTTCTGCTGCTCGATGGGCGGCGGTGTCCAAGAGGAGAGCAGCCGGCTGCGTCCCGGGACCTTCATGCCGATGATGCCCATCTGCCGCTCGACAGCCAGCGGCAGCAGCTCGTCGTTGAAGCTGTAGTGGTGCGGATCGGCCGCATTCATGGCCATCAGAATTGTGTCGAAGGGATGGCGCTTGATGCATTCCATGAGCGCGTCGGGCCGGTAGTGGCCGGTGATGCCGAGATAGCGCACCACCTTCTGCTGCTGCATTTCAAGCAGAGCTTCGACCGCGCCGCCCTTGGCGAAGACTTCATTGACATCGGTCATGGTGCCGATGTCGTGCAGTTGCCACAGGTCGACGTGATCGGTTTGCAGCAGTTGCAGCGACTTCTCGATCATGCGCATGGAGCCGTCGCGGGTGCGTTCCTTGGTCTTGGTGGCCAGGAAGGCCTGGTTGCGACGGTGAGCCATTACTTTGCCCACGTATTGCTCGCTCCAGCGCTCGGGGCCGCCGTAGATGGACGAGGTGTCGATGTAGTTCACTCCCAGGTCGAGGGCGCGCTCGATGATGGGTACGGCGACGTCGAAGTTATTGGGGTGCTCGAGCGCAGCCTGGCCGCCGAGCGAGAAAATGCCCACCTTGTAGCCGGTTTTGCCCAGATTGCGCGTAGGCATGGCGGTGGGTGTAACGGGGTTCGACGGCAGTGCCGGCAGAGACTTCGGCGTGTCGGCTTTGAGCGCCGATGGAGCCAGCAATGCGGCGGTGACTGCGCCGCCGGCCTTCAGGAATTCGCGGCGGCCATGTTTGCCGCTGGTGAGATGATTGTCGCCCATTTGAGCCTCCCGGCGAGACGCTTCAGTTTTGAAATACCATCATAGTCCAGTTGCGGGAGACGCGGAAATTACAACTCTTTGTCAACGCAATATTGGAGTGAAGGCAGTGCGGCTTTACCTTGAGACAAACCGGACCAAAAGATGCGCATCCAAGGGAGTGCAATTGGATACAGAAATCTCTGGCGATTTTGTTCCAGGCTGGATTGGGATCTGTGTCATCGCAAAGACACATACCGAAAGGATCAGACATGTTTCCTTCAGGCTCACTGGGGCACGCGGGGCGGATGCCGGTATTGATGCTGGTGCTGGCGGCGGGCATTCTTTCAGGATGCGAATCGAAGCAGGAAAAGGCGCTGGACCAGGCCAAGGCGCAAGCGGCCAAGACTGGGCAACCGCAGCAGGTGGTGACCGTGGACAAGAGCGGAACCACGACAACGACCGTTGTGCAGCCGCCCGCAGCAGGACAAAAGGCTGAGGCGATCACTACGACAACGGCTCCGACCGCGGCTGGCGCGCCGGTGCCAGCGGCTTCAGGACCGACGGTTTCCACAGTGCCGCCGCCACCTCCGCCGGTTAATCTGACTGTTCCGGCGGGAACGATGCTGGCGATTCGCGTGGATCAGCGGATCAGCGTTAAGTCGAGCCGCGCGGGCGACACATTTACCGGCGAGGTGGTCGAGCCAATCCTGAATGCCACCGACAACAGCGTAGTGATATCGAAAGGCGCGACGGTGGGCGGGGTGGTGGATGTGTCGCATCGGCGGGGACACTTCAAAGGCAGATCGCTGCTGGAGTTGCGGTTGACTTCACTGACGATGAATGGCACCCAGTACCCGCTCACGACGAGGGACCTGGCTGAGAGTAAAAAGGGTAAGGGCAGACGATCGGCGGCCATGATTGGCGGCGGCGCGGGGCTGGGCATGCTGGTGGGCGGCGTGGCCACGGGCGGCGTTGGATTGGTGGTGGGCGGCCTGGTGGGCGGCGGCGCGGGAACGGCCGCGGCGGGATTGACGGGCAATCGGGATCTCGATATCCCGGCCGAGTCGATTGTGCACTTCAAGCTGGCGGACGACCTGGTGGTGCAGGCGGCACATTAAAAGGGACGCGTTTTATTGAAGGGCCAGTTACAGCGTAACATGTGATGTTACGCTGTAACTGTGATCAGGATGCACAACCCGGCCAGCCCAGGGGAATTGCTGAAAGAGTTCCTCGGGGACATAACGGCCACGCAGCTGGCCGAGCATATCGGCGTGGCGCGCGCCACCATTTCGCGCATACTGAATGGCCGCACCGCCGTAACCGTGGACCTCAGCATCCGGCTTGGCGAGGCTCTGGGCCTCTCTCCTGACTTCTTCTCGAAGGCGCAGCTCCAGTATGACCTGTGGATCGAGTCGCAGAGAAAACGACAGAAGATCAAGCCGTTGGCGGCTTGACAAGATCGCAAAGTTGCACGGAACAGGTCGGAGACTCGACGCGTTTCATTGGTGATGAATGCCGACCACGCAGAGGCGGGCGATGAGTTCAACTCGCCCGACTACAACTGGCCGGGCGTGCCTCCCCAGGTTTCGGGGTCGACATCTGCGATCGACTGGGAAAATGTCCAGCGATGTCCGGCGAAATCTTCGACATTGTATTGCCGCTCACCGAACATATGTTCTTTGGGTGGTGACACCACGCGTGCGCCGTGGCTTTGCGCGCGCTCAAGATGAAGATCGACATCCTCCACGCGAACAACCACAGATTGGAAACTGTCGGGACCTAGCAGTTCACGCTGGGAGAGAATAACTGCGCCGTCTCCGACATTCAACTGCGCCCTGTGATCGCCAATGCGGAGACGGAGCGTAAAGCCGAATGCATTACAGAGCCAGTCGATTGCGGGGCCGATCTCAGGGTAGCCAATGATCGGGATGACTGTACACGACGGAATGGATCGATTGGGGCGCATATTCAAACTCCTCCTGGTCAGTTTCTCAGAGGCGCCGGGGAGTTTCTAGAGGTGATTGATGAGCGAGGCGATGCAGGCTGCGCCGAAGCCGTTGTCGATGTTGACGACGGAGACATTGGGCGAACAGGTGTTCAACATGCCGAGGAGCGCGGCCACTCCGCCGAAGGACGCGCCGTAGCCGACGCTGGTGGGCACGGCGAGAACCGGCGCGTTGACGAGGCCCCCGACCACAGTGGGCAGAGCGCCTTCCATGCCGGCGCAGACAATGAGCACACGGGCGGATTGCAAAGATGTTTTTTGCGCCAGCAGGCGATGAATGCCGGCCACGCCGACGTCGGCGATGAGTTCGACTTCGTTGCCCATGAGGCGTGCGGTGACCGCGGCTTCTTCAGCTACGGACAGGTCGCTGGTGCCTGCGCAGACTACGGCAATGGTTCCTTTGCCGGGAACGGCGGGCGCCTGGGAGAGGGTGATGGCGCGGGCGGTTTCGTGAAACTGGGCGTGGGGTTGCTTGTCGCGAGGTTCGAGGGCCTGGACCGCGGCCCACATTTCAGGAGTGACGCGCGTGGCAAGGACGTTGCCGCCATGCTGTGCCATATGGGCAAAGATCGCGGCTACCTGCGGGGGGGTCTTGCCAGCGGCGAAAATCACCTCTGGCATGCCGGTGCGCAGGGAGCGATGGTGATCGAGCTTGGCGAAGCCGATGTCTTCGAAGGGAAGATCTCGGAGGCGGTCGAGCGCCTGTTCGACGCCGGTGCGGCCCGCGCGGACTTCGTTGAGCAGCGCTTCAATCTGCGTGCGATCCATCAGGACTCCTTTGCTGCGTTGGCTGCGTAGATGCGCATGGCTTCCTGCATCACCTGTTTCAGAGGGACCGCGTGCGCAGTGGCGATGCGGCGGCAATCCTCATATTCCGGCGATGCGTTTGCGATTTTGCCGGAGGGCCAGCGGGCGATTTTGATTTGCACTTCTCCCCAGGGAGTCTCAACTTTTTGAAATTCGCGGGCCAGGGCGATCTTGCTTTCGACGCGCCAGTGGAGGCCGATGGTGGTGGTCTCGCGAAAGAGAATGTCGCGCAGCGCGTGGACGAGATCGGGGCGGCAGAGGACGGTAACCTGCACGCCGGTGCGGCCCTTCTTCATTTGCACGGCGACGCGATAGACATCCCATGCGCCGGATGCGAGCA
>PLPU01000307.1:5480-6434 GCA_003159975.1 Acidobacteriaceae bacterium
CGGGCCGGCGGCGTAGACGGGCGCGTCGGCGAGCAGGGCCAGCGTGGCGGGAGCGGGAACGGGGAGCGTTCCGTGCTGGCAGACGACGGTTCCGCTGCCGACGTTGAGAGGCGATGAAAGCCAGCGATCGACGCCTAGCAATTCAGCGCCGGCTGCGGTGCAGACGATATCGACGATGGTGTCGACGGCGCCGACTTCGTGGAAATGAACTTTCTCGATAGGGATGGAATGGATTGCGGCTTCGGCTTCGCCAAGGAGCTGAAAGGCACGGATGGCGCGGGCTTTCACGGTTTCAGAGAGCGGGGCGGCGTTGATGATTTTGAGGATTGCCGAAAGGTGACGATGAGGTGCGTGAGTGTGTGCGCTTCCCACCCTTGCCGCCAAAGGCTGCGGCAAAGATGGGGCACCCGCCTCATTTACCTCATGATCGCCGTGGGAGTGGGCGGGTTCGTGCGCATGCTGTTCTGGAGTGATTACGTCCACTTTGGTTGCGGTAATGCCGCCGCGCATCACTTTGCGGGTCTCAAGCCGTGCGCCTACGTTGAGGGCGGCGGCTGTCTCGGCAAGCGCGTCAAAGGAGACGCCGGAATCAACCAGCGCGCCCAGGAGCATGTCGCCGCTTATGCCGGAAAAGCATTCAAGATATGCAGTACGCATCGATAGCGATTCTAAACTGTCGGGTGTGCTCCGCGCGCTGGAGTTCTAAGTAGAAGGCCCGAAGTGCAACCGCAGGTCCTTCGACTGCGCAGGTCGCAAAAAGCGCGACCTGCTTCGCTCAGGATGACAGCTCATTTCTTATACGAACCTTTGAGACGACACGCTATGCTCCGCGCCGGGAGAGGATTTCAACGGGCAGGATGGCGTTCATTGAGCCGGAGCGAAAACCGGTGCAGTCGAGTGTGACGTATTGAAAGCCGGCCTGTTTGAGGGCGGCGGAGATGGCGTCGAGCATGT
>PLPU01000187.1:0-9710 GCA_003159975.1 Acidobacteriaceae bacterium
TGCCGATGCATCCTCTATTGAGGATTTCAAGCATGTTCGCCGATCAACAGCCCACCTTTCTGCTCGCTTCCCACGACCCTGCTCTGCTGGCCGCCATGGAGCCGGCTCTTCTTGCGATGGGGGCCCGCGTTGAAATCGTCCTCACCGCGGAATCCGCCCTGGCCTCGATGACTGCGTACCGTCCGCCGTCACTTGCCCTGCTCGACGTCGACCTGCCCAGCCCGGACCAGGGCATGGATACGGACCGGTTGTTGACCGCGGTGCGCGCCAGCATCAGCGTCAGGCGGCTTCCGATCGTCCTGATTACCCCCAGGGTCGCGCCGGAATGGCTCGACCGACTGGCCGAAGGGGTTGTCGACGATCTGGTTCTGCGCTGCTCTGAACCCTCTTACTGGCGACTGCGGATCGAGATGGCGCTGCGCGCCGCCGGCACAAATCGCGAACTCGAAACCCTGCGCGAAGATCTGGTGCTGCACACGCAGACGGATCGACTGACCGGCGTCTACAACCGCGAAACTCTGCTCACCATGCTGTTTCGCGAAACCGACCGCGTGCAGCGCATGCAAAGCTCGATGTCCCTGATCCTCTTTGACATCGACGACTTCGGCCATTGGAACTCGCGGCTCGGCGCCGACATATGCGACGAACTTCTCTGCCAGGTGGTCGCGCGCACCAACCGCCTGCTGCGCAGCTACGATCTGCTCGGCCGTCCCGGCAAGGATGAGTTCCTCATCGTGCTGCCCGGATGCGTCCCGGCCAACGCCATACTGATGGCCGAACGCCTCCGCGTCGACGTGTTCAGCTTGCCCTTCCACGTCGCGGTGGAATCGATGCGGCTCTCCGCATGCTTTGGCATCGCGGCCAGCAATGGCCGCTCTCCGGTTGTGGTTCTGCGCGAGGCCGAGCAGGCCCTCATTGAGGCCAAGGCAGCCGGACCTGAGTCGATCCAATCCTTCAACGGCTGCGCGGACTCGTCCGCTGCCCCCGTCACTTATCTATTACCCAGTTCGGGGGATGAATTGCTTGCCTGGTAGCAAAGGGCTTCGCGCCAAATAAAGGCGATCGATCCAAGGCTCGCTTTTGAGACCGAGAAAATAAATCCGATCAGTCTGCATGCGCCGCGGTGCTCATCGCGCTCTTTTCGGCCGGCAATCCCAGGAACTCCTGAAAGACATCGTTCGAAAGCAGCCTGCCGCGCGTCGTCAATTGAACCCGCTTGCCGGCTGAAGTCAGCAGCTCATCGTCCACCAGCCGCTCAACAACCTCCATTGCCGGCGCAACCGCCTCCGCGCCAAACTCACGCTTCAAAGCCTCCACATCGACACCAGAGTTGAGGCGCAAGCTGAGAAACCACGCTTCCTCGTGCTGTCGCGCCGGCGAGAGCCACGCCGTCTCCGACGGCTCACCACCCCACGGACCAAGACCTGTCCGCGGGGGCCCCGGCTCAGGAGCAAGGAGAAATGCGCCAAGGTCATCGGTCGTGGTCGAGCGAAGAACGTAGCCTCGGCCGATCTCGCTGTCTGCCGCCGGCAACGCCTCGCGCAACATCGACGATGCATCCAGGCCCAACCCCAGGTAGGGCCGTCGTTCCCAATAGCGAAGGTTATGGCGAGACGCAAATCCCGGCCGGCAGAAATTCGAGATCTCATACTGCGCCACACCCGTCTGCGCGAACCTCTCGATTGCCCACGCGTACATCTCCGCGATCGCGTCGTCGGAGGGGACTTTTTCCGCGTAGTACCTCAATCCGCCAGCCAGCATCTCACGCCCCAGTCGTGAGTCTTCATCCACCTCCAGCATGTAGATGCTGGCGTGCGGCACGCCGCTCTCAATCAGCGCCGTCAGCGACTCGTCCCACGAGGCCGGCGTCTGCCCGGCCAGCCCGGCAATCAGATCCAGATTCAGGTTGGGAATCCCCGCCGCGCGCAGCCGCCTCACGTCCTCCTCAACCACAGCGCGGTTGTGAAGACGGCCGCTGACCTGCGCCTCGCGGTCGATGAACGACTGCACGCCCATGCTCACGCGATTCACGCCGATGGCCGCCATCGTGCCGAGCGTCTCGCCCGGGATTTGCCCCGGCGCGCATTCCACGGTGATCTCCGCATCCGGCTCCAGATCGAACTCCGCGCGAATCGCCGCAAAAAGCTGGGTGAGCAATGCAGGCGCAAGCAGACTGGGCGTTCCGCCGCCGAGGTAAACCGTGTCTACGGTGCGCGGCAACTCGAGGCCCATGCGAGCAGCCCAATCTCCGGCTGCGGCCAGATCCTGAATCACCCGGTCCACGTAGCGCACATGCTCGCTTGCCGGGTACACCCCCGAGGCGAAGTTGCAATAGGTGCACTTTGACCGGCAGAACGGAATCGAAATGTAGAGGCCGAGCGTGTCGCTATCGTGAACAGGCATCAAATCCATTCTTTCATGGACCGTCCACGCCAGTGGGTTAGGGGATTTCTAGTCCCTTAGTCCCTTAGTCCCTAGTCCCTGCCTTTTCCATGCAATCATTGAGGGAAGGAGACCCGGTTTGAAGGCTTGGCCTGTTTTAGCCATCAGTGTGATGCAAGCCCTTCTGTTTCTTGCTCATTGGTTCATTTTTCATACCATCGTCGCGTTCTGGGGCGATCGGAGCCCGGCTGCGGTCGAGGGATTGCGTTCCACACTCTTCGTGCTGGCATTCAGTTTCATCTTCGCCGCCCTGCTGAGCTTCCGCTTCGCCAGTCCGCTGATCACTGCGATCTACCGAATCGCCGCCGTCTGGCTCGGATTTCTCAACTTCGTCTTTTACGCGGCATGCCTCTGCTGGGTTGCCAACTTTGCGCAGCTGGTTTCGCCGCTTGCTTCAGACCGGCTGCACGACAGGCCTTTTATCGCCGCCGCGCTTTTTGGGTTCGCCTTCCTGGCCGGCGTCTATGGCCTGCTCAATGCCCTTTGGATTCGCGTCCGGCGCGTTGCCGTCCAGCTCCCCAACCTGCCCGCATCCTGGCGCGGCCGCACGGCTCTTTTGATCAGCGACCTTCACCTGGGCAACATCAACGGCGTCCGATTCAGCCGTCGCATCGCGCGCATGGCCGCCCGGCTTCGTCCAGACATCGCTTTTATCCCCGGCGATTTCTTTGACGGCACGCGGCTCGACCCCGATCGAATGACCAGGCCGTTTCGCGATTTCGCTCCGCCGCTCGGCATCTTCTTCTCCACCGGCAACCACGACGAATACGGGGACATGCCGCATGACATTGAGGCTCTCAAGAGAAATGGCATTCGCGTTCTGGCCAACGAAAAAGTCACCATCGATGGTGTGGCCATCCTCGGGGTTTCCTACGCGAAATCAACGCACTTGCTCCAGATGCGCTCTGCGCTGGAGAGCCTGCACATTGAGCCCGGCCAGCCCAGCATTCTGCTCAACCATGTGCCCAATCGCCTGCCCATCGTCGAGCAGGCCGGCGTCAGCCTGCAACTCTCGGGGCACACTCACGGCGGCCAGCTCTTTCCAATCACATGGTTCACCCGCCGCGCCTTCGGCAAGTTCATTCATGGCTTGCAGCGGTTCGGCGCCCTGCAGGTGTACACCTCCTACGGCGCGGGAACCTGGGGTCCTCCGATGCGCGTCGGCACCTGTTCGGAGATGGTCTTGATCACACTTTCGAGTAAAAGCGTTCCGTGCTAAAATGTAGGTACGTTGCTACATTGGAGGCGCCTGTGGCGATCACTACCCTTTCGAGCCGTGAGTTCAATCAGGACACAGGCCGGGCCAAGAGAGCCGCCAGCAAGGGTCCCGTATTCATTACCGACCGCGGCAGGCCCGCACACGTGCTGCTGTCCTTCAGTGAGTATCAGAAGATCACGAAGAAGGGCAAGAACATCCTCGAGATGATCGCCACGCCGGGAGCAGGAGATTTCGAATTCGATCCGCCGCGTTTGGGC
This sequence comes from Acidobacteriaceae bacterium, assembly GCA_003159975.1. GTDB lineage: Bacteria > Acidobacteriota > Terriglobia > Terriglobales > Acidobacteriaceae > Telmatobacter. Next base: position 3,919 of record PLPU01000187.1, read on the forward strand.
GATGAACCAATTCAGTCCGTAGACTTCTCTTAAATGTACCTTCTTGACACCAACGTACTCTCTGAGATGCGCAAGGCCTCGCGGATGAAGGAATCGAGTCCGAGGATGGACGGTCGTGTTGAGAAGTGGGTCGCCAGCGCATCTCCGTCGGACCTGCATCTGTCAGTGGTCTCCATTCTTGAATTGGAGCGCGGCTTCCATTTACTCAGGCGACGCGACCCGGCACAAGCTGAACTGATCCTCTTATGGGTGCGCAATGGTCTGCTTCCCAGCTTCGATGGCCGCATTCTCGGCGTCGATCTCGATATAGTCCAATGCTGCGCTGGGCTGAGTATCCCAAATCCGATCGACTATCGCGACTCTCTCATAGCGGCAACCGCTCTGGTCCGCGGCTTGACGGTGGTGACACGCAATATACGCCACTTTGAGCCCACTGGCGTCGGCCTCCTCAATCCGTGGGAAGACTGAGAAGCTCCGGAAAGCCGCTGCTTGATTTAGACTTTCCCTTCAACTGAAAAGGGGATTTACCATGCAGTTTTCGGGCAAACGCTTTCTTGGAATTCTGATCGCCGCCGCGCTCACTGGCCTGCCGGCAACCGCCCAACAACCCGCATCGACTCCCAATCTAGACTTCCCCACCGTCCTCTACGGCGCTGCTTACTACAACGAGTACATGCCTCAGGACACGCCCAACGCCCAGGATGTACGTCTCGCGAAAGACGTCGCCCTTATGAAGGACGCCGGCCTCAACGTCGTCCGCATGGGCGAATCCACTTGGAGCCTCTGGGAGCCCGAAGACGGCCACTTCGAGTACGCCTGGATGGACCGCATTGTCGACGCCATGGGCAAGGCCGGCATCAAGGTCATTCTCGGCACGCCTACCTATTCGATTCCCGCCTGGATGGCCCATCAGCACCCGGAGATTCTGGCCCGCAATCTCGGTGGCCACGAAAACACCTACGGCATGCGCCAGAACATGGACACCGACTCTCCCGCATATCGCTTTTATGCCGAGCGCCTCATCCGCCACATCGCCGCCCACTACAAAGACAACCCCACCGTCATCGGCTGGCAGCTCGACAATGAAACCTCCAGCTACGATGCGGCCAACCCTGACGTGTTCATTGGCTTCCAGCATTACCTCGAAAGGAAGTTCGGCACCCCTGAAGCGCTGAGCAAGGCCTGGTTCCTTAACTATTGGGGGCAGAACCTGCACACGTGGGAGGACCTGCCCACACGTGACAGCGCCCAAAGCACCGGCTACAAGCTGGAGTGGACGCGCTGGAGCCAGATGCGCGTCACCGATTTTCTGCAATGGCAGGCCGCGCTGGTTCGCGAATGCGCTTCGCCCAGCCAGTTCGTCACCACCGACTACGGCGGCATGATGCGCCGCGACGTAAACGAAGAAGCGATTGCCGGCTCACTCGACATTGTTGCGGACAACATCTACCACGGCACGCAGGACCAATTCGACGGCTCCTTCCAATCTCTGCAGGGCGACTTTTCGCGCTCGCTGAAGCACACCAACTTTCTCGTTACCGAGACCAATGCGCAGACCATCGGCTGGGACTCGGCCAGCCAGTATCCGCCCTATGACGGCCAGATGCGCGAGGATGTCTATACGCATATTTCAAATGGCGCGAACATGGTGGAGTACTGGCACTGGGCCTCGATCGCGGCCAACCAGGAAACATACTGGCAAGGCGTTCTCTCCCACGACCTTGAGCCCAACCGCGCCTACGCAGAGGTTGCGCGTACGGCGCACGAGTTGCAGCGCATTGGCCCGCACATTGTGGGACTGAGGAAACGCAGCGATGTAGCCATTCTTTGGAGCCGCGACTCGGCCAACGCGATCGACTTCATGCCCTTTGGCGGCGATGTTCCCGCACGCTCTTGGACTCACACTCCGGATGGCTATCTCTCGCTGGTCCAGCAGATGCATCATTCGCTTTATGAGCTGAACATCGGCTCCGACTTCGTCTTTCCCGAAACACAGGACTTCTCCCCGTACAAGGTTCTGATCGTCCCCGCCCTCTACATCTCGGACGACGCCCTGCTCAAGCGCATTTCCGATTACGTGAAGAACGGCGGCCATGTGGTCATGACCTTCAAGAGCGGATTCGCCAATGAGAACTCCGCCGTCCGCTGGGTCCGCGCACCCGGACCGCTGCGCGATGCGGCGGGATTCAGTTACCAGGAGTTTTCGAACCTCGAGCACCCGCTGGCTCTCAAAGACGATCCTTTCCACGCCGGTTCCAACAACGAGGTCAAGTACTGGGCGGAGTTCCTCATGCCGGAACAGGCCCGGCCCATCGCCTACTACGACCACCCCTTCTTCGGCCGCTGGCCCGCCATCACTGAGAATGACTACGGCTCCGGCACGCTGCTTTATGAGGGCACATTTCTCTCCGATGCGCTGCAAACTGCCGTGCTGCGAAGCGCCCTTGAGAAAGCCGGCCTGACCGGTCCAGACCAGCAGCTCCCGCCCTCGGTTCATGCCACGCACGGCATCAACCGCCTCGGAAAGCGGCTGCATTACTACTTCAACTATTCGAGTGCCGAGGTCAAAATAACCTACCCCTACGCCGCCGGTGTCAATCTGCTCGACGAGAAGCCCTTACCCAAATCCGAAATCTTAACCTTGAAGCCATGGGACGTCGCTATCATCGAAGAGCCGTAGCAATCGTATCTCCCCGCAATCCAAATTCGAGAAGAATTCTCAGTGAACGGAGCATCCCCTGTGCCAAAGGACGCGAACCAGACTCTCGTGCGCACTCATCTTTCGGGCTACGACCTCCTTCTGGATTCGCGCCTCAACAAAGGCACTGCGTTCACCGAAGAGGAGCGCGACACCTTCGGGCTTCACGGGCTGCTGCCGCCCCACATCGGAAACTTGGAGGACCAGCTCGAGCGGCGCAAAAAAGCGCTGGACAATCGCGATACGGCGTTCGGCAAATACCACCTGATGCGCGACCTTCAGGACACCAACGAGACCCTGTTCTACGCGCTCATCGAGAAGCACATTGAAGAGCTGCTGCCCATCGTGTACACGCCCGCGGTGGGCGAAGGCTGCCAGCGCTTCTCTGAGATCTGGCGCAAGCCCCGCGGCCTCTTTCTGAGCTACCCCAATCGCGACCGCATCGGGAAGATCCTCGCCGATCCCCGGTATGACAACGTGCGCTGCATTGTGGTCAGCGACGGCGAGCGCATTCTCGGGCTGGGGGATCAGGGTGCCGGGGGCATGGGGATTCCCATTGGCAAAATGGCGCTCTACACCGCGCTGGCCGGCATCCCTCCTGAACACTGCCTGCCCGTTCTGCTGGATGTCGGCACCGACAACGAAGCTCTGCTCCACGATCCCATCTATATCGGCTGGCAACACAAGCGCGTTCGCGGCCAGGAGTACGACGAATTCGTCGAGGCTTTCGTCAAGGCCGTCGAGCGCCGCTGGCCACACATTCTTCTGCAATGGGAAGACTTTGCGGGGACCAATGCGGCAACCCTTCTTGAGCGCTATCGCGATCGGCTTTGCACTTTCAATGACGACATTCAGGGCACAGCTGCTGTGACCACCGCGACGCTGCTGGCCGCGGTGAACGCCACCGGCATTCCGCTCAAAGAGCAGACCATCGCTCTATTTGGCTCTGGAGGAGCCGGCATCGGCATTGCCAACCTGTTGATGGCCGCAATGCAGGAAGAGGGACTCGACGAAGCCGGCGCTCGTCGGCGCATCTATGCCTTCAACCGGTACGGACTGCTGGTTGAAGGAGCGCGAGGAATTCGCGCCAGCCAATTGCCCTATGTGCGCCCGCGATCGGATGTGAAAGATTGGAAGCTCTCGGGTGGCGAAGACATCTCCCTGCTTGACGTCGTTCAAAATGCCGGGATCACCGCGCTGGTGGGCACCTCAGCCCAGGCTGGCGCGTTTTCTGAAGACATCGTTCTCGCCATGGCAAGCCATACGCCGCGCCCGATCATTTTCCCGCTCTCCAACCCCACCTCCTGCGCTGAGGCGACACCCGCAGATCTGTTGCGCTGGACGGTTGGGCGCGCGATCGTCGGCACCGGCAGTCCCTTTGCTCCGGTGGAGTTTGACGGGAAACTGATTCCGATTGCGCAGACCAACAACTCGTATATATTCCCCGGTCTTGCGCTCGGCATCCTTGTGTCCCGAGCGCGCCGGGTCACCGATGACATGATCATGGCCGCCGCCAAGGCGCTTGCGCGCCAGTCTCCCGCGCAACAGGACAAGCATGCCCGCCTGCTTCCTCCCATCGCCGATTCCCGCACGGTCGGCCTGGTCGTGGCGGAAGCAGTGGCCCGGCAGGCAATCGCGGATGGCGTGGCCGAGTTGGCAGAACCAGCCAGCCTCACCGACCAACTCCGCGCCTATATGTGGGAACCGGTCTATCTGCCTTACGAACGCGTCTATTGAATGGCGGTGCCTGCTGCAACAGCGATAACTCTTCACCAATCGACAAATTGCGTTTCCTGTTTGGTTGCCGCCTGGAAAAGCTCCATAATCGCACATGCCTTGGGCTACAACGGATATCTGTTCCGCTCTGAGCCAAAAACCAGCAATGAGCCTGCAGTGCGGGTTCATTGATACTATTAATGCAATTGAAAAAATCGATTCACTTCGGGGGTTCCATGAATCAGTCTCTTGGCCGAGCCGCGTTCGGCATTCAGACTTTGGCACTTTTGTCCCTTCTGTCATTACCCGTTCCGGGCTGCACTCAACGACGCCAGTTGCCGCCTCCGCCAACAGGCCCATGGATGAATGCGAGCCTTTCGCCGGACGAGCGCGCCGACCTGGTGCTGAAAGAGCTCACCCTGGACGAAAAAATCGCGCTGCTGCACGGCGTCGGCATGCCGACGGACGAACCGGTGACTCCAGAAAACGCAGCTTCGAACCGTGGCGTTGGTTACGATGTCGGCGTTCCCCGGCTGGGGATTCCGGGCATCGATATGAGCGATGCCGCGTATGGCGTACGCTCCAGCGGCGCAAACGGGCGCTACTCAACCGCACTGCCGGCCAACGTTGCGGCGGCGGCAAGCTGGGACCCCGACGCGGCATTTGAATATGGCGCCCTCATTGGCCGCGAACTGCGCGCGCAGGGCTACAACATGTCGCTCGGCGGCGGTGTGGACATTACTCGCGAGCCCCGCAATGGGCGCACCTTCGAATATCTCGGCGAAGACCCGGTGCTGGCCGGAACCCTGGTGGCCAGGCTCATCGAAGGCACACAGTCGGAACACGTCATCGGCGACATCAAGCACTACGCCTTCAACGATCAGGAAAGCGGTCGAACCTCAGTCAATGCGCTCATTGGCGATCGCGCCGCCCGCGAAAGCGATCTGCTGGCTTTTGAAATCGGCGTAGAGAAGGGCCATCCCGCCGCGGTCATGTGCTCTTATAACCGCGTCAACGGCGACTTCGCCTGCGAAAACCAGTACCTGCTCAACCAGGTGTTGAAAAAGGACTGGAACTTCCACGGCTTCGTGGTCTCCGACTGGGGCGGTACCCACAGCACCGAGAAAGCATCAGCGGCCGGACTCGATAATGAACAGCCGGGCTCGGTTTTCTTCGGCGAGCCCTACAAGGCCGCGGTTCAGGCAGGCAAGATTTCGATGGCTGAACTGGACGAGCATGTACACCGCATCCTGCGCTCCATGTTCGCCGCCGGCGTGATCGATCATCCCCGCCAGCGCAGTGTGATCGATCCATTCGCCGGGCTTGCGGTTGCGCGGAAGATCGAGGAGGAGAGCATCGTTCTGCTCAAGAACGAGCA
>PLPU01000354.1:0-2764 GCA_003159975.1 Acidobacteriaceae bacterium
TCCGAATCGTGTACTTCGCTCCATGTTCTTCAAGCGCCGCGCAGACCTCACGCTTGGCAGAGGCCGCATCGGCCCGGAACCGGGTTTCCTGTTCCAGTTTCCGTGGCCGCTCAATCTCCGGCAGCAGAAGCAGCTTCCACTCGTCGGCGCTGTGAATGTTGCGCACCGTATCTTGCGAGCGCTCCAGATGCAGCACCAAGACTTACCGAAACGGGATAGCTGACCTTGCTGAAAAATAGCCGGAAATGCGGATCGTTGCGCAGCGGGGTCAGGATCGGGTCCGATCGAAATCCGAGACTCCAGAGCGACCCGTCGCGATAGGACTGCTCCAACCTTTCCACAGCTTCATTGATCCGATTCAGGCCAATCAGAACCAGTGCGATCGCATAGGGTTCGTGGTTCTTCTCCTTTGCTTTCGGAAGTCCCATTGTGTCGAGGATTTCGCTCGCGTTGAGACGCTGGCCGGCCATTCCGTATGCGTATCCGAGCGCGCCTCGCAGCACATCATTATGCGGAGAAGCCGCGACCAGCGCTTCGATGCGCTCAATCTGAACATCCGTCTCTTCGAGTTGGATGATAGCCAGCGCCTCAACAGCGTCCGTGACGGGCCCATGCCGGCCGCTGTCACGGTAATGCTCAATCTCGATGAGGGCGTTCTCAAATTCACCCGCCAGATAATTGTTCCAGCAATTCCACGACATCGGAGCGGAACTCAACGCACTCTGTTGCACGGCCCTGAGCAGGAGGTGGGAAGCGTCTTCCAGGTCGCCTTCCGCAATGTGAAGCATGGCCCGGCCGACCATGGCGCGCGTGGATCGAGGCGCCTGCTTCAAAGCCTCATCAAAGCCGCGGCGCGCGCCCTCCCAGTCCCGCGTTGAAACCATCTTGAGCCAAGCCGCCGCGCACAATGCCTCCGGCTGTTCAGGATCGATCTCCAGAGTCCGCTGCAAGGCAGCTTGAGCGGAAGTGTATGCGGCCGGAGGGCTCACAAGCCCCCACAAGCCCTCGACGATCAATGTAATGGAGAGACCGGCAAACGCGTCGGCGTTGCAGGGATCCAGATCGATGGCCTCTCGAAACATCCGGGCGATCTGTCTGAGATTGCTATATGAAAGAACTTCCCACATCTTGAAAGCGAGGGCGACCAATTCGGCGGAACGGGCTTTCGCCGGGTTGCTGAGCCCGAAGGAATCGAGGATCATTGCGAATTCTTCGTGCAGGAAGCGCACGTCAGGGGGTGCGGGACTGGAAGTTGCAGGAGCCTCTTTCGTTTCAACCTTGCCGCAGTCCTTCATCCAGTGATCGAGTTCGTCGGCATAAGCGAAAAGCGGGCCCTTGTTTCCTCCAAGACGATGAATCGGAAGTCCATATTCAGCATGCCACCGCTGGGCAGTACGAGCGCTTCTGGCCAGATACTGGGCAATTGACTCCCAACTGTCCAACCTGCGTTGCGGACCGGCATTCTCTTTCATGACCGACCTCATGCTGCTTGCCATTAGGCGAAACAAGCAGGGCTCGATTGCGCACATCTATACCGGATAGCAAAAGGCGGAAAAGCAGGCAGCGGAAGCGCAACTTCGTTTCCGCAGTGCCTTGGATGCCTTGTTGCGCAGATGTTTTCCGTGCGCAACTTTTATGCGCAGGAGAGTCAAATCCAAGACTACCACTTCCCTGCGCGCGGCGAGGCAGGTTCTCGGTGTATTACATTTGTCTCACACAATAGCATAGTTTTCATTGTCTTACATTTGCCTTACAAAGTAGCATAACTCCTGGATGTCTTACATTTGTCTTACAAACAAGCGCGACTTCTGGGTTTGCGCAAAGATGGGAAACATCTTTGCCTCAGCTATGTTCCCGATTGGATCGTAGCTTTGCTTTGGATTGGGCGCACCCCCAGAGACGACTGAAGTAATAGTCACTAAGGTAATGTCATGTTGTATCTTTGATTAATGAAAGAGAAGGCCATTTACAGCATTTAGCCTTCTTTTGACTTATTCCCCGACNNGTACCACAGTGGCGTACATTGACGTGTTCTTTCGCTTAGCTACATCATTTTTAATGGTTCGGATGCGATAGTTAGGGCATAATGTACTTCTACTCGCATAGAACGACTTATCTGTTCCTCTAGGGAAAATGGAATGTCTCAAGAGGATACACCTTTCTCGATGGCGCGGCTCAGGGGGAGCCGTTGAGCCTGGAGGGCGGAGTTATCTGCGAGGATCGGCTGCACTTACAAGTGCTGGTCATGTGAGCGCTTCACGGGCGCAATGAGATAGGCCCGGCGCCGCTCGAAGAGAAAGCACACTGGATCTCGCAAGAGTGAGACCAAAAGAGAACCGGTATTTCCATCCGGTAAGTGATTTGTCTTTTTTGTGGCTCTGCAAATTCAACCCCAGGAGCGCTTTCATGCTTACCAGTCCGTGGCATGTACTCCATGTGATCTCAAACCATGAGAAATTAGTTGCGCAGCATCTTGCAGTGCGTTTCGTGGAACATTACCTGCCGGTCTACACCGAGCGAGTGAAGTGGACAGACCGCACAGTTGTCGCGGAACGTCCGCTCTTTACCGGGTATGTGTTTGTCCGCTTCCAGCCCCGAAGCAGAATCTCCGTCATCTCCACTCCCGGCGTGCTTCGACTGCTGGGCGATGACGCAAGGGACATGGTGAGTGAGGAGGAACTCCTCAAGATTCGTGACGGTCTGGCAAGTGGACTGCTTCTGCGACCCCATCCCTGCCTCTCCGTGGGAACACGCGTGAGAGTGC
>PLPU01000049.1:0-23001 GCA_003159975.1 Acidobacteriaceae bacterium
AAAAGAGATGCGACCGCGTATTTAAGCAGAAGCCCATGCTGCAAGAGGTCGAGGATGCCGCCTGCCACGGCGATAGGCCCGGGCAGGATATTTCCGGGATGCAAGTCGATGGCGATTTCCCAAATCACCAGCAGGACTGCAACCAACAGAAGGGGACGGAGGCGCTCGAAGAGTTTCAAGTGCTGATGCCTTCCTGGATTTCCTGGGTTGGGAAGATAGAGCTACAAAGCATTACGTTAGCGACTTTACATGAGCAGTGCCTCCATCGAAAGGTGGAGACGGATACCCACAGAAGGTTGGTTGTGAATGCCTGTCCCAGTCAGTCACGATTCGCTGTGCGAAATAACTGCCCTACGACTCTTTGATGCAGACAGATTCAGGCTTTTTCGATGTGACGGTGGTAGGGGGCGGCCTCGCCGGCACGGCGGCGTCCATTCATCTCGCGAGGGCTGGATTCAAGGTTCTGTGCATCGAAGCCGAGGTTGATCCTTCGAACCCTGTCGGCGAATCGCTGGACTGGTCCGCGCCGGCATTGTTAAGCGAACTGGGATTGCCGATGGAGGAACTTATCCAGGACGGAACCGCGACCTACAAACGCCATGTAATTCTGAAACTGCGCGGAGGGGCGGAGCAGCACTACGTTCCTTCCGATTGGCTTGCCAAGCCGCCCTTCAACGTGGAGTTGGCCACCATTCATGTCGACCGGTCCCGCCTCAGTCAGTCGATTCGAGAGATTTTCCTGGCCTCCGGAGCCACGCTGCTCGCCGACAAAGTGGTGCGGGTGGTGCGAGATGGCGATCGCGTGAGCTCGCTTCACACAGAAAAAGGGACCGAGATCTTGTCGCGCTGGTATATCGATGCGTCGGGATCAAATGCGAGCCTGTTTCCGCGAGCTTTCAACCTGCCTTCCTATGACTTTGGCCCACCAAAGGTCGCGATATGGGATTACTTCACCGTGCCAGAGTCTATTGAAGGCACCACGCTGTATGCCGATTGCGAAGGTCCTTTTTATATGAGTTGGGTTTGGCAGATTCCCATTCACTCCAACACCGTCAGCGTCGGCTACGTGGCAGCCGGAGAGAGTGTCAAAGAGAAGCGCCGCCAAGGCCAGACAGTCCAGAAGATCTCCGACGGCCAGTTGGAAAGTTTCAGCGGACTTCGGGATCTGTTGAAGTCGCATCATGTCTCCGCGCCCCGCACGACCTCCTTCAGTTGCCGGGCCCACGGCAGAGTTGCCGGCCCCAACTGGCTTGTGGTTGGAGAATCCGCCGCGCTGGTCGATCCAATGACCTCGAACGGCGTCACCGCTGCGCTAAGGCACGCTGTCGAGGCTGCTCGCCTCTTTACGCGCTATCGCAATCGGAAGTGGCTGCCGTGGTTGCCCAGGACAATGTACTGCCGACGCGTTCTCGATATGGCAAACTTCTTCAACTCCTGCATTGAGCGCGTGATCTACGATTGGCCGATTCGAAATCGGATCGGAGCGCTGGTTGCCGGCGACGTCTATACGATTCCGGCGTGGAGCATCAACAATATCTACTCGCGAATTCAACCCAATGGTGTGGTGTACACATTGCTGTTCAGTCTGTTTCTGGCAACGCTAAGGGTTGCGATGAACTTGCTGTACTGGTTTTGCAAACGGTCGCACCCGGCTGCCGCGGTGTGTGCCACCTCATGAAAGCAGACTGTATCGACAAGCCCGGTGGAGGATTGGTATGAACGTAATTCGTTGCGGTTCCGGCGAACCCATCCTCTTCATTCATGGCATGCCCACCAGCGGCCGCCTGTGGAAGGGTATCATCGATCGCCTCTGCGAACGATACACCTGCATTGCCGTAGATCTGCCTGGATTGGGAAACTCTCCGCGCGAACCATACGACCCTAACTTTCTGCGCCATTTCGCAGAAGAGATTGACCGGATTCGCATCGAAAACAAGATCGATAAATGGCATATCGTGGGTCATGACGCAGGCTCGGTCGTAGCGGTTCATTACGCGCGCTACTTCCCTGAGCGCGTTTCCTGCTTGGCGTTGCTTTCTCCAGCACTGTTCCCCGAGCTAAAGCCCTTTTATCTGCTTGAGGCTTTGCGGAAGCCAATCCTCGGAGAACTGTTGGCGCCGCTGATTGGTCCCATCTTCTGGAAGATCGCTATGCAATGGGCGGTGTCCGGTGTGGAACAGGGCGACCAGGCGCTCAAAGATTTCTATCGGCCCTTTTCAGGCCTTTCCGGCTCATGGGCGTTCATGCGGGTTCTGCGTTGGGGCAAACCCGCTACCGTGCTCGCCGAGGTGCCGGGGTTCCTGCCCACACTCACCATGCCTACACTGATTTTTCATGGCACGCAGGACGTTGCGATTCCAGAAGCCTTCGCTCTCCGCGCGTCCACGCTGATGCCAAATGCCAGCATGGTTACACTGGAATCAGGACACTTCATTCCGCTCCACCAGCCGGAGCCGGTGGCAACTGGGTTGGCTTGTTTCTTCGATCGTCATGCTCCTCTCTCCGTCAAGGCTGCCTGTGCCTGAGTTGAGATGGAGGAAATGGTGCAGTCGAGAGACTGACCTGCTGCAGCGCAGAACAATCCATTTTCGGACCATTTGCCGCAGATGTTTGCCATCCCTTCAGCGCAGCCGTCAAAATGGAACTCGAATGAACGCCCCAACTGTCCTCCGCGTCGCAGGCTCAGCCAACAGGCGATCCCCGCGCCTCATGAGTTGTATCCTCACCCTCATGACGGCCGCAGTCATGCTTGTGGGTTGCCATTCCGTGAACCGGTTGCCAGACAAGTCTTCAAAAACCTACTCAGATTTCACTTCGGCATTCTATGTGGGCTTGGCTGCTTTGCAGGTTGGCGACGACGTTCGCGCGGAAAGCAGCCTTGCCAACGCGACGAATCTGGTTCCAGGTGAGCCGGCGGGCTGGGTGAATTGGGGGATCCTGGCGCTGCGCCAGCGCAACTTCGATGTGGCTGCCCAGCGATTCGACCGTGCGGCATCCATCGACAAAAACGATGATCGCTTGCTCTACCTTCAGGGATTGCTCGAAAGCAACCGTGGCAACTCCAACGCTGCAGTCAACAAGCTGCGTCAAGCAGTGAAACTGAATCCGCGCAATCTCAGGGCGATTTATCAGCTTGCCTCGGAAGTGGAACGCCAAGGGGATGAGCATAGCGAGGCGGACTTCCAGCAACTGATCGAGCAACTGCTTGCCGCGCAGCCGGACAATCTCGCGGCCTCGCTGGAGTTGAGCAGGATCTCCGCAAAGCACGGCGATACCGCAACGCTGCAAACGACCGTGAGCCGGCTTGCAAGCCGATCCGCCAACTGGCCTCCCGAGGTGCAGCAGCAACTCGCCGCACTTCAGGCAGCGGCCAACGGTCCGGAGCCGAAAACTGCCGCGACGCGGTCGATATTCTTGAGGAACGTCCTGATGCGCGTCCCCGAATTCCGTTCGAGCCTCTCAGAGTTGAAAGCGCAACCCGGCGACGAGGCGCAACCCTTCACTCACTTCGTGAGACTGGAGTCTCCTGACTTTGCCCCCGCGCCGCCCGATCAGGCCTTGAACTTTGCTGCACAATCCATCACAGGCTTTCCTAAAGGAACTTGGAGCTGGATCGGAGCGATCTCGCTGAGCGGCGAGGGCGCACCAACGGTCGCTATCGCCAATGGCCGCGAAGTACACCTCGCGAGTGGCGCGTCGTTCGCTTTCCCCGGCGGCAAGGCTAGCGTGCAGCCAACCCCGGAAGGAATTCTGCCCATCGACTTCAACTACGACTTCAAAACCGATCTCGTGCTTGCCGGCGCAGGAGGTCTGCGATTTCTACGCCAGGATTCTCCTCAGGCATTCACCGATGTCACCACGCAAACAAAGCTCCCTGCGGCTCTGCTCGGAGCGGCATATACCGGCGCCTGGGCAGTGGACATCGAGGCAGACGGCGACCTCGACGTTGTGGCAGGCACCGCAACCGGCCTGCCTCTGGTGCTTCGAAACAACGGCGACGGCACATTCCTTCCCACGCACCCCTTTCCTTCCGTCTCCGGCATTCGGCAGTTTGTCTGGGCCGACTTCAACGGGGATGGAAATCCCGACGCAGCGCTGATCGATGGCTCAGGCCGTCTGCACGTCTTCCTCAACCAACGCTCCGCCACCTTTCGTGAGGTGCCCATGCCGACCGGATTGCCCATAAAGGCGATCACGGCTGGGGATGTGGATCACTCCCGGCCGATCGCTCTTTTGGCATTGGGGTCCGATGGGGTGATCCGCAGCCTGAGCCTGCCGGAGGAAGGTGAACAATGGAGGGTCGCGCAGATCGCGGCGGTGCCCGACGCAGCCAATCGCCTGGCCGCCGAAGTGCGCCTGGCAGTCGCGGATCTCGACAACAATGGCGCCTTCGATCTACTGCTGGCCTCACCATCGTCGCCCAACCGTCCAACGATCTGGCTGCAAGGAGCAGGTGGAACCTTTCAATTGCTCACCACTCCCTCGAACGCAGCCAACTGCTCTGGCGTTGCCGATCTCAGGGGAGATGGCCGTCTGGATTTGCTCGGGCTCTCTGCAGATGGACAGCCGATAGACTTCGTCAACAAGAGCGCAAAGGGCTATCAATGGCAGACGATTCGGCCCCGCGCCAGGCAAACCACAGGCGATCAGCGCGTAAATTCCTTCGGCATTGGCGGCGAAATCGAAATCCGCTCAGGACTCCTGGTGCAAAAGCAGACGATCGCCAGTCCCGAATTGCATTTTGGACTTGGATTTGGCCCCCCCGTGGATGTGGCGCGCATCGTCTGGCCCAATGGCTCCGTCCGTGCTGAGTTTGCGCTTAAGCCAGACCAATCCGTCGTCACCGAGCAGCGACTCAAAGGCTCTTGCCCATTCCTCTTTGCTTTTAACGGCAAGGAGATGCAGTTTGTAAAAGATGCAGTGCCGTGGGGCTCCGCCATCGGCCTGCGCATCAACGGCCTGGGAGCCGCGCGTGTCGAAGCCACGGAGGAGTGGTACAAAATCGGTCGCGATCAACTCGTAGCTCACGACGGCTTCTACGATCTCCGCATCACCGGCGAGCTTTGGGAGACTTATTACTACGACTCCCTTCGCCTGATGGCGGTCGATCACCCTGTTGGAACGGAAGTGTTCACAGACGAGCGATTCGCCGTACCTGCGGTGAAATTGAACGTGACTGCTGTCGGAACACCGCAACCGATTGCGCATGCCGTCGACGACAACGGACAGGATGTAACCGAAGTCCTTCGCGCACTGGACGGCAAGTATCTTGACACCTTTGGCCGCGGGCGGTATCAGGGAGTTACTCGCGATCATTATGTTGAGATCGACCTTGGAAACAATGTACCCGCCACAGGACCGCTCTGGTTGATCGCACAAGGCTGGCTACATCCATCCGATTCATCGATCAACGTAGCAATGAGCCAGGGCGAACACGAACATCCGCGTCCGCTCAGCCTGGAAGTTCCCGATGGCCGCAGCGGCTGGAAGGTAGCCAAAGCAAACCTTGGCTTTCCGGCCGGCCGCAAGAAGATTTGCCTCATCGATCTGAGCAATGTTTTCATTCCCGGAACCCCGCGGCGAATCCGACTGCGTACCAATCTTGAAATCTACTGGGATTCGATCGAATGGGCCGCGGGCAAGCCAGAAACGCAACTCAAGATCACAAACTTGGCGCCAGTCAAAGCCGATCTTCACTATCGTGGATACTCCGTGATTCATCAGGCAAACGCATCGTCGCCAGAGATTCCAGACTACAACCAACTCGCGTCTACCACTCAAATCTGGCGTGACCTTGCCGGCTACTACACGCGCTACGGCGATGTGCGCGAGTTGTTGGCTGGCATCGATGACCGATACGCGATCATGAATGCCGGAGATGAGCTGTCGCTGCGCTTTGCTGCGCCGCCAGCGCCGCCCGCAGGATGGGTTCGCGACTATGTGATCGCAGGAGATGGATGGATCAAGGATGGAGATTACAACTCTACTTATTCTCAGACCGTGCTGCCGTATCCCTATCACGCCCGCAAGGATTACAACACGCCTCCCGGACGCCTCGAAGACGAGTGGGTATACCGGCATCACCCTGAGGACTGGCAGACATTTCACACGCGCTATGTCACGCCCCGAATCTTCACAGAAGCATTGAGGGGCCAAGGAAGCAGATGAAGAAAGTACCAATAGCTCGTATTCTCGTAACTCTTTTCTTTGTTGGATTGCTGATGACTCCGGCGATCATGCGACGGTATGCCTCATCCCACTCTGGTTCTTCCAAAAATACGCTCGATCGGCAAACAGCACTAACCCGGCACGGTTTCTACCTCGAAGAAGTCTCCCATTCGGCGGGCATCGATTTAGTGCACCAGGCGCCAACCCTCGATGCACAGTTGGCCAAGATCATGCCGGAAGTCGCATCCATGGGGGCCTCCGTCTCCATTGTCGATTTCGATCGCGATGGATGGCCCGACATCTACGTAACCAATAGCGCGGAAGACAGCAAGAATCACCTCTACCGCAACATGCACGATGGCACATTCAAGGATGTTGCTGAAGAAATGGGCATTGCCGATGTAAACCAGCCAGGGACCGGCGTCTCCATGGGCGCGGTGTGGGGCGACTACGACAACGACGGCTATGAAGACCTCTTCCTAATCAAGTGGGGCCGCCCCGAGTTGTATCACAACGACGCCGGCAAAGGCTTCACGCGCGTGAGCGAACAGGCTGGCCTACCACCGTGGATCAACGCCAACACCGCCGTATGGTTCGACTACGATGGCGACGGGCTGCTCGACCTCTTCGTGGGCGGTTACTATTCTGAAGACGTTGACCTGTGGCATTTGAAGTCAACGCGGATGATGCCAGATAGTTTCGAGTATGCGAAAAATGGTGGGCGAAAATATCTCTTTCACAACCTTGGTGGTGGTCGGTTTGAAGAGGTAAGTGCAAAGCTGGGGATTGAGAGCCGCCGATGGGCTCTCGCATCCGGGGCCGCCGATCTTCGCGGAACTGGCCATCAAGATCTATTTGTTGCCAACGATTATGGAGTTTCGGAGCTTTATCGCTATGACGGCAAACGCTTCCATGAGGTCGGCGAGCAGGCGGGCGTAGGGTTTGCACCGAAAAGTGGCATGAGCGTCTCCTTCGGGGATATCTTCAATCAGGGCAAGTACGCTGTTTACGTTTCGAATATCTCGGAGGATGGCGCATTGATTCAGGGAAACAATCTTTGGGTGCCCAAAGAAGGCACTGATGGGAATGCGACTCGGTACGAGAACCTTGCTCGTGACATGGGAGTCGAGCTCGGCGGATGGAGCTTTGGCGCCCAATTCGGAGACCTGAACAACGACGGGAATTTGGATCTTTATGTCACTAACGGCTACGTTTCCTTGGATCGAAACCGGAGCTACTGGTACGACTTCACCAAGATTGCCGGTGGCAACTCCTCGATCATTGGAGATGCCAAGGACTGGCCTGCCATGGATGGCAGAAGCCTTTCAGGCTATCAGCAAAAGCACGTTTGGTTGAACGACGGCGCAGGCAAGTTCGTAGACGTTGCTCAAGCTATCGGAGCGACTGATACATACGACGGCCGCGCAGTCGTTTTTGCCGACCTTTGGAATAACGGAGCATTGGATGTGATTGAAGCCAACCAGCGAGGCCCATTGCTGGTCTACAGAAATACCGTTTCGCCGGAAAACAAATGGATCGAATTTGATCTGCATGGCACGCGCAGCAATCGCAGTGCCATCGGCGTGTCGGTGGAGTTGGATTGGAATGGTCAGAAACAGGTACAAACTGTCTCCGGCGGCAGCGGATTCTCCGCTCAAAATGATCGTCGGATACACTTTGGCTTAGGCAAGAACCCCCGGATCGAGGGGGCAGTAATCCACTGGCATTCTGGAAAACTCCAGACGCTTTACTCGCTCAATCCGAACGAGCTCTATACCATTGAGGAACCACGATGAACCAATCAACCATAGAACCGGAAGTGCAGCCAGCTGAGCTAGGTGGAAAGCCTGCGTTCCGGGGATGGACGCCCACTTCCAGCCATCTCAACCCCTACGTCCCGCCTGCTTTTATCACGCTGATTTTGGTTATCGGCCATCTCTCGTTTGGAATCCTTGAGAGCTACCAGAAAACCATGCTCGCCATCGTAACAAGCATCATCTGCGAGCTTCTGCTCGGCCGCCTGCTCCTCAAGTGCTGGCCGAACCTGGCAAGCGCCTACATCACCGGCATCAGCGTCGGCATTCTCCTGCGCGCGCCAGGGTATTGGCCCTATATTGTCTGTGCCCTTCTCTCCATCACATCGAAGTATGTGCTTCGTGTGAACGGTCGCCATATCTTTAATCCGTCCAACTTCGGCATTTGCGCCATGCTGTTTCTCGCGTCGGACGCGGTTGCAACTTTGAGCATCCAATGGGGCAACAATCTGGCCCCCATGGCGGTTATCTGGGTGCTCGGCTCGCTCATTATCTGGAGAGCGCGGCGCTTTCATATCTGTGCGACGTATGTTGCATCGTTCCTTCTCCTCTCGCTTGTGCGAGCGTGGATCACCGGCGACCCGTGGCTCTCTGAAGTTTCCCCGATCACCGGCCCCGAGTATCAACTGTTCATTTTCTTCATGATCACTGATCCGAAAACAACGGTGAAATCGAAACTAGGCCAATGCGCCGTGGCATTCTCAGTGGCAGTCGCCGAAATGTTCTTCCGCCTCGATCAGAGCATTTATGCCCCGCTCTACGCGCTCTTCTGTGTTGGCCCCGTTGCGCTGCTCATTGAAATGGCTCGAAACTCGCGCCGTTCCGGTCTGCGATCTCCAAACGTACTGAATAGCGGAACAGCTTAGATCTCTTCCAGCGAAGGAATTCCATTGACCTTGCCGTGCATTCGGATCGTTCTTTACGCATCCACAGCCGCGCTCCTTCTCGTATCGGCATGCCACCAACATCCTGAAGCGAACACGTCGCAGTCCAAAGAACAGAGGCCGGCGTCAACGGCTCAGGCAACTCAGAGCCCACCAGTTGCCGCCCCGCTTTCCAACTCGCCGCCCAACGGCGGCCGGCCCTCAGGGCCGGTTCGATTTACCGACGTCACTGCGCAGGCAGGGATTCACTTCCGCCATAACTCCGGCGCCTTCGGTAAGAAGTATCTGCCGGAGACTATGGGTAGCGGTGTCTGCGTGATCGATTACGACGGCGATGGATGGCAGGACATCTTCTTCGTTAACTCCAGGAATTGGCCCGGGCATGGGTCCGGACACTCCTATCCAGCGCTCTATCACAATAACCAGGACGGTTCGTTTACCGACGTAACCCAAGAAGCGGGACTCGCAACGGAGCTTTATGGCCTCGGGTGCGCCGTTGGCGACTACGATAACGACGGCCATGACGATATCTATGTAACTGCGCTCGACGGGAACCACCTCTTCCGAAATCTGGGAAACGGAAGATTCGCCGATGTCACCTCAAAGGCTGGTGTTCGGGATTCGGGGTTCTCTACCGGCGCCGTCTGGTTCGACTACGATAGCGATGGCAGGCTCGACTTATTTGTTTCCCATTATGTCGATTGGTCAATTGCCACGGACCAGACCTGTTCCCTGGATACGAAGAACAAGTCCTATTGCACGCCTGAACTCTACAAGGGCCAAAGCGGGACCCTCTTCCACAACAAAGGCAATGGCGTCTTCGAAGATGTCACCAAGAAGGCCGGGCTGTACGACCCCACGAGCAAATCGCTCGGAATTGCATTGATCGACGTCGATAACGATGGCTGGGTCGACCTTTTTGTCGCCAATGATACCCAACCAAACAAGCTCTACCGCAACAACCACAATGGAACATTTACCGACATCGCCGTAGAGGCTGGCGTGGCCTATAGCGATGCAGGTAAAAAGCGCGCTGGCATGGGCGCCGACGCCGCCGACTTCGACCAATCGGGGAAGGAAAGCCTGGTCATTGGCAATTTCACCAATGAGAGCCTGTCTCTCTACCATAACGATGGCTCAGGGCTATTCTCCGATAGCTCAGGAGCCTCCGGCATTGCCTCGCCGTCAGCCACTTCACTAACATTCGGCACACTGTTCTTCGACTACGATCTGGACGGTTTGCCGGATATCCTCGCGGTGAACGGACACGTTGCCGACGACATAAGCGTCGTCCAGCCCACGATACATTATGCGGAGCCGGCGCTCCTCTTCCACAACAACGGTAACGGCAAGTTTGAAGAGGTCACAGACAAGGTTGGATCTGCGCTGCGACAACCTATCGTCGGACGAGGAGTTGCATACCTCGACTTCGATAACGACGGGGATCTGGACCTCGTGCTTACAACCAGCAATGGCCCAGCAAAACTCTTGCGCAATGACAATGGCAATCAGAATGATATGCTGCGCATCCGAACAATCGGAACACGCTCCAATCGCGATGGAATCGGCGCCAGAATCACGGTAACAACAAATACAGGATTGCACTTGTTCAAAATGGTCAGGAGCGGTTCCAGCTACCTCTCTCAGAGCGAACTACCGGTGACTTTTGGCTTGGGAAAGCCCACCACAAACAAGCTCGTAAGCCTTGAGATCGTCTGGCCAAGCGGGAAAAGGGAATCAGCCAGGGACATCCAGCCAAATCAATTCGTCACCCTGCAAGAAGGCAAGGGCATCGTCTCGCAACAACCAATTCAGCTTGCTGGTCCAAAGCCTCCAGCCTCGCACTGAGATCCCCTGCCAGCCTCATCCAACTTCAGCGCGATAGAAGCCGCATGCCGTCAGCATCGACTCAATCTCGCCCCGACTTGTTTCGACTTTGGAAGCGGACTTCAGCAAGTCCTCGGCATTCACGGGATACCAACCTTGCTTGCTTGAGTCACTGAATCCCGCTACATCGATCGGCTCGATTGCTTGCCGAACATCCTGTATCAGGCTCCATGACTCCTTACCAGGAGCAACATGCATCGCTCTCTCAAGGAGTTGCTTGCAAAGCGGACCGAATTCGGGATGATCGTGCAACAGAAAGGAAGAAGCCAAGTGCGACTTACCAAGGCGTCTGGCTGTTTCTGAATAACTTGCCGCAGCGAAATACAACAGTGCAATCGATTTGAAAACAGGAAAGTTGCTCATATTCGCGTAGAGACCAGCAATCAGACGGGAAGTCGCCAATAACTCCTCCGTAGTCCCGATCGCGTAGGTTTGCAGTTCCGACTCAAAGCTCGGCGCAGCCAAGTCGCTGCCTAAGATTGCAGCAAGCCGGCTTACTCCCAGCAGTGTAAGCGGAAATCCTGTCGACAGCAGCGGATCAATGAACCCCGCAGCCGACGGAAGGATTGCCCATCTGCGGCCCGTAACTCGGCTGCTAAGGAATGATAGCCGGGGCATATAGGTGAAGGGCAGTTCCGCCCGAGCGGTTGCGAACTGCTCTTTGAGTGTAGGCATGGAATCCAGCAGGCGATTCCATGCGGCCTCGCCCTCATGCAAACGTAACTGTTGGCCGACTTCTACCGTCGCGGCCACTCCCGCGCTGGTAATGCCATTGTTGAAGCGCAGCACCCATACCCAGCCGCCATCGAAGACATGATGCACCGCAGCTTGCTCTGGAGGATATGGTGGCACTTCTTGATCGCTGCCCCGCTGCGCATTCGGAAGGCTTACTCCGGAGAAGTGGTTATAAAGCGCCTCTGTGGAGGGGTAACCAGGCAAACAGGCCTCAGTCAGTTGCAGAGCCCGATGCAGCATGCCGCGTGGCCCCGTAGCGTCGATCGCGAAGCTTGCTTGAAATCCAACCGTTTGCTCTTTGCTTACTAGCTCGAAGCAGACTCCATCTTCTACTTCACAGAAATGTTCAGTTCTCGCCTCATCAATGAAGTCCACACCAAGTGCTTGCGCCTGGTCGGCCAGGAATAGATCGAAATCAGGTCGATACCAGTGGGCATCGCCAATCTCATCGTGCGGGCTTGCCGCTACCAGAAGTTGGTGCAGATGATCTGGATCCGTCTCGACCGGCTTCCCGGCTTCATGATGGTAGAACGTGAACCCTCGCTTCAGTCCGCAACCAATGTGAGGATAAGCTCGCTGCCAACTGCCCCATTTGGCGAGCGGTCTGATGGCCGGCAAATCATACCGGGTCGCCAGTTCCTCAAGAAGCAGGTTTGCAAGCGGCGTCGATGACTCACCGATCGTCATGCGCGGATGCTTGCCTCGTTCCAGCAGCACCACCGAATAGCCCTGGCGCTTCGCGATCATCGCTATCAGCGAGCCTGCAAACCCCGAACCAAACACAGCGACATCGTAGTTGCGCGTCAACTCTGCCCCCCGCAGTTTGAGCAATGAACAGTAGGAATGCTTCGCTGGTGAAGATTCATGTGCTGCAAGCGAGTCACACGATCCGCCAGACAGTCCCGGCATGTGTCCTGTCGATTCGCCATATCCCACAGATCTACAAACACCCGCCCTCGTCTCTGACACAAACCATAACTGGCCGCCTCCTCAACGGTTGAGATGTTTGGAGGCGTAAATTCTCCGCTTAGGGCAAGTGATTCCATCGCGCCGTTCCCTCCGCGCGTAGGAATCAATGTCACTGCAGTCGCACCGCAATCGAAAGCGAAATCGAGCGAGCGCTGCGCCCAATACAACGACTCCTCGGGTTGCATGAAGGGCGGCTGCACAAGAATGAACACGCGAAGATCGATCTGATTCTTTCTCAAATACGAAGCAGCATTGGAGAATTGCTCAAGCGTCATCTTCTTGTTTAGACGATCCAGGACAGCGGGTTGTGCTGTCTCCAACCCCATCGCTACTTCAAGTTGATTGGGGAGGATGTCGCGAAATTCCAGACAGCGCTCCGAAACGAGCGATGGATGACACTCCACAATCGTCCGCTCAAAGCTTCCCACTTTCTCGGCAATCGCAGCATAGTCCTCCTTTGGAATAGCTTGAAGATCGAAGAAACTCCCGCTGTTATAAAGCTTGATCTGACGGGCCGGCGGCATTCGCGCCAAGGCATGCTCGATCTGTACCGGAATCGCACCCAATGGGACTTTATCTGTCAGCGTGTTCTTCCATAGGTCGCACATCACGCATCGCCACGGACATTCGCGGTTGGTCAGGAAGACAGTCGCGACGGAGACGACCTCCAACTCAGCTGAGCATTCTTCTTCCACCAGGAATGCATAGGGTAGGTATGGATCGACAGCGGTGCGCCCAGGCCTTCGATCCGTAACCCACTTGTCCCGCTGCATCGGCTGCATCGGAAACGGAGAAGTCAACACAGTGGTCACGCTTAGGCTAACCTCACTGGTAGAGAGACAGGAACAGCTTTCGGTATTCAGCTTCCTTGAATGGAAGGCTGCTGCGCAAGACTTCTTCCGGTAAGGCTCCGTGTTGAAAACGTCTTTTCGGGAAAACTGGCATAGTGAAGCCGGTCAACTTGGCTATTCCTCGCGCCACTATTTCGCCTTTCAGTTCGTAGAGCCTCGGCACACTGTACCCCGTGAGATCGATGAAGGGTATCGCCTCGGCCACTGCGACCACGCTTGGCCGCGTGAAAGGGCTGAACCCGGAGAAGCCGAAATGATGGGCTGGCGCGTAGGTGCGAGTGTAGGAGCGGCTAAGCCCGCCGCTGTAGGTAAGCGAATGTTTGATCTTGCCCACTCCCCAGCCTTCCTGATAGAGCATTGAATTGTGAATCACACTCCGGATCGTCAACTCGGGATTCTCTTCGATTGGATAGTCTTTCAAATTCTCGTCTCCGCCGTCTCCATCCAGAAGATACTTCCACTCCGGATAGAGAGTCCGAATCTCGCGGCACAATGTCAGCGCCATCGTAGCGGATTCAATATCCAGAGGCTTGTAGTCCTCCACAATTCGGATGGTTTCCTCCACATCCATTCGTCCCGCACTCGTCTCGATTGTTTCAAGAAACAATCCCAAACCCACAGCTTCGAGAAAGGCGAGCGCTTGCGCTGCATCCGGGCCGTTGCCAAGATCCAACACAAAGGCCTTGAGCCGGCCCAAATTCATGCCAAGCTTCCGCATGACATGGTAGGTAGTTAGAAAGACACTCCCGCTGTCAATGCCGCCCGAGAAGCAGACGCCAATCGGTTCATCCTGCGGAACGCGGTCAAGCCACTGTGAGATCTCTTCAGCAAGAGCACCAATATAAAGCGCCCCAATGCGATCGAAATCTGCTGGAAGTACGCCAAGTTCCGGCGTAAAGAATCGCGTGTACACCGGGTCTGGATCAGGGCACCCGATAAGCTGAATCTCGACCACATGATGGGCCGGCACCATCCGCGTGTAGCTGGGGTGAAACTGAGAGCCGAAGCCTTCCCGTTGCAGCCAGTCGTAAATCGCATCGATGCGAGACGCCACGATCAGCATCGGCCCTTCGGAACGCTTAGCAAGGAAGTAGCGCATCGGCCGATCCAGCGACCGAGCCATTCTCACCGTCTTGCCCGATTGCGCTACGAGAGCAAAGGAGCCCGCAACCTTGAGCATCGCGTCGCTGGGCTGATCGCGCAGAAGCTTCCGGGCCTCTTCGGTTGTGAGATTCAGAATCTGATTCGCATCCGGATCGGTGAGATCAACGACTCGTTCGACATACTGATGTACTGAGTTTTGCTGCATCTGAACCCTCAACTTGAACCCTGGTTGCAATCAGTTTACGCCCTTCCACTTCAGAACTGCAGGCGGTCGAGCTGACTTGGGTTCGCTCAACGACTCATTTTGCAGCTCAATCAAAAGTGATGCATCACCAGAATCTCTCCATCTTTGGTTTGAGGCACATGAATCCTGGCGACAGGTATCATTCTCGCTCGGCGCACGCGAAATACGTTCGATCGATGCGCCGCCAATTACATCTCACATTGGAGTTGCGCCATGGCCCACCCCGGACTGCCGATTGCCAGGAGCGGCAAGACTCGTTTAGCGGTTTGGGTCGGGCTGCTGGGGTTTTTCTTGTCTTTCGCGTGCCTCGCGATTCCAATGTATGTGATTCGGCCCTTTCGCCCACAGGATCCCTGGCAACTCGACGCGGCACTCACAGTTCGCGGGCTCGCTCCCTGGATCTCTGCGGTATGCGCGATCGCTGCACTGGCTGCTGTCGCGCGGGCCTGGCGGGATCGAATGCGCCATTGGCTGCGGTGCGCGCTGGCGACGCTCTCTCTGCTGACAGTTGTTGGCTCTGTACTCACGCATGTGAATGTCTTCGAGATGATGTTTCATCCCTATCCTCAGCCAGAGTTTGAATCTGCTGCAGCAGCTAAGGTCGATTCGGATGACAAGGTACTGAGTGTCACTCTTCACGGCGAATCGCGCGCGTATCCGATCCGCACCATGGGATACCACCACATAGTCAATGACACCGTCGGCGACACGCCCATCGCGGTCACATACTGCACACTCTGCCATACCGGGCTGGTGTGGAGCAGAATGGTCGACGGCCAAACACTGCACTTCCGCCTGGCGGGCATCAATAACGGGAACGCGCTCATGCGGGATGAGGAGACGAGCAGCATCTGGCAGCAGAGTACGGGGATCGCCATCTTCGGGCCATTTCGCGGCCGTCAACTCCAGCTTGTCCACTGCGACGAGCTTTCTTTCGCCCTATGGCGTAAGGAGGAGCCCCGCGGCCTGGTGCTAAAACCGGACGCGCAGTACGCCAGCGAATACGACGACAAGGACTGGGAGAAGCATATTGAGAAGTCGCGCACCGTGGTTGACACCAGCAAATCCGGTATTGCGCCCCACGAGTTGATGCTTGGGGTTACAGCAGCCGGAGAGAGCAAAGCATTTCCAGTGAAATCGATTCTGACGGCAAAGCTCATCCAGGACCGGATCGCCAACATTCCGCTCCTTCTCGTTGTCGGACCGGATCACGCGTCCATGCGCGCCTTCAAGGCCGGCCCTATGACCTTCGTTTCCACGGCTGATTCCGCTCTTCCAGATACTGGCGCAATCATGCGGGATGCCGAGACCGGAAGCAACTGGAATTTCCAGGGCTGCGCCATCGACGGCAGAATGGCCGGACGTTGTCTTGAGCCAGTTGATTCATTCAAGGACTATTGGTTCGACTGGATGAATCATCATCCAGGCACTCTCGTATTTCGCTCCTGAACGGACCAGCCTCAGTTTCGATCGACCGTTCCCCCTAACGAGTTCATTGCGCGAAGCCGCTCTGTAGGTGCAACCCTCGAAGCATGGCTTCATTCGCTATGCGCCCCGTGCGCGTTCTGCGGAATGTATTCCCTACTGACCGCGACATAGCCCTCTCGTGCTGTCTTCTTGCCCCGCTGACGGTACAACTCTTCCTCTCGCGGTTGCCAGGTTGCAAGTCCATCCACGTAGCGGTTGTACATNNATGCTTTCCGCCCTTCTGCACCTTGCTCGCGATCACCAGCAGAGTCTTCAGCTTGGCGGAGATATCGGCATGCTGAAAGTCCGCCTTCACGCGCTTGACCAGTTCCTCGTTGTCGTTCAAGTGAGCAGCGGCAATCGCACCATGAGCGGTCCGGCAGAAGTAGCAGTCGTTGAGATACGAGACATAAGTAGCAATCAGTTCCCGATCACCGGCGGGCAGAGAGTTGGGTTGGTGGAGCAGAATCTCGGCCAGTTCATTCAGCGGCTTCGCAGACTCGGGACGAAACGCCATCGCACCTCGAATGCCGGGTAAGCCCTCTGGAAGTTTGATATGTGCCATGTTAGTCAGTTCCTTTCGGATGCGTGCGTCCAGTGTTTCCACCGCGAAGAGCGCCCGGCCTGCCCTTCACGGCGGCCATGACGCAATTCAAGTTCGGTCGACTTGCCTGCAAATCCGGCATCAGCGGTAGTCCGTTCAAGCTGCTTTTCCGCATCCCGCCATCATTCGCTGCATAGAGAATGGTACGTGGCTGGCTCGGGCTGTGCCTCTATCTAAAGATTGATACAGCATCGGGCCAAAAGAGCCCGCTTTGCCCTCTCTCTCCATCGTTCGGTTGGACTTCCTACCCATCTCAAGTCTGAGGACAGCGACTATACGTTTGGATAAAGTTGGTCGATCCCCGCCGGACCGATCTTTGGGCGCATTCCTGTTTCACCTGCGCGTATTTGTGCGACGAGCCGGCCTATTTCATTCGAAGAACGGAGTTCACGGATGTCGATAACAGGTGGTGTGCGCTCAGTTGTCCTGGGTGTCTTGGCTCTGGCAGCGAGCGTGGTACACGCGCAGGTGCCGGACGGCAGTTTGAATGGTCTTGTCACCGATCCTAAGGATGCCGTCATCGTCGGCGCCCATGTAGCGGCGGTAAGCACCACGCAGGGAATCTCCCGGACAACAACCACCAACGGAAGCGGTCTCTACGTTCTGCCCAATCTTCCGGCCGGAACTTACGATCTCAAGATCGAGCAATCAGGCTTCGCTGCCAGTGAGGTCAAGAGCATCACCATTGAAGCTGGGCGCACTACGACTATCGATGCAAAACTGAGAATCGCCAGCGCTGGAGCTACCGTGGATGTCAGCGCCACCACTGCCAATGTAGATCTCACGCAGTCCATGATTCAGGGCCAGATCACTTCGGAGACAATCGAGAGCATTCCGCTGAATGGCAGAAACTTCCTCGAGCTCGCGTATCTCGTTCCCGGCAATCGTCCCGCGCCTACCTTCGATCCAACCAAGACCAATACGCTCGAAGTCAGCTCCGGGGGCGGATTTGGGCGCGGAGGCAATATCACCGTCGACGGCGGCGACAACAACGACGAAGTCGTCGGAGGCACCCTCGCCAATTTCCCTGAGGACTCAGTCAAAGAGTTTCAAATCGCCACCGGGCGCTTCACCGCTGAGGTTGGACGCTCAGGCAACAGTATCGTCAATATCGTCACCAAAGGTGGCACAAACAACTTTCACGGCTCGGCGTTTCTCTTCGAACGCAACCGAAACCTGCAAGCCCTCCCTGCCACATTCAACCGCAGTTTGCCTACCCCGCCTTTTGATCGCGAACAGACCGGCGGTTCTGTCGGTGGGCCCATAGTCCGCGATCGCGCATGGTTGTTCGGCTCTTTCGAATTCCGCGACCAGAATGCCTCGCTCCAGACCGGCACTCGTGACTTCACGACGCAGCAGGTTGTAAACAGCGCTGCTCCTGCGCCCTTGCGCGATGCCCTGTTCTCGACTCGCTTCGACACTCAGGTGAGTGAGCACAACAGCTTCATGCTTCGCTATTCCTTCAACCGGTCCACCGATACCTCTGGAGCATCGCCAGGGTCAAGCGCCCCTGCCTTCACTGCGGCGGAGCGCCAAAACTCCCTCAATCGGTTCAACTCCGCTGTGGCTGACTTCAACTCAGTTCTGTCTACCAACAAGGTCAACGATTTGTCGTTCCATTATGACAACTTCTACAACGATATCCCCCCCTACTCGAATAACAAGCCCACCACCGACCCCTCTACTCTGGGGCTGACAAACGAGCTCATCTTTCCCGACCTCGCCGATGGAGAGAACTTCAACCTCCCACAGGCAACACACCTTGAGCGATATCAGGTTCGCGATGCCCTCTCCTGGTCCCTGGGTAAGCACACGCTACACATCGGTGGGGAGTTTCAGCACTACCTTGCCAACGGAGAAATCAATGTCTTTGGCACCGGAACAGTTATCCTCACCTCGGACTTTGGTTTCGCTGATCTAAACGGCGACGGCGTCATCAACGATCTCGACATCCCTATCGCAGTCGCGCTCCACAGTTCCGCTCCGGTCGTGCCAGTACCAATACCCCACGTCTTCGACAGTTACTACGCCACCTATCTGCAAGACGATTGGCGCGTTGCACCCCGCCTTACCTTGAACCTTGGTCTGCGCTGGGAGTACGACTCGAATCTCACCGGCAATTCAAGCGAACACGATCAATGCCCAAGCCTCACCGTGACTCCCACCAAGCCCTGCACCTGGATGGCGAATGTCATCAATCTCAAGAAGACTCCAGACAAGAAGGACTTCTCTCCACGCATCGGCTTCGTTTACGACATCCTCGGCAAAGGCAAGACTCTGCTGCGCGGCGGATACGGAATTTACTACGACCGTATCATTCTTGAGGCTGGCGCCGAAGAACTGGTGCAGAACGATCGCGCGCTCACTGTCACGCAATATGCCGGATCGAGTTGCACCAACCCCTTCATTCCAGGGCCACCGAGCCTCGACTACTGCTTTGCGCCCGGCTCGAGTTTCGCCCCCGGGTCCCCAACCCTGGCGAACCCCTTCAGTGGACCCCATCAGACCGGCGGAGTTGGCATTCTTGCCATGGGGCCGAATGCGCACCATCCGCTCATGCAGCAGTTTTCCCTGGGCTTGCAGCAGCAGGCCGGCGACAATTGGTTAATCTCCGCAGATGGATTGCACGTTTTCGCTTCGCGCCAGATCATCGGTCATCTGCTCCGCGACACGACCTCGACATCGCCCTATATCGGATGCCCGGGAAACAACCAGCCCTGCGTTATAACTGATCCCCTCAGCGGCATCTCGGATAACATCACCCTGCTCCAGTCAAATGCCAAGTCGTGGTACGACGGCCTCATCGCCAGCGTCGAGCATGAGCCGGCAAAGCTGGGACACATCGGTTACCAATACAAGATCAGCTATACCCTCTCAAAGACCTTTGATTACTCCGACGATGACCAACTTACCGCATCGGCAGACGAGCAGGTCGACCTCGTTGAAGGCATCAATAGCCTTCGGGGAGAAAAGGGCTACGCCGTCACCGATGAGCGCCATCGCCTGACTCTCTATGGAGAAGCGCAATTGCCTTTTGGCTTCTCGGTCGCGCCCATCTATACGTTCGGCTCCGGTGTGCCCGCCGATACGTTTCTGCCCGGCACTGCAAATTCCGCAGGCGCAAGCGGATCTCGCCTGCCCCTGCTCCCGCGCAATGCAATCGGCCGTGAGATCAAGAACAGCAATCAACTGAATGCGGTCATCAATCGCTGGAATTCACTGCCGGCCTGCCTTGCGGCTTACCCCTGCCTCGCAGGCGGAACACTCCAAACCGTCCCCACAGGAATCAACTTCTTCAGCCCATTCAGCTCGCTTGATTTGCGCCTGAAGAAAGACATTCACCTGGGCGAGCACGCAAGGCTCAGCCTTATCGGCGAGGGGTTCAACCTGTTCAACGAAACCAACATTCGCGGCTCCAGCGCTGCGAACTTCTCAGGGCGCAATATCTCCATCGGCCCATATCAGCCTGCGCAAGCGGGACCGCCCGCGGTGCCGGCCCAGGCCGTCCAGCAGAACTTCTACTCGGCGGTCAGCACAGCTGGAGGATTCTTCGGATCGGGCGGACCGCGCGCCTTCCAATTTGCCACACGCTTCGATTTCTAAAGGGAACTTTCATGGCCCTTCCCGAGTACGAACAGATCGCACGATTTGACCGTTCCAAAACTTCGGCTTTCTCCACCAACCTGCCGGTTGTGGAGGAAGCCGACGCGAGCGGACGCGTCGCCGCACTCTACGATCACTTCAAATCCCACTTCGGAAGGCCCGACGTTCCCGGGATACTCAAATGCTTCGCCACACATCCTCCCTTGCTCGAACACATGATGGCCCTATCAGAAAGCTTGATCTTCTCTGAAGGTTTCTTGACACGCCGTCACAAAGAAATGATTGCAACACTGGTTTCTTCGCAAAATGACTGTGCCTATTGCGCCGATAGCCATGGGTTCATGCTTCGCATGAATGGCGGATCGGCCGAAACACTCTGCGCGATCCAGGAAAACAAACTGCGATCGCCGTCGCTTTCAGAAGCCGAACAAGCGCTGCTTACCTTTGTCGAGAAGATCAACGGGAACTCCCAGGCTATTGGACCGGCCGACATCCTTTCCATCCGCGAAGCGGGGTGGGACGATGCGCAAATTGCCGAAGCCATCCACGTCGCCGCATTGTTTGCAACCTTCAATCGCGTGGTGAATGCTTTCGGCTTGCCATCGCAGGGACTTCTGCCGCTCTATGAATCCCAGGTTGCGAACTCGTCCCTTGAAAATCCCGCTTTGCCCACTCAATAGAAAGGTAAGTGACGAATTTGAGAATTGTATCCTGCAAACTCAGCGCCAGATCCAAGCGAGCGTGTCTCGCCTTCGTCAGCTCTTTGGGCCTTGCGCTCTCACTTCATGTCACGCAAGCGCAGTCACCTGCTCCAGCGCCCCACCATTCCTTCTTCCACGTCTCTCTTAGCAGTTCTTTCCAAGGCTCGGCATCCGGCCGCCTGCTCCTTTTCATCGGCCCGCTTCCCGCCGACGGCAAGCCAGCGGACACCGTCGATATGCAGATGATGTCCTTGACCAGTGTCTATATCGCCGCGAAGGAAGTACCCAGCCTTGCGTCTGGCGCAACCGTAGATATCGATGCCGATGACATTGCCTTTCCGACACCGCTTTCGCAGGCTCCAAACGGAAAATACCAGGTCCAAGCCGTCTTCGATGTGCATCACAGTTACAACTACGATGGCCGCTCAGCAGGAGATCTGGTCAGTGTTCCAACGGTCATCGACCTGCCCATTGCCGGCCCCTCAGCACCGAGTCTGACACTGGGCGAAAAGGTTCCCGAGCCGCCAGACCCCCTCGCGCAGAATCCCGAAGTCAACGCAGCGACTAAGCCAATCGATCTCGTTAGCCCTTCGCTCACCAGCTTCTGGGGACGCGACATTCACATGCGCGGATGGGTGCTCTTGCCGCCAGGCTATGCCTCCCACCCCGGCGATCATTACCCAACCGTCTACTTCACCCACGGCTTTGGCGGAACGCTCTCTGGGTTGCGTGCTCGATACGCCCCGATCCTCTACGACCGCATGAAGCACGGCAAGATGCCGGAGATGATCTGGGTATTGCTTGATGAAAGCAGCCCGACCGGCACACATGAATTTGCCGACGGCGTCAACAACGGCCCTTGGGGCACGGCGCTTACTACCGAACTGATCCCTTCCCTTGAATCTACATATCGTATGGATGCACGCACCTCGGGCCGTTTTCTGCAAGGCCACTCCTCTGGAGGATGGGCCACTCTCTGGCTACAGACACGCTATCCCAAAATCTTCGGTGGCACCTGGTCCACTTCGCCCGATCCAAGCGACTTTCACTTCTTCTCAACCATCGATCTCTATGCGCCAAACGCAAACTTCTTCCACACCGCCGACGGTAAACTCCATCCCATGCTCCGCGATCACGGCCAGCCGCGCGCTACCATGCAGCTGTTGGCGCAGGCTGAGTTGGTCTTAGGAGACTACGGCGGCCAGTTGGCATCGTTTGAATGGGTCTTTTCGCCGCGCGGCCCAGACGGCCGTCCGGCCCAGCTCTTCAATCGAACCACCGGCGACATAGACCCCAAAGTCGCCGCGTACTGGCGCAGTCACTACGACATCGTCGAACGACTCAAGAACAACTGGAAAACCACCGGCCCGGATTTGAAAGGTAAGATCCATCTCTTCGTCGGAACCGACGACACCTTTTACCTCGATGGGGCAGCCCACAGCCTGCAAAGCACGCTAGATCAACTTGGTGGCGATGCGCAAGCGTCGCACGAGCAGAGGTCCTTGTCATGCCTGTCAATCACGAGGCTCCTGAGGTCAGGATAGGTGATGAGACAATGGGAAATCGGTTGCCCCAGAAGGTGCTGCAAGGGCACCAGATCGGCGACATAGAAACGCTACTGCTCAAGGCAAAAGTCGTAGAGTCGGGCTCCGATAGTCAGATCCTCGAATGCGTTGCGAAGGAGCATGCGCTCTTTCGCGATCATTTTCAAGACTGTCCAATTATTCCAGCCTCGTTAATGCTGGAATTGGTGTTCATCTGAGTCACGAGTTTTCAGGCAGACGATGAGGTGCGACCTCGATTGCGGGGCGTCCGTTTTATGCATCCGATCAGACCCAATAGCCATTTTTTTCTTCACATCGAAAAGTCTTTGAAAACCGCATCGAGTCTTTTTCGCGTGAATAACGGCGATGGAACCACGTTCGCCCGAGGTGAAGTTGCAACAAGCCTCGCCAGAATACCAAGACAGG
>PLPU01000614.1:0-9301 GCA_003159975.1 Acidobacteriaceae bacterium
TGAATAGGTGAAGGTTCCGGCAACCGTTGAAGTGGCGTTCAGTTGCGTAGCGCTTAGCGCCATGCCGTAGGTGATTGCAATGGGCGGGCCCCAGGTGATCGCCGGTGTCGCCTTGCTCACTGTGAAAGTTACGCTGGCCGTTGCAACGGCGTAGTCCGCAGTGTCGGTTGGTGTGAAGGTTGTCGTCAGCGTTTGCTGGCCGGCTCCCAGTACCGTTCCGGCCGCAGGTGAATAGGTGAAGGTTCCGGCAATCGTTGAAGTGGCGTTCAGTTGTGTTGCGCTTAGCGCCGTGCCGTAGGTGATTGCAGTGGGCAGACCCCAGGTGATCGCCGGTGTCGCCTTGCTTACTGTGAGAGTTACGCTGGCCGTTGCAACGGTGTAGTCCGCAGTGTCGGTTGGTGTGAAGGTTGTCGTCAGCGTTTGCTGTCCAGCTCCCAGCATCGTTCCTGCCGCCGGTGAATAATTGAAGGTTCCCGCCACCGTTGAAGTGGCATTCAGTTGCGTTGCGCTGAGCGCCGTGCCATAGGTGATTGCCGCAGGCGGGCCCCAATTGACCGTCGGCGTCGCTTGGTTTACCGTGAGTGTCACACTGGCCGTTGCCGTGTAGTCCGTGGTATCGGTCGGTGTGAACGTCACGTTCAGCGTTTGCTGGCCGGCTCCCAGTACCGTCCCTGCGCCAGGTGAGTAGGTGAAGGTTCCGGCAATTGTTGAAGTGGCGTTCAGTTGTGTTGCGCTTAACGGTGTGCCATAGGTGATTGCCGCAGGCGGGCCCCAAGTGATTATCGGCGTTACTTGAGTGCCTGTGCCGCTGAGTGCGATGGTCTGTGAAGTGGGCGCGGCAGCGTTCAGATTGTTGTCCGTGAGGACCAGTGAACCGCTTAGAGAACCAGCCGCTGTGGGCACAAAGCTGATGGGTAACTGGCAAAATGCACCTGGCGCCAGCGTTCCCGCCGCTGAAGAGCCGCTGCTGATCAGCGGGCAAGCAGATGCTGCACCGGTGTTGAGCGTGAAGTTTGCCGTAATGCTCGGATTGTTGCCGCTCGATGGAATTGGGAAGCTCAACGCGGCATTGCCAACGTTCTCCACCGTTACCGTCTTCGGGCTGTCTGTGCTGGTGGCGCCGACAGCGGTGCTGGCGAAGGTCAGGCTCGGCGGGTCGGCGAAATCCAGCTCCAACGCACGATTGTTCTGCGTATCGGCGACATAGACGTTGAAGCCGCTGTCCACAGCTATCCCATAAGGCGCATTGACCCCGCTCGTCAGCGTCACGATGGATGGGGACTCAGGGATGACCCCATTGACGGCCAGGATCTTCTTCACAGTATTGTTGCCAAAATCGGACAGGTAGACGTTCCCGGTTCCGTCCACAGCAACCCCTGCGGGATAGTAGAATTTGTTGCTAAGTGTGTCGATGGTGGGGGAGGCAGGAATGCTGCCATTGACGGCCACGATCTCTTTTACCGCGCTGTTATAGGTGTCGCCGATGTAGACGTTCCCGTTGCCGTCGACCGCAATCCCAATGGGAAAGTTAAAGCCGCCTCCCAAAGTGAGTGTTGTCGGAGATGCCGGAATACTGCCATCGACCGCGAGCATCTCTTCAACTGTGTTGCTGTAGGGTTCGGTGACATAGACGTTGCCATTGCCGTCAACTGCAATTCCCCAGGGATAGCTAAAGCCGCTTCCTAAAGTGCGTATCGTCGGGGATGCCGGAATGCTGCCATTGACTGCGAGTATCTCCTTGACGGCGTTGTTCCCGTAGTCGGTCACATAGACGTTCCCGGCGCCATCCACCGCGACGCCGCGTGGAAAGCTGAAGCCGCTGCCCAAGATGTTAATAGTGGGCGAAGCGTGGATTCTGCCATTCACTGCCAGTATCTCCTTAACTTCGCCGTTGCTCTCGTCAGCGACATAGATATCTCCGCTTCCGTCCACTGCGACGCCCATCGGGTTGTAGTAACCGCCGCCCAAGGCGCTTTGGGAAGCGGGCAGGAAGTTTACCTGCGGCCCCCCGCCTGTGCCCTTAAGATAGCCGGTGGCGATCACGTTTCCGCTGGCGTCATTGAGCACCAACGCACCATAGCGGGTCCCCGCGTATGAAGGGGTGAAGGTTACGTTGACCGTGCAGGTTTGGGCGGCGGCATAGGCAGTGTTCGCCGCGCAGGTACCGGTCCCGGCGTTGGCAAAGTCCAAACCGGTTGCACCTTGCGTAAGCACAGCCGTCGAACCCAGCGTGACTGCGTTGCCGAAGGCGTAGGTCAACGTTTGTACCGGGCTTGTGGTTCCGATGTTTACGGATCCGAAGTTTGCGTTCGATTGCGCGAAGCCCGGCGGCGTATTGATTGTCAGAACAAGAGAGGTGGTTGCGGTCAGTGTGCCAGAGGTGCCGCTTATGGTCACCGTCGCAGTTCCGGGAGTGGCTGAGACGTTCGCAGTCAAGGTGAGCACACTGGCCCCGGTTGCCGGGTTCGGACTGAAAGATGCCGTCACACCGGTGGGCAGGCCGGACGCAGCCAGATTTGCGCTGCCCGTGAATCCGTTCAAGCCGGTCACCGTGATAGTGGATGTGACGGAACCGCCCTGGGCCTCGGCCAGAGAAGCGGGCGAGGCGCCGATTGTAAAGCTCGGCAAGGGACCAACGGTCAGAACCAGCGTGGCCGCTGCAGTCAGCGAGCCAGAAGTTCCGGTGATAGTCACGTTGTAGGTTCCAACCGCTGCGGCGCTGCTCGCGGTCACGGTCAGAACGCTACTCCCCGTTGTGGNNTGCCGTTGAATCCGCTTACGCCAGCCACGGTGATCCCGGATGTACTTAGTGCGCCCTGGAGTACGGTCACGGAAGAAGGCGAGGCGCCGAGTGTGAAACTTGGCGTAGCCTGAGTGCCTGTACCGTTTAGCGTAATGTTTTGAACTGAGTAACTCGGAGCGGCGGCATTCAGATTGTTATCCGTCAGGGCCAAATAGCCGCTGACGGCGCCGGTTGACCAAGGAACGAAACTGATGGGTAACTGGCAGGATGCGCCTGCAGCCAGCGTTCCGGGCGATGAAGAACCGCTCTTGACCAACGGGCAATCAGAGGAGCCGCTGCTATTGAGAGTAAAGCTCGCCGCGACGCTCGGGTTGCTGCCAGTGGATGGAGTAGGGAAAATCAGCTCGGCATTGCCGGTGTTCTCGACCGTAATCGTTCGAGGACTGTCGGCGCTGGTCGCGCCCACAACGGTGTTGGCAAATGTCAGGCTCGGCGGGTCGAAGAAGTCCTCCTTCAACACACGCACGTTCCCTTCATCCGTAATATAGATATTCCCGCTCCCATCGACTGCGACGCCCTGTGGGCCCGATAGTGCGCTGGTGGCTACAACACTCTGGATGTAGGTTCCGTTTGAGGGCGTTTCTTTGAATATCAGGTTCATTTCGTTGTCGGCAATATAGACGTTTCCATTTCCGTCTACCGCAACTCCGACCGGGTAACCCAGACCGCTGGTTGGCAAAATGGTTTGAGAATAGACTCCCGCTGCCAGTGTCTCCTTGATAATCCGTCCATTTCCACTATCGACGATGTAGACATTGCCACCCCCATCGACTGCTACACCGCCCGGTGTATTCAGGCCGCTCGTTGGCAAAATGCTCTGAGCGTAGACTCCCGCAGTCAGCGTCTCTTTGATGACCTCATCTTCGGCGATGTCGGAAATGTAAACGTTGCCGCTTCCATCGACGGCCACACCATACGGGGAAACTAAGCCGCTGGTTGGCAAAATGCTTTCACTGTACGCTCCTGCAGCAGTCAGCGTCTCCTTGAGAATCTGGCCCGTTGAGTTATTGGTCAGATAGACGCTGCCGCTGCCGTCCACCGCAATTCCGGTTGAAGAACTGGTCAGGCTGGTTAGCAAGGGGCTTTGCGTATACGCTCCTGCCGTCAAGGTGTCTTTGAGTGCCAGGCCGCCTCCGACATCATCGATATAGACGTTGCCGCTGCCGTCGACCGCAACCCCATACGGAGCAAAAAGGCCGCTGGATGCAACCGTGCTCTCGGCATTCGGCAGGAAGCTGATCTGCGGCCCTGTGCCCACTCCCTGCAGGTAGGCGGCGGCAATCGCGTTTCCATTGCTGCTGCTGAGCACCACCGCGCCATTGCGTGTTCCGGCAAACTTAGGGTTGAAGGTCACGTTCACGGTGCAGGTTTGGCCGGCGGTATATGCGGTGTTCGCCGCGCAGGTTCCCGTCCCGGCGTTGGCAAAATCCAACCCGGTTGCGCCCTCTGTCAATACAGAGATTGAGCCCAGCGTTCCGGCCGTGTCGAAGGTAAAGAGCAGAGAGATTGCCTGGCTCCTGGTTCCCACATTCGCCGTTCCAAAGTTCCCGCCGAAAGGCGATATCCTTTGAATCTCGGTAAATATGCCGCCGACATAGACATTTCCATTGCTGTCCACTGCCACGCCTTCAGGAGCGCTGAGGTTGCTAGCCAGCGTCTCGATCATGGGTGAACCGGGTATGCTGCCATCGACCGCCAACATTTCGTACACTGCGCTATTGCAGTAGTCGGCTACATACACATTGCCGCTATGATCCACAGCCACGCCATCGGGGGCGCAGAAGCCACTGCCCAGCGTGTTGACGGTGGGCGTGGCCGGGATGCTGCCGTTCACCGCCACGATTTCAAAAACCTGTCTTACGGTCTCGTCGTCAGTGGCGCCGACGTAGACGTCTCCGCTGCCGTCCACTGCCACCGCCCAGGGATTATTCATCCCGCTCCCCAACGTAAGGATGGTTGGCGAGGCCGGAATGCTGCCATTGACCGCCAGAATCTCCTTGACCGCGCTGTCATAATAATCGGCGACGTAGACGTTGCCGCCTCCATCTACGGCGACTCCGAAGGGATAAAAGCCACTGGCAAGAGTTACGATCGTTGGCGAGGCTGGAATGCTTCCACCGACTGCCAGTATTTCTTTTACTTTTTCGTTTCCTCTATCGGCTACGTAGACGTTTCCGTTTTTGTCTACCGCGACCGCTGTCGGCTCGGCGAATCCGCTGCCGAGTAACCTCACGGTTGGCGTAGACGGAATGCTTCCATTGACTGCGGAAATCTCGTAAACACCTCCGCCATCGTTGGCTTGCGCCACGAAGAGATTGCCGCTGCTATCCACGGCAACACCAACTGGTTCACCGGCGCCAAAGACGTAATTCACCGTGGTCTGCGCCCCGCCGAAATGGGCGGTTTGTGCAGACGCAATGCTCCCTGCCACGCACAGCAGCATAGCCAGAACAGCGCACAGGGCTACCAGCTTGCTCCGATTCCATAGACTGCTGGAAACGCGACGAGAGGTATCGGCAGTAATGATTGGAAAGGCTGCGGAAGACATCGAGAACATGGCTGTTTGCTCCTGGATCAAAGTCAACCGGCTCGCCGTTGTTTATTACTTGATCAATAAACAGCGGCCCATAACAAATGCCGGATGCCTATGGGTAGAGCAGGAATCCGGCATTCGCGTGTCTTGAAGAATGCGGAATCGTACCACGGTTCGGTTCGATTGGTCAGTGACCAGGAGATGAAACTCCGATGAATGCCGTGAAGCCATCGGTAACTCGGATGGATTCGCCACCGAAACCAATGGCTCGAAATCCACAAGTTGGAATCCATCCGCGGCAGCAGCTCTCATCAACAGGCTCAAGTCGGGCAGGCAGAGACCGTTTGGTAACTCGGTGAATCTGACTCAGGTGCGCGGCTCGGAACGCAAAGCGAAAGATGAAACTGTGCCATCCATCGAGCGTCCCCAGATCGGCGGCGTCTGATCAAAAATCGGGCATTCTTCACCAGGCGATTCAGTTGAGCCGAAAGCACCCTGAAAATAGCACAGGGATTCAGCCCCTGCGCTGCCCCTCCTGCCCCCCTACTCCGCTCTCAGCGCCTCAACCGGGTCAACCGAAGCCGCCCGCCGCGCCGGCAGATAGCTCGCCAGCGCAGCGGAGATGGCCAGGATCAGCGGCACCGTGATGTAGGTAAAGGGATCGAGCGGGCTGATGCCAAACAGCAGTGACTTCATCAAATGCATCAGCGCGGCTGCCGTGCCCAGGCCCAACGCGATCCCGCAGCCCGTTAGCAGCAGCGCGGAACGAACAAACATCCACTTCAGGTCGTTCTTCTGCGCGCCCAGCGCCAACCGGACACCAATCTCGCGGGTGCGCTGCGAAACCGCATAAGAGATCACGCCGTAGATGCCTATGACTCCCAGAGCAAGGGCCATTGATCCGGCAATCGCCAGCATCACCAACGTGAACGAAGTGCGAGCCTGCGATTTGCTGTAGAGGTCCTGCATCGTTTGCACCGACGCGAGCGGCAGATTTGCATTCACTGACCAGACGGCTCGCTGCACCTCCGCGAGAAAGCCTTCGTTTCCGGCGCGACTGCTGTGAATCACGAAAGTGACCGAGCGCGGTCCGTCAATGGTCGGCGTCCGGGTATACGGATCGTTGAGCATCGCCGTCCAATAGACGGTGGGCGGAGCATCCTGATCCACGCCGTGCTGGCGAACATCCTGGACAACGCCAACCACCTCCTGCCACGGCATACTCGAAAACTGGCGCACGCGCTTGCCCACAGCGGCAGAAGCCGATCCCCACGACTCGCGGGCGAAGTTCTCAGACACAATCACCACTGGCCTCAACCCGTAGTTGTCGTCCCAGGTAAAATCGCGGCCCGCAACCAGTTTTGTCCCCGCGGTGTGAAAGTAATTCGGCGAGACGTAATTGAATAGCCGAAGAGGTGGTTCGCCGCCGTCATATCGCTTTCCCTCCGCGCCAATCTCGTCCCAGTTGGGATCGTTGTTCTCCATGGGCACGGCGCCTGCGAACCCGACGGACGTTACGCCGGGAATGGCTGCGAGTTTGTCGACAATGCTGTTCTGCACGCGCGTCACTGTTTGCGGGTCCGTAATCAGCAAATCGGGAATCCAGATATGCATCGTCTGGACATGCGCTGCGTCGGAAAACCCGGGGTCGACGTTCCGCAGCGCCGCGAAGGTGCGGATCATCAGCAGCGCGCTCACCAGCAGCACCAGCGCCATGGCCACTTGCGCCACCACCAGCACGTTCCGCGATCTCAGCCGCCCACGGCCTGCGCTGGCTGTGCGGTTTGCACTCCCGATGGCTGTCGAGACCTTGGCGCGCGCGTACCTGAGCACAGGAATCGATCCGAACAACAACCCTGAGAAAACCGAAAGAAAAAGAGTGAAACAAAGCGCACGCGCATCCAGCGAGACTTCGCTCAGCCTGGGCAAGTCGGCCGGCCCAATTGCAGTCAGCAGACGCAATCCCGCGTACGCCACGCCCACTGCGATCACGCCTCCCATCAACCCGAGAGTCAAGCTTTCCGTCAGCAGTTCGCGCGCGATGCGGGCGCGGCCGGCTCCCAATGCGGCCCGGATCGCGAGCTCCTGCTGGCGCGATTCCGCGCGAACCAGCAGCAGGTTCGCAACGTTGGTGCAGGCAATCAGCATCACCAGGCCAATCGTCGCCATCACCGTCCACAGCACGCCGCCCACGTCGCCCACGACTCGCTGTTTCAGTGAACGGAAACTCGGCGTTATTCTCCACCTTTCGTAGAAATGCGGGTTCGTGCCCGGCCCGTTGGACCAGGAATCCATCCACAGCGAAATCAGCCGCGTCACGTCCGCATCGGCCTGCGCCACGCTTATTCCCGGTTTAAGGCGGCCAATGCCCTCCAGGTAGAATGGCGCCAGCTTTTGGTTGGTCCGATCGACGGCCAGCGGCACCAGCAAATCGAACTCGTGATCGACCATCTTGAACCCGCGCGGCATCACACCCACAATCTCTCGCGTCTGCGCATCCACCTGGATACTCCGCCCAATCACTGATTTGTCGCCGCCAAAGCGCCGCTGCCAATAGCCGTAGCTCAACATCACGGTCTTTGCCCCGCGCGGATCCTGATCGACTTGTGAGAACCACCGCCCTGCTGTAGCAGGAACGCCAAGCGTTTCAAGGATGCCGTCGCTGATCAGCGCCGTCTGAACCTGCTCGGGTTGCGCAAGCCCCGTCACGCTTGCCGTGCCCGACGTCCAAACACCCATCGACTGGAAGCTCCGGTTGTGCCCGGAGAAGGTCAGATACATCGAGGGCGAAATCCGCAGGCCGCCGGTAAAGTCCGCCATTCCCGCGGCCCCTGGAGCGTTCAGAATCAGCGCGACCAGCCGACTGGAATCGGGATAAGGCAGCGGCTTCAGCAGCACGCTGTCAATCACGCTGAACACCGCCGTATTTGCGCCGATCCCCAGTGCCATCGTCAGCAGCACCGTAGCTGCGAACCCCGGCGACTTCCGCAACCGCCGAAAGACCAGCTTCAAATCCGCAAGCAGAGACTCAAGCGCTGCCCACTGCCACACTTCGCGGCTCCGCTCCCGCATCAAAGTTACGTTGCCGAACTCGCGCCGCGCCGCCTGCTCGGCCTGCTTGCGAGACCTCCCCTCCGCCATCAATTCCTCGGTCCGCTCTTCAATATGCTCCTGAATGGAGACCGAGATGTCGTCATAACGGCGATTGCGGCTGAACAGCTTGCGAAGAAACTGCATGGCTTAACCTCCTACGCCTTGGCGACGGCCAGCACGCGCGTGATTCCGGTGAACATTTTTTCGAAGCTGACGACTTCCTGCTCCAGGTGGCGAAGACCCGCATCGGTGAGCCGGTAAATGCGCGTCGGACGCCCCTTCGCTGACAACCCGGTCTCCGATTCCAGCAGCCCCTCCCGCAGCATCCGCTGCAAAGCGGGATAGAGCGATCCTTCTTCAACCTGCAGCAGGTTGTCGGAGACGTTCTTGATGTGTTTGACCAGCGCATAGCCATGCATCGGCCGCAAGCGGAGCGACTGCAGGATCATGATTTCCAGCGCTCCGGGGAAAAGGTCGCGGTGTTCGGGATTCTTCGCCATTGCAAGAAAGTATCACGAAAATACCTATTTGTAAAATAGGTATTTTAAGGAAAGAATTCAAATCAACTGGAATCTGCGTTTGCGTACAAATACCATGCCCCATTCCGCTCTTTTCCGCGGAATGGGATGGGGGGCAGTACACCCGTGCGGGGTCCCTCACTGGCGTACTGCTTAAATCTTTTGGGCGGCGGCGCGCTCGTGGTTGAGGGCGAGGAGGCGGGCGAGGATTTCTTCTTTGGAGAGGTTGGAGGGCCAACCGTAGGCGGCGAAGACTGCCTCGTCGAGGGCGCCGTGAGCGTTGGAGAGCCACTCGGGACGCTGGTTGTAGAGGTTGGTGAGGGTGCGCTTGGGAAGGTCGCGCGGGTCGATGTC
>PLPU01000614.1:9389-15083 GCA_003159975.1 Acidobacteriaceae bacterium
ACGCCGAAGAAATAATCGTCCTCTCGGGCAAAAACAATGGTTGCATCGTTGCAAAGGATTGAAGTTTCCCGCCAAACGAAGACCCTATGCTTTGAAACCCTTGGGCAGACGACATATCTTTGGAGATTTTTGATCGCCCTTCTCATTCCAGGTCTTGCTTCGCCGTAAATCCACCACTTCTCGCGGTAGGCTTGGCGGTGGTTTCTCGCTCGGATCGGGAAGATTTTTGTGCGTACGAAGTGGAATGGAAGTTCGTACATAGCCGCTTCTTCCGCGGTCGTCTCCGCTCCGAAATCGATGGTCCAAACATTGCGTGGTCTCCGCAGAAGGTCAATGGCGTTTTCGACTCGCTTGACGATATCGGAATTCGGCCTGCCGTTGACGTTCGTAGGGGCGGAGAGCATTTTGCGAGCGGTCTCGGAGTCGATGTCGAACCGGCCGTGAGGTGATGGGCCAACGAACGCGATTCCCCCGTTTTCTTTGAGCTGGATTGCGGAAGTTGTCTCTGTCTCGCTTGTCAGGTTAGCGTGAATTCTAGCGACTGTTTCACCGTCCAATTCCCGGTCGGCTTGGTGCCCGCCGTCGAAACAAACCATTGAAACTCTGACCGCCGCGCCTTCGAGCAGCCATGGCCGATCACTCCGAGCCATGAAGATCCCACCCGTTTCAAGGATTCGCTCCAAGACGACGCGGTTTGCTCCCCCGCGAATGGCTTGTGTTGCTAGCAGCCCCACCCTTATGTGGTCATCAATCTCGACTTCGTTGCGAGCCTTCTCAAACCAATATGTGACGAGGTCAGCCCCGCCCGGAACTCTTCCGTCATAGAGAACGCGGAGCTGGTCCACATAGAACGGATGAGGCTCTACGTTCAATTCGCTTCTCATCTTTTTGTCGCCCAGGAACGGCGGATTGCCGACGATGAAGTCTGCTTGTTGCCATTCGGGTTCGTACGGGTTGCCTTCCTCGTCGTAACGCAGGATGGCGTCGCCGTGCTCAATGTTGTTGAGCTTTTCGAGGACGGGTTCGCGGTCTTCCTGAATGCCGTGTTCGTGCTTCCACTGAAGGAATCCGATCCAGACTACGATGGATGCGAGTTCGTGGGCGTAGAACTCTGTCTCGATGCCGTAGAGCTGGCTTGGCGAGACCATTTTTGTGACTACGAGCGAGATGCCTTGCTCGGCGGCGAACTGGCGTGCCTCAAGCCACAAATCGAGCAGACGGCGGAGGGCGACGTAGAGGAAGTTTCCGGAGCCGCAGGCGGGGTCGAGCACGCGGACGGCGGTGAGCTCGTCAATCCATTGGCCGAGCAGCTTTTCAGATTGCAGATCGACACGAAGGCGGGCTTGCTTGCCGTTTTCAGCTTCCTTTTCCGCTTGCTCAATAGCGAGGGCTTCAAGGACGCGCTGTTTGGCGGCTTCCCATCGTTGCTGGAGGGGGCGGACGACCACCGGCTCAATGAGGAGGAGGATGTCTTCTTCGCTGGTGTAGTGGGCTCCGATGAGGGAGCGGCGGGCGGGATCGAGAGAGCGCTCGAAGAGGGTTCCGAAGATGGCGGGGGCGATGTGGGACCAGTCGTAGTTTTTGGAGACTTCGTAGAGGATGCCGAGATCGCCGAGGTCGAGTTGAATCACGGAGGAGTTGTTGAACAACCCGCCGTTGAAGTAGCGGATGCTAAGCGCCCCAAAGATTCCGTCCTCTTCGCTCATGGCCTCAAAGAGGAGCTTGAGCTTGCGGAGGAACTTGCGGGGGCGGAAGCGGTCGTCGCTCTGGATCATGTTGCGGAAGACGCGGTCGGGGAGCAGGCCGATGGAATCCGCAAAGAGGCAGAAGAGCAGGCGCATGAGGAAGTGAGCGACTTCTTCGCGGGTTGCGCCGAGGTTGCGGTTTTCGAGTTCAAGGCTTTCGGCGAGGCGGCTGAAAAGTTTGGCTGCCTCCTGGGTGACCTGGGCGTCGGTGTATTCGGGGCGGAGGACGTTGTAGTCGCCGAAGAGGGCGCGGAGGACTTCGAGCGGCGGGAGCGGGCAGGCGGCGGTGACGTGGTTGCGGTTGAGGTCGTCGAGCGTGAAGGCGTAGACGCGCTTGCGAGTAGCGGTGAAGTTGGTGTGGACCTCGAAGCGCTCGAAGTCGCAGACGACGAGGAGGGGCGGGTTTGCCAACTCTTCACGGTAGTCGTTGAGCTGCTGATAGGCCTTTTGGAGGTCTTTGTGCTTGCCCTTGTATTCCCAGGCGAAGTGGTCGCGGAACCAGACGTCGGCAAAGCCTTTGCCGCCGCGCGATTTGCCGACGTACTTTTCGAAAGCGAAGCGCTCGCCGGTGGAATCGGCGGCGGCTGGATGCGGATGACCGAGGAGGTCGCAAAGATCGATGAAATGGGACTGCGCGCCGGCCTTCTCAGATTGAGAGTTGATCTTCCAGCGATGTACGAAGTCGGCGACGGTCAGTGGCATTGGGCAAGGGTAGTTTACAGCGATGGGGGTGATTGCAGGATGGGAAGTTAGCGGAGCGGGTTATCAAAAAGAGTGCGGGGCCCGTTGATTCTGCTCCAATCTAAAAAAGCCCGGCTTGCGCCGGGCCTTCCTGAAGCCTCAAAACTGACAACTTAAAACTGAATACTAAAGCTTCTCGTAGAAGTCGCACGCGGAGCACGAGATATACACTCCGCCGGGAATGCCGCGCTCACGGTCCTTTACGCGCTTGACGATACGCGTCGGCTTGCTGCACTTGGGACAGTCGGTCGACTTCGTCGTGTCCATTACCTTCTTGCGATCACCTGTTTTTGCTACTTTTGCCATCGGTCGGGTGTTTCTCCTTCTGGGGTTGTCTCTGCACACACGCGCAAATCTGCTGCGCGCGGCTTCAACGGCGCGGTCATTAGCTCACCCTCTTCTCTTGAAAAGATTTGCCGCAGTTTCCAGGCATCGGATTCGCCTGAAGGGAGCAGGAGCCGGACTCGCTCCCTCCAGTTTACATCAAGGTCTGCCTCCTGGCTTCAGCGCGCCCCCAAAGGCCGTGTCCTGATTTGAACCATGCCCTGCGAAGGGTGAACGGTGGGAGTGAGCTAGTTGCCCTTTGAATCGGTCAAAGGTTGTACGCCAGCGGATGCCTGGGCTCGTAAAGCATGATGTCGTCCGCGCCAGGCACGGCCATCATGACCACCAGTCCGTACCCGTGATCCTGAACTTCGCCGTGGAACTCCGCTCCTTTGCCTTTCAGCTCAGCGACCGTCTGTGAGATGTCGTCGCACATCAGGGAGATCTGATGCTGCCGCGGCGATTCGTACGTCTTGCCTTCGTGGACGATGTGCGTCGGGTGCACGCCCATCTCACTCCGCCCGCTCTTGAAGATCAGCCAACCCGCGCCTCCGCCCGCCGCATCCTCAACGTAGGGCCACCCAAGGACGTCGCGAAGGAATGCGCGCGTTGCGGGGGCGTCGTCGGAATAAATCAGGGTGTGGATACTGGTGATCATCGGACTGAACTCCTGAAATCGCTTGAAATTGTGCTGTTTCGGTCAATTGCCAATCAAGAAGCCGTTCATCGCACTGCGGATCGAAATTAGGACACTACCTCCCCGAAGGCAAAAACGGCTGAGGCTTGGTCGGCTGCGTAGCCGGTTGCGAACCATCCGCAGGCGCAGGCTGCGCAGTAGCCGGCGAGGTCGTCGACGCCGGAGCTGTTGGAGCAGTCGCAGGTACAGGCGGCGCCGAACCCGGTTGCGTCGTAGCCGGCTGCCCGCCATTCTGATCGTCCGTCTTCGCCTTCGGGAACTGCACCGGCTTCATCACGCCTGTGCGGTCGCCGCTGGTGTCGTCGGCGGGCAGTGTTTCTCCCGGTTTACGCAGGCTGGGCGGAGCGTCCGCAGCCTCTCTGTCGGGATTGCGCTGCACGTCTCCCTCGGCCACTGTGCGGGTGTTCCCGGCATCGAGCGGCGTCCCGTCGGTGCGCATCAGCCCTTCCACCTCATTCTTGGTAAAGACCTGCGG
The DNA here is from genome assembly GCA_003159975.1 of Acidobacteriaceae bacterium. Taxonomy (GTDB): domain Bacteria; phylum Acidobacteriota; class Terriglobia; order Terriglobales; family Acidobacteriaceae; genus Telmatobacter. The sequence goes on from PLPU01000614.1 coordinate 13,372, forward strand.
CTCCTGCCCCACCTTCGCCACTTCCACCCGAATCACGCGATTGCCGTTGATCCTGACAAAATCCACTTCATTGGGAGGCCTGCCATAAATCCACTCCTCGAACGGCATCTGCCCATCCATCTCGCGCGACTTGCCATCCGGCCGTCCCTTGGCAAACAGCACCATGTCCGTGCTCATGCCCACCATCACATGATGGTCGAGGATGGCCTCTTTGAGCTTCGCCGGGAGCGTGTCGGTATACGCCTGAATCGGCGTCTTCACGTCGAACGAGATCATCGGCGCCAGCAGTGCCTTGACCTCCGCCCCGGTCAGCACCGGCACATGGTTCTCAAACGCCAGCGTAAGGCGCGCACCGACAGGCTCATGCTCATCCTGACCCTGCACCACCGGGGCCGTCATATCCGGGCCGCCCATGCCGATCTGCACATGGCGCAGGAAGCGATGCTTCGCGTCCGGGCCGCCGTTCAAATCGAAAACGATCCGCGAGCGATCGAACTTGATATTGGTAAGCACCACGCGATCCCCGGGCTTGGCCGACATGCCCTGGCTTGTCACCAGGTTCAGATAGGTCTCCCCCACCGGCTCCAACTTGCCGTTGGCTGCCAGCGTCAACCCCTTGTGGCCGCGCGGAAATGGCCGCATGGCAAACCCCTGCTCCGACTGCAAAAGCCGGATCAGTTCCAGCCTGGTCTTGGGATCGAGTTCTGATTTGGTCAGCGCGACATGCGTCGGCGCAATCTGCTGGTAGCGCCGGTCGACCGTCACCTGCGATCCGGTCTGTTCATTTTTCACGGCCCCGGTCTTGGAATCAATCGTGACCTGCGCCGAGGACGAAGCAGCCGCAAACAGTCCCGCAAAAGCGCAGGTGACGGCAGCGCACGCAAACAGGCTCTTGAATTTGGCGCTTTCGGCCCTTTCGGGGATTGGCCGCGCTTGCCGGGCTACGACTAGACGTTTCATGGGGACCTCCCATGTCAGCTTCCGGAATTAACCAAAAGATAGTCCCGTTTTGATTGAAAAAGCAAATTGGACGGTATCGGACGATGTTCACCGCGAGCCACCGCCAGGCTCTATTCCTCAGATGCGGGCGGAGCATCAAGCGGAACCGCCGGCGGCGGCGCCGCAACCGGCAGAATCTGTACCAGCGCCGGAGCAGCAGGTTCCACTGGCCCCATCGCAGCCTCGTGTTGGCGTCGCGCAGCCGCATCCAGATCCACCGGAATGCCTCCGGGGACGATCACCGGCGCATTGTGACGGTAGTCCAGATCGCGGGTCGCGCGGTAGAGAAATGGGAACGCCGCCAGCAGCGCGATGAAGGTAATCCAGGTGCCGTCAAGGCCATACCCGCCGCCTGTGATCCAGAACGGTCCCATCGGGTCGCCCTGCACCACCGGCGAGTGGCTGCTGACGCCGCTAACTGCCAGCCCGAACAGCAGCGCGCGGATCGCCTTCCACCCAAAGTTGATGCCCCAGCTCACCCACAGTGCCCGCGTGCGCAGATAAGCCGTTGAAAGCAGCAGGCTCAGAACCAATGAAACCGCAAAGCTGGCATGGCTCGAACCGGTAGTCTGCGCCTGCACCAGGGCATAGAACAGAGCGAATCCCACCGCCGCTCCAACCGGACCCAGCGCCTTCATGAATCGCTGAAATCCGTATCCGCGAAAGGCAACCTCCTCCGCCAGCGCCGTCAGCGCAAAGAAAGCCGCGTCCGC
>PLPU01000614.1:15094-15839 GCA_003159975.1 Acidobacteriaceae bacterium
CCGCCTCGCCCGGCCAACCTGACCGGAGCGGCAATCCCTGAGCGCTGACCGGGTCAGTCTGGCGGTCGACCCAGAATCCCATGGCAGCATAGCCGGCAATCAGAAGAAAAACCAGCAGAGCCTGGTCAACCAGCGGAGCCCATTGTTCCCCCGCCAGCACCTGCGCGCCGCGGTGGGCCAGAGACCGCGCCAGAAAGAAATAGAGAACAGCCGCAACAAATTGAATGTAGGCGCGAAACCTGCCGCCGCGCGATTCGTTAGGGTTCATGCGCGTGCCCCGGCTGCCGATCGCCCGCGGTCCCGCGCAAGCTCTCGCAGGCCCCATTGAATGCAAGCGCTCAACCTCCCGAATCGTTTCGCCAGCCGATGCTCCACCAAACTAACCTTCCGTGTAGAACTGGGCGATGTTGCGGAACTTTTTCTGGCGCGCCGCCACCAGCACATCCACCGGCAGCGCCTTCAGCTCAGCCAGATGCCGCTTGAGCGCGGTGCCCAGCAACCCCGATCCCGTCTCATGGTCCAGGTGCGCACCCCCCGGCGGCTCTGCAATGATCTCATCCACGCAGCCCAGCGCGGCCACCTCCGTCGCGGAGATGCGCATGGCCTCGGCGGCCAGCTTCTTGTTGGCTGCATCGCGCCACATGATCGATCCACATGTCTCCGGCGAAGCAACAAAGTAAACCGCGTTCTCCAGGATCAGCACCCGGTCGGCGACGGCCAGGGCCAGCGCACCGCCCGATCCGCC
>PLPU01000443.1:0-2653 GCA_003159975.1 Acidobacteriaceae bacterium
CGCGACTTCCCCCTCCCGATCCAATACCGCTGCGACCAGTTTGGCGCCTGCACCCTCACCAGCGCCGGCGCCGGCGTCCAGCACACAAGGTTGAGGAAGTAGCTCGCAGCGCTGGCATTCTCACCGACTCAGATCCGGTCGCGCCAATAGCCGGATCGACGCTTCGCATGCGCAATAGCAACAATAAAAGTCTCGTTCTGCCAGTCGAAGAAGACAATGAAATAGGGAAATTTCTTGAGTAGGACTCTGCGTGTCCCATGGAGATAGGCAGGAAATCGAAGCGGAGAAGCAGACGCGTTGGAGAAGCCGGCCAGCAGTTCATCCCTGAACTTTCGCGCCACATCCAGGCTGCGCTCAGAATACCAATCAGCTGCCTGTCTAGCCTCCACCCGGGCGCCTTCGTGAAACCGAAGAGCCTTCAAGAACCTACGATGGCCCGCAAATCCGCTTCGACCTCTTGCAGGGAATAGGTAATGGCGGTCCCAGCCTTGATTTCAGCCACCCTGCGTTCGATCTCCGCGTCCCATGAAGCATCGACTTCGGCCTCGGACACATCGGTCCCATCAATCTCAACACTCTCCCAGAGCGAGGCCGCAAGCAGAATACGCTGATCCTCCGGCAATTCATGGGCGATTTGTCGAATTTCCTCGAAGGTGTGCGGCATGGAATGATTGTAGCGCGAAACGGGGAAGCTGAGTGTCTCACTCCGCATTATCGATCTGCGCCCTCTGCAGCTTGTCCGAGTAATCGATATACACCGACTTCCAGGTCGTATAAAAATCAATCGCGCCATTGCCTTCGCGGTGCCCGTTCCCCGTTTGCTTCACGCCGCCAAACGGCAAATGCACCTCCGCCCCAATCGTCGGTGCATTGATATACGTGATCCCCGCCTCCAGGTCGCGAATCGCCGTAAACGCCCGATTCACGTCCCTGGTGTAGATCGAAGTCGACAATCCGTAGTCGATCGAGTTGGCGATCTCGATCGCTTCTTCAAACGTGTCGAACTCGATCAGGCTCACCACCGGCCCAAAGACCTCTTCACGCGCAATGCGCATCGTGGGCGTCACTTCGCCGAAGATGGTCGGCGCGAAGAATGTACCCCCGGCATAAATCCCCTCGGTCAAAGCGTGGCCGCCGGTCAGCAGCTTAGCGCCCTCCACCAAGGCAATTTCGACATACTGCGTTGAAGTCTCAATCTGGCTCTTGTTCACCTGCGGACCAACCTCTACGCCTTCATCGAGCCCGTTGCCGACGGTGAGCTTCTGCGCCCGAGCCACAAACTCGGCGGTAAATTTCGCAGCAATTCCCTTCTGCAGCAGGATCCGGCTGGTCGCCGTGCAACGCTGGCCCGTCGTCCCGAATCCGCCCCACAAAGCGCCTTCCAGCGCCAGCTCCAAATTCGCGTCATCCAGCACAATCTGCGCGTTTTTCCCGCCCATCTCGAGTGATACCGGCTTGAACGTGGCCGCCGCCCGTTGCGCCACCAGCGACCCCACCTCGCTTGATCCGGTAAAGCTGATGGCCCGCACGTCAGCGTGCTCCACCAGCGGAGCCCCGGCTTCCGGCCCATACCCGCAAACAATGTTCACCACTCCCGGAGGCAATCCAGCATCCATCAGTGTTTGCACCAGGTTATACGTCGACAGCGGAGTATCTTCCGCCGGCTTGATCACGCAGGTGTTGCCTGAAACCAGCGCCGGAAGCAGCTTCCACGATGGAATCGCCATCGGAAAATTCCACGGCGCAATCAGCCCCACCACCCCCAGCGGCATGCGCACGCTCATGGCAAACTTGTTTTGCAACTCGCTCGGGGTGGTCTGCCCAAACAAGCGGCGTCCCTCGCCGGCAACATAAAAAGCTTCGTCAATCGCCTCCTGCACATCCCCCCGCGTCTCCGCCAGCACCTTCCCCATCTCGCGAGTCATCTCGCGGGCATACTGCTCTTTGCGAACCGACAGCAAATAACCGGCGCGTTGCAGAATCTCAGCCCGCTTGGGCGCGGGAACCAGCCGCCATGTCTCAAATGCTTTTTTCGCGGCGGCCACGGCCAGATCCACATCCTCCGCGCTCGATGCGGGAAACGAGCCCACCACGTCCGCGCGATCGGCCGGGTTCAGGTTGAAAAACGTCTTGCCGCTCTGGGCCGGCAGCCATTCGCCGCCAATCAGATTGTTAAAGACCTGGTAACTCATGGGAAACCTCGAAGAACAGGGATATGGAGTCAGGGATCGGGGGGCCGTCATCGGCGATTGCCCTGACCGGAAGACACTTGAGTTTACCGCATAAACGCTGTGTTTGCCCGCCCTTTGCGGGCTTCCGATACGGCCACCGCCCAATGGCCGTACAATAAGCCTTGAGGTAATACCAGTTTCCCAATGTCATTGAACGGCTACCCTTCGCGCTCCTCGCGCTCGCACGGCCTGCGCTCGCTCTTCAGCATGTTTTCCAGCGACCTGGCCATCGATCTCGGCACCGCCAATACCCTGGTCTTTGCGGCCGGCAAGGGTATCGTTGTCAACGAGCCCTCCATTGTGGCCATCAACAAGAACACCGGTGAAGTGGAAGCCGTGGGTAAAGAGGCCAAAGAGATGCTCGGCCGCACCCCCGGCAACATCGTGGCCATCAAGCCCATGAAGGACGGCGTCATCGCCGA
>PLPU01000086.1:0-1480 GCA_003159975.1 Acidobacteriaceae bacterium
CCTCTTATACCCCACCCCGGTATACTATTCCCATGCATGTCCACGCAGCGCCCTCCCCAACCGGCGCGGGCAGAACCAAATCCGTACTGCGTTTCTCCCTCGTGGCCACGCTCGCCTACGTCGTAGTCACCTTTGTGGCTGGCCTGCGCGCGCACTCCCTCGCGCTGCTCTCTGAGGCCGGCCACAACGCCTCTGACTTCCTCGCGCTCCTGCTCAGCTTCGCCGCGGTCTATTTCCAGACCCGCCCGGCCAGCGACAAAAAGACTTTCGGCTACCAGCGCGCCGGCGTGCTTGCCGCCTTCATCAACGCCGCCACGCTCATCGTCATCTCGCTCTGGATCGCCGTCGAAGCCTTCCACCGGCTCTCGGCGCCTGTCGCCGTGCAGCCCCGGCTGATGATGTACGTCGCCGCCGCCGGCGTGCTCATGAACGGCGTCATCGCCGCCCTGCTCTGGGGCGTGGCCCGCGACGTCAACATGCGCTCAGCCTTTCTCCACATGGCCGGCGACACGCTTTCCACCGCAGCCGTCATCGCCGGTGGCGCGGGCATCCTGCTCACCGGCCAGAACTGGATCGACCCCGTCCTTTCGCTCTTCATCGCCGCGCTTATCCTCTGGTCCAGCATCGGCATCGTCCGCGAGACGCTCAACATTCTCCTCGAAGGCACGCCGCGCGGCTGCTCGCTCCCCCATATCCGCGCCGGCATGGAAGCTGTCGAAGGCGTTCTCGATGTCCACGATCTCCACGTCTGGAGCCTTGGCTCGCAGTCGCGCGCACTCGCCTGCCACGTGATCATCAATGACATTCCGCCGTCCGAGAGCGCCTGCATTCTGCTCAACCTAAAGCACATTCTCAAGGACCACTTCGACATCTGCCACAGCACCATCCAGTTCGAACACACTGGCTGCCCCGAAACCGATGGGTGCGTCGTCCCTATTGAAGAAATGGCGAGCAGCTCGGGCGGTGGCCACGGCCATCGCCATCATGGCCACGCCCATTAGGCCTCGCCCCGCCCTTCCTGATATTTTCTTGAACATGCTCTGAGGAGGTCTTTCCCTTGGTTCGTCTTCGTCTCGCGCTCGCCGCTCTCTGTCTCGCTCTGCTCCCCACCGCGCCCGCATTCGGCAGCCTTCTACCCCATCCAGCCGCGGCCCACGCAGCTTCTCCCGCCGACCCGCTCGATGCATTTGCCGGCGAGTACACCGAAGCAGCCGAGCCGGACACACCGCTGAGCTTCTACGCTGAAAACGGCAAGCTGTTCGTTGAATCCGAGCGCTACGTTCCTACCGAACTCAAGCAAATCGGCACCGCCGCGTTCGGCCTCCCCGACTCGAAAGTCAGCTACACCTTCAAGTCCGATGCCGGGGCGCCAGGCGTCCTGATTTCAGCAGGCGAAGGCTCCGGCGCACCCGACACTTTTTACCGCCGTACCGGCGATCCCGTCCACCATCTCTTCCACGACTACCAGCGCTCCGAAGCC
>PLPU01000086.1:1507-2979 GCA_003159975.1 Acidobacteriaceae bacterium
GAGCTAGCCCGTGAAGGCTACATCTACGTCTGCGGCGACATCCGCGGCCGCCACAAAAGCGATGGCGAATTCGTCATGAGCCGCCCCAACGTCGACCACTCGAACCCCAAAGCGATCGACGAGTCCACCGACACCTACGACACCGTCGCCTGGCTCCTTCAGAATGTTCCAGGCAACAACGGCCGCGCCGGCTTTGTCGGCACCAGCTATCCAGGCTTCCTCGCCATGATGGCCGGCATTGACCCGCACCCCGCCGTCAAAGCCATCTCCCCGCAGGCCCCCATGATCGACGTGTGGATGGGCGACGACTTCTTTCACAACGGCGCATTCCGCCAGTCCTACGGCTACGACTATGTCATCGGCCTCGAGTCCAGCAAGGGGTCCACTGAAGTCAGCTACGGCAAGGACAAAGACGGCAAGCCCCGCGACGGTTTCGACTACTTCCTCGAGCGCGGCTCGTTTGCTGAAGACGTCAAGAAGTCCGGCTCCAAGCTGCTGCCCACATGGAAGCTCTTCCTCGAACATCCCGCGTATGACACATACTGGTCCTCACGCGGCGTCGAACACCATCTCAACTCGGTAACCGTGCCCACGCTCTCCGTCGGCGGCTACTACGACCAGGAAGATATGTTCGGTCCGCAGATTGAATACTCCACGCTTGAGCCGCATGACACAAACCATGAGAACTTCCTGGTCCTCGGCCCCTGGCGTCATGGCTCATGGGTCTCCACCACGCGCCACCTCGCCAACATTCAATACGGCGAGCCCATCGGCAAAGAGTTCCGCTCCCAGATCGAAGCCAAATTCTTCGCACACTATCTCAAAGATGCGCCCGGCGCCAATCAATCGGGTTTTGATCTCGAAAACACCGCCAGCTTCCAGACCGGCTCCAACACCTGGAAGTACTACGCGCACTTCCCGCCCAAGGAATCGCAGCCCACCAGCCTTCATCTTCAGGGCAACGGACTGCTCAGCTTCACTGACTCGACCGCCGCCGCTACCACCAGCTACGTCAGCGATCCCGCCAACCCAGTCCCCTATCGCCATCGCCCCATACAGCCCACCTACAGCGACGGCTCGCAGTGGGCCAATTGGCTCGATGAGGATCAGCGCTTCGTCACTGCCCGCAAAGATCTTGCCGTCTGGAAACTCCCCGTCCTCAAAAAGGATCTGGTGCTCACCGGCGAAGTCCTGGCCGACATCTACGCCTCCACCAGCGGTTCCGACAACGACATGGTCGTGAAGCTCATCGACCAGTATCCCGACAACGATCCCGACCCCAAAATGCGCGGCTACCAGCTCATGACCAACGAAGAAATCTTCCGCGGCCGCTATCTCGGATCCTTTGAAACACCCACACCAATGCGCTCCGGCTCCATCCACGAGTACAAGTTTTCCCTCCACGATGTCGACCACGTTTTCAAGGCCGGCCACACCGTGTTGGTCGAGATCCAGAGCACCTGGTTCCCGCT
>PLPU01000534.1:0-4886 GCA_003159975.1 Acidobacteriaceae bacterium
CCCTTGATGCCGGTTGCAGCTTTGATGTCGTTGATCCAGGCTTTGAAATCGGCGGGGCTAATGATGTCGGCGTGAGCGCGGGCGCGGTTGGCAAGCTCTCCGAGCACGGTGCGCGTGGAGTCGGAGGCGAGGATGGCCACGTTTTCAGGGTTGGCGCGCGCGGAGTTGGGATCGAAGCCGAGGATTGGCGCGGCCCGCATCGGGAGCTGATCAAGGTGATCGACTGACGGGACCAGCAGCGCAAGCAGACGCGCGAACCACTCTTTTCTGAGTGTAATGAGGGCGTTGGAGAGAACGTTGGGATGAATGGGAGGGTTCAGGCTCTCAAGGTACGAAAGCGTTTCGGCGGTATAGAGCTCGGAGGACGTCCAGAGCGGGAAGATGTCGGGCCGGTACTGGCAAAACTGCCGCTCTGCGAGCTTGGCGATGCGCTCCGGGTCGGCCTTCTTGAGGTAATGGCGGTTGAGCCAGTTGAGCTTGTCGAAGTCAAAGACGGCGGGGGAGGGAGTGACGCGCCCGAGCGTAAAGATGGGAGCGAGTTCGGCCAGCGTGAAGGTCTCGGATTTGCCGTCTTCCGCGCCCCAGCCAAGCAGCGCCAGGTAATTGGCCATGGCTTCAGGCAGGTAGCCCATCTGGCGGAAGGTGGAGATGGAGGTTGCGCCGTGGCGCTTGGAAAGACGTTCGCGATCGGGGCCAAGAATCGTGGAGAGGTGGGCGAACTCGGGCACGGGCCAGCCGAAGGCCTGGTAGATGGCGACCTGCCTGGGGGTGTTGGAGATGTGGTCGTCGCCGCGAATGACGTGGGTGATTTGCATCAGCGCGTCGTCGATGGTGACGACGTAGTTGTAGACAGGAATGCCCGCGGAGACGCCGCTTGCCGAGCGGACGAGAACCGGGTCGCTGACTGCGTCGGCAGCAAACTCGACTGGGCCGCGTACCAGGTCGTGGAAGCGGAGGGGGTGGTCTTCGATTTTGAGGCGGACGGCGTAGGGCAGGCCGGCGGCAAGATTCCTGCCGATTTCAACTTGGGTGAGCAAACGGCAGTGGCCGGAGTAGATCTGTGGGAGATGCTCGTCGACGGCGCGCTGGCGTTCGGCTTCCAGGTCCTCCTGGGTACAGAAGCAGCGGTACGCTTTCCCTTCGAGGAGTAGCCGCTCAGTGTGTTCGGCATAGATGTCGAGGCGCTCGGATTGGCGGTAGGGGCCGTAGTCGCCCACGTCGGGCAGGCCGCTCAGGCCGGGGCCTTCATCCCAGTCAAGGCCCAGCCAGTGGAGGTCTTCCATGAGCTGGAGTTCGAAGCGGGATTCGGAGCGCTCGAGGTCGGTGTCCTCAATGCGGAGGATGAACTGGCCGCCGGTGTGGCGGGCAAAAAGCCAGTTGTAGAGAGCGGTGCGCGCGTTGCCGACGTGGAGCAGTCCGGTCGGGGACGGGGCAAATCGGACGCGTGGTTTGGGGAATGTGTTCATGGCAGCATTGATGATAGCCGCTCAGGGGCGGTGCGTGTGAAGCGATTTATCCGCGCAGAATCGAGAACCAAGGGCCGCACACCCAGCCTCTTGCTGTATAGGAGAATAATAGAGAGCGCGTTGCACGCTGGCGCTCCCAATCCTTCTGCGAGGTTTTGTGATGCTTACTCTGCTTCGGTCCCTTGGTGTGCGGGCGATGGTATTGCCGCTTGTTGCTTTGACGTTTTTGCTGCCGGGCGCGGTGACGGCGCGCGGGGCTGAGACTGCGCAGACGTTGAGCCAGAAAGTCGCTGGAATGGAGCGGAAGGATGGGCTGTTTCCGCTTTACTGGGATGCGAAGGCGGGGAAGCTGTACCTGGAAATCCCGAAGCTTGATGAGGATTTTCTGCTGCTGGATCAACTGCCCTACGGCCTGGGGTCGAACGACATCGGCCTGGATCGCGGGCAGCTTGGCCGAGGGCGCGTGGTGCATTTTTCTCGCGTGGGCGGAAAGCTGCTGCTGGTTGAGCCCAACCTGATGTACCGCTCGTCTGCCGCGGCGCCGGAAGAGCGAATGGTGGTGAAGCAGTCGTTTCCGGAGTCGGTGCTTTGGGGATTTCCTGTCGATGCGGAAGAGAACGGCAAGCTGCTGGTGGACGCGACGGCGTTTTTCCTGCGCGATGCGCACGGGGTCGCCGAGCAGTTGCAGCGCGCGGGCCAGGGATCGTACAAGCTGGACGCAAGCCGCAGCGCGCTGGCCATGGACAGTACCAAAAACTTCCCGAAAAACACCGAAGTTGAGGCGGAGCTTACGTTTACCACGGACAGCGCGCCACGCGGGGAGTTTGTGGCCGAGGTGACACCCGATCCGCACGCCATCACTGTTCGCGAACATACTTCGTTGATTGAGCTGCCGGGGCCGGGCTATACACCGCGCCGGTACGACGTGCGTTCCGGATACTTTCCGGTGAACTTTAGAGATTATTCAGCGCCGTTGGGCGAGCCGCTGGAGCAGCGCTTCATCGAGCGTCATCGGCTGATAAAGAAGGATCCCAATGCTGCGGTCAGCGAGCCCGTCGAACCGCTGGTGTACTACGTGGATCGTGGCGCACCGGAGCCGATCAGGACGGCACTGGTGGAGGGCGCGCGCTGGTGGTCGACGGCGTTTGAGGCTGCGGGCTTCAAGAATGCGTGGAAGGTGGAGGTGCTGCCCGAGGGCGCCGATCCAATGGACATCCGCTACAACATGATCCAGTGGGTGCACAGGTCCTCGCGAGGCTGGAGCTATGGCGAAGCGGTCACCGATCCTCGAACTGGCGAAATCATCAAGGGCCAGGTGACGCTGGGGAGCGGTCGTTCGCGCCAGGACTACATGATCGCCGAAGCGTTGCTTGCACCGTATGCCGGCGGGAAGCCGATTCCGAAGGACATGGAGGCGATGGTGCTGGCGCGGACGCGGCAACTGGCGGCGCATGAAGTGGGGCACACGCTGGGGTTGCAGCATAATTTTGCGGCGTCTTCCGTCGGGCAGGGGGTGAGCGTGATGGATTATCCGCACCCGCTGGTGACGCTGTATGCGAATGGGAAGCCGACGTTAGACAAGGCTTACGCGGTGGGGATTGGCGCGTGGGACAAGGTGGCAATCCAGTATGGGTACTCGCAGTTTGAACCAGGCACGGATGAGGCAGCGGCTCTCGACGGCATTCTGCGCCAGGACGAAAAGGACGGCTTGCGCTACATTACCGACGAGGACGCGCGGCCGCTGGGCGGGGCGCATCCATTTGCGCATTTGTGGGACAACGGCCCGGATGCGGCCGACGAGCTGACACGGATACTTGCTGTGCGCAAAGCGGCGCTGGCGCGGTTTGGCGAGAATGCGATCAGGACCGGCGAGCCGATGGCGGAGCTGGAAGACACGCTGGTCCCGCTTTACCTGCTGCATCGCTACCAGACCGAAGCCGCGTCGAAGATTATCGGTGGATTGAATTACCGCTACGCCGTGCGCGGGGACGGGGGTATGGTGACCGAGGCGATCCCCTACGCCGAGCAGGTGAAGGCGCTGCATGCGGTGTTGGAGACGCTGAAGCCGGAGACGCTGACCCTGCCGGAATCGCTGCTCAAAATACTGCCGCCACGGCCACCGGACTATCCGCGGACGCGGGAATCCTTTGGCGCGCACACCGGGCTGACCTTCGATGCAGAGGGACCGGTGGAGGCTGCGGCGGGGCTGACGGCATCGCTGCTGTTCCATCCGGAACGGGCGAGCCGGCTGGTGGAGGACCACGCGCGGGATGCTAAGACGCTGGGGCTGGAAGAGGAGATTGAAGCGGTACTGAAGGCGACGTGGAAAGCGCCGCGGCTCAGCGGGCTGGAGGGTCAGACGCAGTTTACCGTGGACGATATTGTGCTGGATCATTTGCTGGAGCTGGCGGCGGCCGGTGGCGGTGCTGGGATGTCGGCCGGTGCGGCGTTTCCGGCGGGGGTATCTGTGGCGGGCGGAGGAGGAAGAGGCGCCGCATCGGGTGAGGCGCGGGCAATTGCGCTGGCGGCAGCGGTTGGGCTGGAAAGCTGGCTGAAGACTCAGGCCGGAAGTTCAGAGGCTGCGGCGCATTTTGCGGCGGGAATTGCGGAGATTGAGGAGTTCAGGAGGGATCCGGCAAAGTTTGCGCCAGCGCCGGAACTTGCCACGCCGCCGGGACAGCCGATCGGCAGCGATGAAGATGGAGACGGGTGGTAAGCTGGCCGGCAGAAGCTTATAAGGCGCGGAGGGCATCATGACACGCGGAACGAAGTTCGCAGTATGGATTGCCAGTTTCAGCTTGCTGGTCGTTGCCAGCATATTGGGGGCGCAGGATAAGGGGTCGAGGGCCCCGTCCCATGCGAAGGCGACGATTCGAGCGCTGGTCGACAGGTATATGCAGTCGATCGACGATGCCGATCCGAAATTGGGCGCGACAGTGTGGTCTCCGACGCCGGATGTAACCTTCATCAACCCGCTGGGGCACGAGCATGGCTGGGATGAGATTGCATCCGAGGTGTACGGGAAGCTGATGGGGCAGAGCTTCGCAAAGCGCACGCTGAAAAACGTGGGCGACGTGAGCATTCATGTGTATGGCGACGCGGCAGTGGTGGAGTTCGACTGGGATTTTGTTGCAATCCTGCGCAGCGACGGAATGGTTGTTCACACCACCGGCCGCGAGAGCCAGGTTTATGTGAATCTGCCGGGAAAAGGTTGGCGGCTGGTGCATGTTCACTACTCGGGGCCGGCGGTGAAGGAACCGGGCAGCGGATTCTAGAAAGAAACAGCATGAAAAGCCCGATGGCGGACGGTTGGGCTTTGTGGTCTCCCACCCATCGACCACCACCCCAGCGACGAAGACCTGTCGCTGGGGACCCCGGTGACGCTCGATGGATGGGGCACCCGCAGTTTCATCCCCCTAG
>PLPU01000042.1:0-2865 GCA_003159975.1 Acidobacteriaceae bacterium
ATCGATCGGGGACTGAAGGAGTGTCCCGGGTGAAAGATGAGTCGTTATTCTCTCAATTCGATCAATGAAGGTTCCAGAGTGGACCTCGGGTACGACCCGCTGCTGGATAGCTACTTTTTGCAGGTGCGCGTCCCGAACGACAGTGGCGAGGTTCATCTGAAGCGCTGGCTTGGCAATGGCATGGGCAGCCTCGGTTCCGACGGGGTAGTGAGCATCCCCGAAATCATCCTTGAAGAAGCGGCCAAGTATGCTGCCGTACCTTCTGATCTGCTCGATACTCTGCTCGCGGACCGCAATCGCGAGCCGGAGCCGGTCGAATCCGATCCTGTCATTTATGCCGGTATGCCCAACCAGGAAGTGCGACGGCATCGAACGAGTGTTGACCCATCCGAGGGCGTGATGATCACCATCCGGCCTTCCCGGGTTTTTACAAGGGACCGTCAGTTGGCGATGGTGCTGCTTCGCGATTTCCTGGGAAACGAGCATCGGGCCCGCCGTCTGGCAAGGGAATTCGCGGCGCTCGTTGTGCGCAAACTCAGCAACAGCCGCCCTTGGCTGCTCACCGAACGCGACCTGCAGGAGGCGGTCTGGAGAATCGAAACAAGCTTCGGTCTAAACTGGATTGCCGAAGCAATGTGCTATGCCGGTGAAGGCCCGCGCGTCAGGCCGGAAGCTCAACTTCGCCGCGCAGGCCGAGCCAAGAAACGTCCCGCGGCTTCTACCAATTCCAAACATCCTATGCCAGCCAGCGCCTAATGCGCATTGAGGCGGATCCAGTGGATCTGCCTCAACGGCATTCCTCTAAGAGTCACGAGTGTAGATTTGTTGCGATCGTCAAAGCATCCGATCGTTCTTCTTGTGCGAACGCATAGGGCGAGTGTGTTCTACCCTGCGTCTTTGCAACCGCCAAAGAACCTGGCTATCATCGAAATCAATGAAGTAACCTGCTCAACTGAGACGTGCATTGTCGATCGCTTGGATGCAGGTATCCGTTCAAGCAGATTCCCGCGAAGCGCAATCAACCCATCCACAATGAAGCCCATCTGTTCTCTGGAAAGGAACAGGTATGGACCGCGTGTAACGCTCACCTGGTCCAACTCTTCCGCGGTCGCAGCCTCCGCTATGGCAATTCGCAGCACGAGCGAACGAATCGCATCGGACGTGAGATAAACGTGACTGCGCTTGTCTGCCTGAATCACCAGTTGCCGCAGGTCATTCGGGAGACTCTGGTCCCAGGATGCAACCACTCGCACGCTCGCCGGTTGGTTGGCTGAGCGGTGTACCAAATGGAGCGCAGATGCACGGGTTCTCTGCTGGCAATCGCTTTCATTTGCTTGCGGCGTCTCAGGTCCAGCCAACATTTCGACTTCGGCACCTGGGAAAAGCGCGTGGTCGTCGACCGCACTCTGGCCGGACATGTGGGTAGCTGATTGAGGAGCCGGGGTTACTTCGACCTGGTTCATCGGGTCCCTTGTTACCTGCTCAAAGCTGGTTCTTCGTGCAAACTGCGTACCCTTCTCGAGAGAAGCACGACCAAGAAAAATGTGGGTCAAGTGCTGCGAGCAAGCCCTCCGCTGGGGAGTTGCCCGGATCCACGAAGACCGCAAAGTCGATCCTGCGGCTGATCTCCGTGCGCAGCGAGTCCGAAGAAGTAAGGGCATCGTAGAACCTGACAGGGGTATTGATCGTCTTGCGGTCAAGAATGTCCTCAAGAAACGCGCTGCCGGTTTGTTCCCGCAGCTGGATGTGCGTCTCGTTCAGCCAGGGGCTGTTCAATAGAATGTCGTGTCGCGCAGCGAAGCTGTGCACGCCCGCCCAGTAGGCAAGCCCGTATCCGGTGTCCGGGGTGGAATTGAGCCCTGCATTCGACTCAAGAAAGATTCCGACTCGGAACGGCGGCAATGGGGCGCGGTCAAGGTCCGCCATCAGTTGCGCGTCCCGCGTCATGCTTCCTGGCAAGGCGACAGCAGCCGCCAGCGTCATGACGCAGCCGGTAGCCGTGAAGATGCACCGTCCTATCTTGTCCTGTAAGGGCCGGGACGCCTGAGCGATCAAGAGCACGGGCCATGCGAGGGCGGCTAGCCGCCGCTCAGCATTCAGGGCACCGTTGATTTGAGTTGGCAGAAAACTGCAGGTTAAGAGCAAGACCAGCGCGGTTAGAGCCAAAACGTCGCCTTCGTCAATGGCACGACTCCTCAGCCGGGCGCGTATTCCCGAGAGCACATGAGCCAGGGCGAACAGAGGGAACCCAAGCAACGCAACCCTGTAGGTAATGTGAATGCCCGCAAAAGTAAAGAAGTCTACGCACTGCCCGGTGTAAACGAAGAGTGCGGTCATTTTATGGAACGCCAGCGAGATTTCGCTTCCCAGGCGCGAGCGATCATAGACGAGAGCCGGCGTCACGAGGGCAGCCAGCACGGCCAAGCGCGCTATGAACTGGAGCTGCCGGTTGGCCGGTGCCGGCATCCATCGGCCGAAGAGCGTTTCGAGCACCAGGTATCCGGCAAGGAGCAGCAGCGGAACCGGGTGAGAGAGCACCAGTAGTACGAGACATGCACTGAGAGTGACCAGCGCACGCCAGGCACCGGCTCGCCGGACCGAAACCCATGAGGCGATTGCATGAAAGAGGAAGCCGGATGCCAGACAGAAGTTGTAAAAGCCGCCCGCCAAAGACCATGTGAGAATCAACGGAAGGATCCACGCATACATCGCGGTTGTCTCAGGGCGAAACGCGCGGATGGCTCGAAGGAGTCCGGTCCAACACACAAGGACCGTGAGCGTAACGAGAGTCTTCTCCGCGGCGGCAGGGGAAGCTATCTCTTGCATCAGGGCCAGCATCAGGTAGTACAGGCTGTAGGGCTGAAT
>PLPU01000369.1:0-10326 GCA_003159975.1 Acidobacteriaceae bacterium
GTGCAGTCCGGTGGGATTGGCCTGACCGCAGCCAAAGCAGCGGTTCTGAGCCGCATGGGCCAGTGGAGTGAGGTTCTCTGCGGTTACTGTCATTTTATTTTGTCCTAAAGTGCTCCGCTGAGCACGCGTTCGTACATTTCGCGGTCGACATTGGCGCCCGTCAGCACGATCCCGACTCGCTTGTCCTCCAGCTTATCCTTCTCCTGCAATGCGGCGGCAAGAGCGGCGGCGCCGGCGCCTTCGGCCAGGTTGTGCGTGTCCTCGTAGAAGGCGCGCATGGCCTCGGCGATGGCGGAGTCTGGCACTTGAAGAATGCGGGCGACGTTGGTCCAGATGACCTCCATCGCTTGAGGATTGGGCTTGCGGCAGGCCAGGCCGTCCGCGATTGCGGTGTTCGAGGGCGCCTCGACAATTTTGTGCTGCGCGAAGCTGAGCGCATAGGAGGGCGACTCGGAAGATACCACGCCGACGATTTCGGTCTTGAGGCCAAGGGCATTGCGCGCGGCGGAGATACCGGAGACGGACGAGCCCAGGCCGATGGGAACATAGACAACGTCCAGCGGCGGCGCGGCTTCGAAAAACTCCAGCGCGTAGGTGGCTGTGCCCATCACCAGGCGTTCGTGGAAGGAGTCGACCATGGCAAAGCCGAGCTCGGCAGCGAGACGGCCGGCAAACTCCAGCGATTCCTGGAAGTCATGCCCACGTTCGACAAGATCCGCGCCCTGGGCGATCATGGCCTGATTCTTCTCGCGGCTGTTGCCGTGCGGAACGACAATGACAGCCTTCAGGCCCAGCAGCCGGGCGGCCGTGGCCACGCCCTGGCCGTGATTGCCNNTAAACCAGCGCGCCGCGCAGCTTGAAAGCGCCCACAGGGGTGTGATTCTCATGCTTGATCCAGGCCTCGGCCCGCAGGCGGCGGTTGATCAGTGGCCAGGTGTATTGGGGCGTGGGCGGCATGTGGCGATAGACCACAGTCTGGGCTTCGCGAATCTGGGTGAGCGAAGGAAGCTGCATGTCTTAAGCATACTTGGAAAGGAGGTCGCAGAGTGAAGCCAATGGGGTGAACAATTCGTCATAAAGACAAGCTTCTCTTGACCTTGGGACTTGTTCCGCGCAGACTGAGGAAGCGATCCCGATTCCGACGGACCGCCTTCCGGCGGAATACTCTCCCACCGGCTTCCCAAACTCAAACTTTCCGGAGGAATTTCACGTCATGACCTCAATCGACCGTAGAACCGCCTTGCTGCAAATGGGTGCCATAGCCGGCGCTGCCTTGCTTGCCGAAACTGTCCGTGGCGAGGGAATCGCCATGGGCCAAACCCCAGCCGCGCCGCCGGCCGCACCACCGACGGGGCCTTTCACTCTGCCGCCGCTGCCCTACGCCTATGACGCGCTCGAGCCGAGTTTCGATGCGGAGACCATGCATCTGCACCACGACAAGCACCACCAGGCATACGTGAACAACCTGAATGTCGCGATGGCGGCGAACCCAGGGCTGGCCGGGAAGTCGGTCGAAGATCTGCTGGAGAGTCTGGGAACGCTGCCCATGGCGGCTACGACTGCGATCCGGAACAACGGCGGAGGGCACTACAACCACTCCTTCTGGTGGCCGACCCTGGGCAAAGGCGGCGCCGCGCCGACGGGAGAGCTGGCAAAGGCTATCGATGCGAAGTTCGGCTCGCTGACGGGTCTTCAGGGCAAGCTGACCGACGCGGCGATGCATGTCTTCGGCAGCGGCTGGGCCTGGCTGGTGACGGGACCGGGTGGAGAACTCTCCATTATGACCACGCCGAACCAGGACGCCCCCATCAGCGTGGGTCTGAAGCCGGTGCTCGGGGTTGACGTGTGGGAGCACGCCTACTACCTGAAGTACCAGAACAAGCGAGCCGACTACGTGAAGGCTTTCTTCAATGTGGTGAATTGGGATTACGTCAGCGGGCAATACGCCAGGAAGGCATAAATGGCCGAGAGACGGGGGCGGAGCGGGTTTCAATGGCCCGGCCGCCTGGCTTTATGGACTTTCGCGTGGGGCACCGGGCTGGGCGTGGGCCTGGCTGGCTGCCACTCGTCGCCGCAACTCAGACCGCGGGAGGCGGAAGGGAAGCATCTCTACGGTGTTCGTTGCGCGCATTGCCATGAGGACAACGACCTGGCNNAGGGGAATGATGCCCGGCTTTGCGGGCCGCTTTGACGACGAGCAGATGGCGGCGCTGCTGGCTTACCTGCACACCGGGCTGCGCTGAATCCCGCTGCCCGGGTCACGGCCCAGCCGATTTATTCGTAGCGGATCGCCGTAATTGGCTCGACTGCCGCAGCGCGCCTGGCGGGGAGCAGGCAGGCCAGCGCAGCCACCAGCATCAACGTCAGTGTGGAGATGGAGAGCAGAAGCGGCTCAGGAGTTCCAGTCTGGCTCACCGCCGACCAATGCGCCATGACTTTGTTGAGAGACACGCTGAGCAAAAGCCCGATCGCAACGCCGGCGCCGATGCTGCCCAGCATTGAAACAAAGACAATGCGCAGCACGTGAGCCCGCTGTGCTCCGAGGGCCATGCGAATACCGAATTCGTTGGTTCGCTGCACCACGGAGTAGGAAACAACACTGTAAAGCCCAACAGCCGACATCAGCAGCGCAAGCGTGGCGAACGCGCCGAATAGCCAGGTGAGCAGGCGGCCACGCTGCCACTCCGGCTCATCCTGTATCCAGTGCTCCAGGTCTTCCACACCGGAGTTGGTCTGCTGGTCGTGATCGATGGAGTTGACCTTGGCGCTGACGGCATGCAGGAGCCGCAGCGGGGGTCCCTCGGTGCGGACCAGGAGCTGGGTGCCCATACGCATGCGCAGCGTATAGGGAATAAAGGCCTCGGGAAGAATGGGCCGGGACAGCCCGTCGTCGAGCTTGTCTTCAATGACGCCCACAATCAGCAGGTTTCCGGAGGCTCCTGGGGCGACCAGGTTGAATGGCGGCTCTTCGCGCAGATCGGGAAACTTGATGGAATGCCCAATGGGGTTCTGGTTTGGAAAGTAGCGCTTTGCCAACGCCTGATTGACGACCACCACCGATGCGGCGTTGTGGTTTTCGGTCTGGTCCCAAATGCGGCCAGCGGCCAGGGCGATGCGCAGGGCCGGGAAGTATTCCGGGCTGACATAGTTGAGCCGCGCCGGCTGCTCACTGGCCGAGGGCATGCCCAGTATTTCAAANNCCGGGCACCTCGGCAACCGCACTGCGCAACCGTTCAAAGTAGGCGGCTCGCTCGGGCCATGTCTTGTAGGTTCCCTCATGCACCGGGATACCGACGGACATGACGTTGTGGGGGTCGTAGCCCAGGTTCATGTGAAGCAGATGGAGAAAAGCATCGATGGCCGCTCCGGAGGTGGTGAGCATGAGCAGAGTGAGGGCGAGTTGGCCGGAAATGAGCGCGCCATGGAATCGGCGGCCAGTGACGCTGCCGGCCACCTTGCGCGTTCCGGACTGCATGACCAGGCTGACGTTGGGACGCGAGACCTGAAGCGCCGGCCAAAGACCGAAGAGAACGCCTGTAGCCACGGCGATAGTCATGGTAAACAGCAGGACGGGAAGGTTGATGTGAATGGCTGCCTCATGCGGAATGGAGTTGGCAGGCAGGTTGGCGACGATGAAGCCGAGAGATTTGTAGGCGATAAGCAGCCCCACTCCCGCGCCGGTGAGCGAGAGCAGAAGCGCTTCGGTGAGCAACTGGCGGACGAGGCGTGAGCGGCTCGCACCTACGGCGGACCGCACTGCGAACTCCTGACCGCGCGTGGATGCGCGCGCCAGCAGCAGGATGGAGACGTTGCCACAGCCAATGAGCAATAGCATGGCAACTGCGCCGAAGAGCAGGTAAGGAACACCTCCCAGTCGCTCAAGGAAGTCGTCATTGAACCCTAAAAGCTTGAGGTGGAAGGGAACCGACGGGAAGTGCGTTGGGGTGTCCTTGGCGAACTGTCTGACCAGGGGCTCAAGAGCGCCTTGTGCCGCGGCNNGCATCGTCCCAGGTGAAGCGTTTCGCGGCTACGCCCACGATGGTGTAGTTCACGTGAACCATTTGCAGCGTTTTACCCACTACGCCGCGGTCTCCGTTGAAGTGCCGTTGCCAGAACTTGTAGCTGAGGACGACGACAGCTTGCGGATCTTCGCCGTCAAGAGCGTCAGAGGGCTGCAGCCCACGGCCCAGCGCCGGAGGAACTCCAAAGTACTGGAAGGCATTCGAGCTGAAGTAGTCGGCGGCGACGTCTTCGGGCAGATCGGCGCCGGTGACGGTCAGATTCCACTGATCGGCAGTGAATGCGTCCTCGACCACCGGGGACTTGCGAATCTCCTGCCATTGTCCACCGGTAAATCCGACTCCTTGTGGTCCACCCGTGCCCGTGTCAATGCGCAGATGGATCATGCGGTCGGCCCCGAGATAGGGGTAGGGATCGATCAGGAAACCATAGACCACGCTGAAGACGGCCGTGGTGGCGCCGATGCCAAGCGCCAGCGAGAGGACAGCGGTAAGCGTGAACCCCGGCATCTTGACCAGTTGCCGGATACCGTAGCGGATGTCCTGTAGCAGAGTCTTCATGATGCTCCATGTTCCTGGTCATATTGGGCGAGCGGGGAGGGCTGGAAGAATGATCCTGGCTGCTTGATCATGCATGCCGGTTGCCAATCATTCGATGCTTAAGACGTTGAATCCATTGATCGCATCGATACGTGCTGAGAGCGAGGTGTCCGCTTCTGGTTCTTGGTGTCCGGTTGTGAACAATCACAGGACTAGCTGGTCGTGAACTCAATGTGGGCGAACCGAACCGGAATCACGGTATACTCAGGATTGCTATGGCAACCGAAAAAACCTTCTATCTTGAGACCTTCGGCTGCCAGATGAATGCCCATGACTCCGAAAAGGTGATTGGCACATTGCAGCATGAGGGTTACCGGCAGGTGGAAAATGAAGAAGATGCCGGCCTGATCCTCTACAACACCTGCTCCATCCGCGATAAAGCCGAGCAAAAAGTCTTCAACCGCCTCAACGATTACAAAAAACTGCATAAGGCCGGGAAGCGGTTCGCCGTGCTGGGCTGCGTGGCGCAGCAGGAGGGCGAAAAGATCTTCGAGCGCGCGCCGTATGTGTCGCTGGTTTCCGGGTCGGCTTCCTACCGCAAGCTGCCCGAGATGCTGACGCGGCTGGAGGCAGGCGAGACGCGCATCACCGGGCTCGACGACCGGCAGACCGACGAGACCTTTGAGACAGAATTCACGGCCCGGCGGAATCCGCACCGCGCCTACATCACCATCATCGAGGGCTGCGACAAGTTCTGCGCCTACTGCGTGGTGCCTTATACGCGGGGCAAGGAGCGCAGCCGCGGGTCGGTGTCGGTGCTGAACGAGGCGCGGCGGATTGCCGACCTCGGATATACCGAGATTCAACTGCTGGGCCAGAACGTGAACAGCTACAAAGATCCGGAAGGGAAGTTGAGCTTCGCCGAACTGCTGGCGGCGGTGGGGCAGGTACCCGGTATCAGGCGGGTGCGTTTCACCACCAGCCATCCTCGCGATTTTACGCGGGACATTGTCGAGGCCATCGACGCCTATCCAACGCTCTGCGACCACGTTCACTTGCCGGTGCAGTCGGGGTCGGCCCGGGTGCTGAAGCTGATGGCGCGCGAGTACACGCCGGAATGGTACCTGGAAAAGATCTCCTGGGTGAAGGCGGCCAAGCGGCAGATTTCGCTTTCGACCGACATCATTGTCGGCTTTCCGGGNNTTCAAGTACTCGGGACGGCCCAACACCCCGGCTCTGACCATGATCGATTCCATCTCCGATGCGGAAAAGGGAACTCGCCTGCAGTCCTTGTTGGATAGGCAACGTGAAATTCAAAGAGTTAATTATGCCAAGCATATAGGGCAAACAATGGAAGTGATGGTTGAGGGATTGAATCCGGCGCGCGGGCAGGTGACAGGGCGCAGCAGCCAGAACAAGCCGGTGAACTTCACCTGCGCACAACCCATCGCTCCCGCGCCCGGCAGCTACGCCCGAGTGAAAATCACTGGAGCATTTCCCAACAGTCTTTTGGGCGAAAGCGTCTAAGATGGCTGCAAGGGTTGCAGAAGGGAATTCGGTCGGGCACAGGAAAGGGGAGCCATGGAAAGCGAACTGAAGAAGCGGATCGAAGCGCTTCGTTCCGAGGCGGAAGAGCAGACGCGCAGTGGACACCCGGAACGAGCGGCCGAGATCCGGCAAAGCGAGCTGCCCAGGCTTGAGGCGGAGCTGAAGCGCCTGAACGTTCTCCACAGCCGTGCGCTGCCGGAGGCGGGGTCTGTCGAGGTCAGGATACGCGGCCTGATGATGGATCCATCCACCAATATGCCCATTGTTGTGCTCAAAGACGTTGCCTCAGACACGGTCATGCCGATCTGGGTAGGGATCTTTGAGGCGAACGCGATCTTCAACGAGATTGAGAAGGTATCGGCATCGCGCCCGATGACGCATGATCTCACCCGAAACCTCATCCATAACTTGAATGCTGAGCTGGAACGCGTTGTCATTACAGAGATTAGAGACGATACTTTTTTCGCCACGCTGTGGCTGCGGCAAGGAAACGAACCGGTGACAATGGACGCGCGGCCCTCAGACGCCATCGCCCTGGCGCTGCGAGCGGATTGCCCAATCTTCGTCTCCGAAGAGGTGATGCAGGCGGCAAAGCTGAACACTTCCGGCCCACCCGAGGGGCCTACAGCCGAGCAGTTACGCGGCTGGCTGGAAGGACTGAACGGTGAGGATCTAGGCCCCTACAAGATGTAGCCAACCGGGGCTTCAGCAGGTTGGAATGACGCGAGGACTTCGGGGCGCAACCCAGTGTACACGAAAACAGTGTACACTGATTTCATATGAAGAACATCACCTTGAGCGCTGACGAGGACTTGATCGAGCGGGCAAGGTCGATTGCACGCGAGCAGCGCAGAACGCTGAACGTGGCTTTCCGTGAATGGCTGACGGAATTCACTCAGGGGGCGGGAGATGGGCCAGGTTTTGATGCGCTGATGAAACAGATGAGCAATGTGGATGCGGGTGGACACTTCAGCAGGAACGATCTGAATGAGCGGTAGATTCTTTCTGGACACGAATATCTTCATCTATTCGTTTGACCACGGCGCCCCGGTGAAAGCCGGGAAGGCCACGCAGCTGATCCGCGACGCTCTGACGACGCAGAAGGGCTTCATCAGCTATCAGGTGATCCAGGAGTTCTTTAATGTTGCTCTGAAACGATTCTCCCAACCGATGAGATTGGCGGATGCGGAGCAATATCTTGGCACGGTCTTCCGTCCGCTGCTGGGAGTGCACCCGTCTCAAACGCTCTATAGGGAGGGTTTAGAGCTGCAGGCCCGAAGTGGGCTCTCCTGGTACGACTCATTGATCGTCTCTGCCGCAATCCAGGCGCGGTGTGACGTCCTCTTTACTGAAGATCTCCAGCACGGTCAACGGTTTGGTAGTCTTCAGGTCGCGAATCCCTTCCTCTGATTTTGCCGCGAAAAGGGAAGTTCGACGCCGGAACTTGATGTCTATCGGAGTGGATGCTGCGTCGATTGGACTTTCTTTGGCTTGACTATACAGAATATCCGTTATCGGACATGATCTATAGGTTGTTCTATTTAAAGAGATGTGGCACAAATCGGCTGGTATTATTCGTAACCAGCCCTGTCGATTCACGGATTCCCATGCCTGCGGGCTCCCCATCAATCAGCCAGGAACCGAAGACCGCTGTGTTTCCGGCGGCGGTGGCCATGGATGCGAGTTGCTGGTAGACGTAGCCGTCAGCGCTTTCTCCGGTGAGCGTCCCTTCGACGACGGTGCCATCGCGCACCACGGCAATGCCTGCGCCTTCCCGGCCAAGGACCGGCTTCCGAACGTAGCTCTTCATATCGTGCGGACCGTCGAGATAGGCCGGCAGCAACAGTTCGTGGCCTGGGTTCAGCTCCCACAGGATGGCTAGCAGCGCCTTGTTGGACCACATCATTTTCCAGATGGGCTCGATCCATAGCATCGATCCCCAGGCACGGCGGTCCTTGCGCGGTCCGTATTCCCGCAACGCTGAAGCTGGCGGCATTGTCTCCAGCGCGTGGACTCCGAACGGCTCCTTCAGGAGCCACTCCCAGGGGTAAAGCTTGAAAAGCGTGTTCATGGGATGGTCGTCCAGATCGACAAAACGCAGACGCTTGGCATCCCAACCGATCTCGTGCATGCCGATGCGGTGGGTGTGCAGGCCGGCCTGCTGGGCTGTGTCACGCAGATAGGCCACGGTCATGCGGTCTTCCTCGCTGCCGGCATCGGCAAAGTGGACCGGATCAATCACGTAGTCCTTTAGATCCTTCCACTTGGCGACCAGTTTCTCATGCAGCGAGTTCCACTGGTCGGAGCCGGGAAAGCAGTCCTGAAGCCAGTACCACTGCGCGATCGCGGCCTCTACCAGGCCGGTGGGGGTGTCTGCGTTGTATTCGAGGAGCTTGACCGTGGCGCCGTCGTAGGCCAGATCGAGCCGGCCGTAAAGAGCGGGCGGTTCACCGTTCCATGCGGCGCGGATAGCAGCACCAGCCGAAGCGGGGATCCCCATCTGAGCGAGCCTGTCCTGATTGAGAATGACGTCGCCCGCGGCCAGTGCCAGGCGCTGAATCTCGTTGGTCGCAGCTTCAAGCCGGTCGATTTCCGCCGCACTGAACTGCCAGTAGGCGGACTCATCCCAGTAAGGAGTGCCGTCTGCCAGCGTATGGTAGGTGAGCCCGATGCGCTCAACGCGCACCTGCCAATCGTGACGCGGGCTGGTGGTCAGACGGCGCATTTACTCGTNNCCGATCACTGCATCTCCGACGTGGCCCCCGCTTGATCCGCCGTAAACGTAATGCGCGCCGGGAACAGTGCTGCCGGATTGGCATGCTCCGCTAGGCAGAAGGTGGTTTTGCGCATCGACGCAGTTTTGAGGCTCATCGCGGCAGGCGGTGATGGACAGGGCTACGATGGCAAGGAGAGTGAGCGGGACTTCCCGTGATTTTCGCATGGAGATTGGCTTTGCTACGAAGGTATAGAAGATCGCGGGAAAATACAAACTCTCGCTCTTATTGGGCGATGGACAGTTTTGGGATTGGCGAGGATATAGCCGGAATGCCGACAAGCTGATTGGATGGTGCTCGCTAGGCGAGGTCGCGAACTATACGAAAAACCGCACCACTTTCTCTGCGATCTCATCGAAGTCGAAACGTCGTTCTTGCGTCTGTTGTTCCGACAGGCCAAACATCTGTGTCCACACCACGGCAAAAATGTCTGCGACAGCGGCGGCGGAGGCTTGCTCAGGCGGGAGATTTTCAAGTGCCGTGACAATTCGGTCGACTTCGGGTTCGTATTCGTCGTCCGGTGCGCCTGATGAGATCAAGCCTTCAATATCGTGTAGGCGAAAGAGCTCACTAATGGCTTCGTAATCGACTTTCATTTCGAGCTCGCAATTTGCTTGGAGAAGTTTGAGGGCTTGGGGTGCTTAAGAAACTATAGGAAGGTCAGCGGAAAACACAAACCTTGTACGTCCTGAACGGTCCCTCAGGGGCTAAAGCCCTGCGATTTTTCCAATCCATTCGGCACGACTAAAGTCGTGCCCTTTCAAAGCTCCAGTAGCAGGCCCGTTCTAGTTCCTGATCAGTTCCAGAATGCCTTCGATCTCGGCTTTTTCGTCGGCGGTGACGCCGAGGAGCGGGCTGCGGGGACGGCCGCCGTAGTATCCGTTGAAGTCGCAGGCGTACTTGACGCCGGCGATGCCGATCTGGCCGACGATTCGCTTGTTGGGCTGGGCGATGCGCTCCTGCTTCTCGGCGGCGAGCGCGAGGTCATGGTCCTTCCAGGCAAGATAGACCTCCTGGCAGGCCTGCGGGGCGAATGCGGCGAAGGCCAGGATGCCACCACTGGCGCCGGCTTTCAGACAATCCAGAAGCGTGGTGGAGGAGCCGGTGAGCACTTGGAAGCCGACCTCTCTGGTGCGCGTCTTGATTGGAATGGCCGGCGGAGCGGTTGCGAGGGCGGTGCCTCCGGCCAGGTCACCGGCAGCGACGAAGGACCCGGTTGCCTCGGATTTCGGCGCCAGCATGCGTCCGGTGACCGCCTCAAAGATCGGTGTGACGGTGACGGTGCGGCGGAATGCGTTCTGCGTGGCTTCGACGGTAGCGGCGATGCGCTCAACGCTTCCGATCGAGTCCTTGATGCCGATGATGTTCGGGTGCTGAGCCAGCTCGGCGATCACCTCGATCGGAATCTGATATGGAACGTATGCCGGAATGTTGTAAAGGATGAC
>PLPU01000492.1:0-5039 GCA_003159975.1 Acidobacteriaceae bacterium
ATAACTCATTTGTTTGCCATAGATACAGCGAAGCCGCCCCATAACCCGATGAAAAGAATGCGCTTATTTTCAGGGATGGGGGGGCAGGGGTAGGAAGGGTTTGCCATGCCTGTCATCCCGTACGAGTGCCGCCACATCATGCCCACCGGAGCCAGGTGTCAAGCCATGGCTCTGCGAAACAAGCCCTACTGCGACTTCCACAACCGCCCACTGCACACTGACCACTAACCACTGCCCTCCTATTCCACCGGCTTGGCCTTCCCGTTGCTCAGGGTCTGGTCGATGATGGACTTGACTTTGCGGTTGGCCTCCTCCGCCAGCTTGCCCTGTTGCTCGCCCAGGCGGCCCTGCTGTTCTCCCAGGTTGCCCTGGAGTTCGCCAAGATGGCCCTGTTTTTCGCCCACGACTCCCCTCGCGTCGCCGATGCGCCCCTGAATCTCGCCCAGCCTGCCCTGAAGTTCGGCCAGCTTGCTTTGAATTTCCGCAAGCTCCTGCTGGCTCACCTGCGCGTCCTTCTCGGCCTTGAGCTTGGCAATGGCGCTGGCGGCCTGGGCAATCTCCCTGGTCATATCGGGCGTAGGCACCCGGGCCTGAGACTGCTGGCGCGCCAGCTGCTCCTGTTCCTGGCCCAGCTTCTCCTGCTGGCGTCCCAACTCTTCCTGCTGGCGGCCAAGCTCCCGCATTGGCTTGTAGATGACCTCAACCTGCGCAACCAGCGCTGGATCGTCCACAATGTAGGACTTGCCTTTGCGCGTGAACCAGATGAATTTCCCGTGCGCCATACGGGTTGCTTTGTCGAACGATGCGCGCGTCGCTTCGTTCCAATCGCCGTTGAGGGACACATGGGGCTGGTCGAGACTGGTGACGAGAGCCCAGGCGTCTCCATTGGACGAATACAAATACGAGTATCCGTGACCTACCGAGGTGCTGTGGGAATGCCCATTTTTGTCGATGGTGTTGGTATTGGTGACCGTCGTGTCCTGATCGTCCGCCTGATCGTGAATCTCTCCATAAGGGCCGGTTGGCGGCATTGGCGGCGCTGGAGCCGGTGCCGGCGCAACGTCAGGCGAGGCGGGCGGAGCGGGCATTGCAGCGGGCGCAGGCGCCGGGAATGCGGGCGGCGCCTGGTCCGGATTGGAGACGCCGGTAAGCGGCGCCTGAGGCATCGGTGGAGCTGGTGCGGGAGCCTGTGCAGGCGGCGAAGGTGGAGCGGGTGGCGACGCCTGCCCAGCCGCTTCCACGCGGACCATGGATGTGGCCGCAATCAGCGCCAGCGGAAACAGCAGTCCTACCAGCAGCGCGCGGCGGCTGGCGGCAAAGGACTGCCGGAAAATGCTGTCATTCAAGAGCCGTTCAATGCGATGCGAGAGATTCGTGGTGCGAGCCATGGCTACTCCTGTCAGGGTTGGGCGCGGCATGGCCGCGAATTCAAGCAAAACCTGGGCGTACGACGCGCGACTGGCAGCTTCTTCAAGGCCGGCGCGGTCGCTGATGGCCTCGCCCAGATCGGAGAGCTTGCGCTTCAGCCACCATCCCAGCGGACTGAACCAGAACACGGCGGCATAGAGGCCGGCCAACATTTGCAGATANNACGGCCTCGCTTGATCGCAAAGGCAAGCCCGGCGCGATATTCGCGGACATGTCCCGAGCAACCGGCTCAGCGGCCAGCCACATTTTTGCCGCCGCGCCAACACCATAGAGCAGCCGCAGCAACAGCAGAACGCAGACTGCGACATACGCAAGCGCGGCAAACATTCCGGGCTGGATGGGCCGCAAGGCGATACCAACCCCAGCAAGCTTGCCGCGCATATCCGTCGACGGCACAGCCTGCGCCGCTCGAACAGGAAGCGGCGCACCGTAATCACCGCTGGAAATAGCCGGCGCGGGATACCGGTTTCCTCCCACCGGCTCAGGCTCCTGCACCGCTGAGGACTGCAAACGCGTTGAAGCAGCAGGCGCAGCCTCCTTTTCATTGAAAGCCACAGCCGTGTTGGCGGAGGAAGACGCGCCGGTTTCAGCAAATGAAGAATTCGCTGCCTGCAGCCAGGCACGCCTGAGCCAAGCAGGCGTGGTCAATCGAATCTGCGCAGAGGCAGGCAACCACGGCCAGCGCATCACCACCGGCATGGCCAGAGATGCGGCCAGTACCAGTCCCCATGCCACCTTTTGCGCCAGCACATTCCTCACCCGCAAAAGGCGCAATCCGGTTCCAACCGCAAGCGCCACCACGAGCGCCCGCAGCGCGGCCTCAAGCAAAACTGAAATCAAAACCGGCATCATCGGCTCTCCCCCTTCTCCCGAATGGTCCCGCGCTTTCCCGTGGACGTGCTTCCCTGGGCAGCGGCGATCCGCTCCGCCAGCCGCTGCAACTCGGCGCGGTCAAGCACTTTCGAGTCCACCATCCCCACCAGCAATGCTTCGACGGACCCCTCGCAAAACCAGTCCACAATGCGCTTGGCTGCGCGGCCCGCCACCCGCTGGCGCGTCTCCGCGGGCCGGTAAACGAAGGTGCGGTTCTCTACCGAATGCGCCAGGTAGCCTTTCTCTTCAAGCCGGCGCAGAACCGTGCGAATGGTGGAGTCCTTGAGCGGACGGCCCAGCTCCTCGCGCACCTGCTCCGCGGTAATCGAGGACTTGCGCCAGACGATGGAAAGAATGCCCCGTTCCAGTTCGCCGAGTTCCGAGGGATCGTGCCCAGCCTTAGTGTTACGCGTCATAGTGTTACTGACTGTAGCACACAAGATTGGTGAGCGCGCAAGAACTTTTTTTATTTTCTTCAGATTTTCTCTAGAGCGCGGCAGCGGCTTTCAGATTGGGATCGTCGGGGAAGAAAATCTGAAAGACCGCTCCCGAGCCTTTTCCCTCAGTTGGCTCACCTTTCGGCGCCATGCGGCTGCGCACATGCACAATGCCGCCGTGTTTGAGGATGATTTCATGGCTCACCCACAGGCCCAGCCCCGTTCCGGTCACTTCCTTGGTGGTAAAAAACGCCTCGAAGACGCGCTCGCGTACCGCNNGAGCGCCGGGCGCGCACCACCAGGCGGCCGCCCTTGCTGGTTGCGTCGATCGCATTCCCCACCAGGTTGGCAAAGACCTGGCGGACCTCCCCGGCAAAACAGAACAGGTCCATCGACGCGTCGTAATCCCGTTCCACCTGGATGTCCAGCGCATTGAGCCGTCCCTGATAGAGGCTGAGCACGGAATCCAGCAGCTCCGCCATGTTGGCGCGGGCGGGCAGCGTGGATTGCCGGTAAAACCGGAGTGTCTGCTGGGTAATCTCCGCGATGCGCTGAGCTTCGTGTTCGGCCATGGTCACGTAGTTCAGCGCCGGATCTTCGAGCCGGCAGAAGTTGCGCAGCAGGAAGAGCAGGTTGGTGATCGCCTCCAGCGGATTGTTGATCTCGTGGGCGATGGAGGCGGCCAGTCTTCCCGTGGCAGCCAGTTTCTCGGTTTTGCGCAGGGCATCCTCGCTGCGCTTGCGTTCGCTCGTGTCCAGCACAATGACCCCCACCCAGCGCACCTGCTGGGGGTTGGTGCGCACCGGATAGGCGCTCGCCAGCCATGTCCAAGGCCGGCTGGGCTTGCCGCCCTGCGGGACGCTGAGAGCCGCACCGGACAGTTCGAGGTCGCGCACCGGTTCCTCGGAGGTAAAGACGCGCAGCACTGAGCTCTCCAGTTCCTGCGCCACCGGTTGCGGCAGCAGTTCCGGCAACGTGCGCCCCAGGTGACGGCTGAGCGGAACTCCCGTCATGTCCGCAAAAACCTGGTTCACGCGCACAATCCTGCAGCGGCGATCGAAGAAGGCCAGCCCGATGGGCGCGTTGGCCAGCATCGAATCCAGCAGCGAAAGCGTGTCGTGAAGCCCCGCCCGCTGCTCCGCAATCGACGCGACCATCCGGTTGAATGCCTCAATCAGATCGCCGATCTCGTTATGCACGGCCACCGGCAAGGGAAAGTTGCCGCTCTGTTCCGGCGAGTTCATCAGCGCCCGCGTGCCCCGGTGGAGCGTGGCCAGCGGCCCCGAGATGGAGCGGGCCAGCAACAACACCAGCAGCGCCGAAGCCGCAATCCAGATGACGCCGAAGATGACCGTGCCGCTGAGCACAGTTTTCAGTTGCTGATCGTCCCAGTCGCGATCGGTTTCCACCCAGGCGAAACCGCGCAGGTCAGCGCCGGTGTAAATGGGCCGCACTCCTTCGAATCGGCCTTTTCCCAACGAAAACACCCTGGCCTCGTCACGAGTCATCAGCGGAATCTGCGCCCGCTCAATCTCATCGAGTGGCTTATCCTCCGGCTCTCCCGCGCTGACGAAAAGCACGTTGCCGGCCGGATCGGTGATTTTGGCAAAAGCCACGCTGGGCGCTTCGCCCATCATCTTCACGGAAAGAGAAACCCAGCTTGGCCGATCCTGCAGCAGCGCCTCTTTGGCCTGCGTCGCTACAGAGGTTGCCTGGTGCGCCAGGCGCTGCTGTGCGCGTTCATACACCTCGTGCGTCTGGGTGTGAATCAGCAGCGTCGCAAACAACCCGAGCGACAGCGCCTCCAGCAGCACCAGGCCTGCCAGCATCTGCCATCGAATCGAACGCGGCCACCAGCGCATCGGAAATCCTCTAAGCTTCGCTCATTCAGGCCATTCAGTGTACTGGATTCACCGCGTTACCGGCATCTNNCGCCGCGGCGATCTGGCGCCCGTGAAAGCGCCCATTCTCGATAAAGATTTCGTTGGTGCGCGACCCCGCCACAATCACCCCGGCCAGGTAAATCCCCGGCACATTGCTCTCCAGCGTCACCGCATTGCACACCGGCAGCCTGTCCTCGCCCTCGAAGCGAATGCCCAACGCCTCAAGGAAGTCGAAGTCGGGATGGTAGCCGGTCATGGCAAACACGAAGTCGTTCTTGAGCGTGACCCGGCCCAGCGGCGTCTCGATCACCACCGCGTCCTGCTGAATCTCCACAACATTCGATTCAAAATACGCCTTGATCTCGCCGTTCTTGATCCGGTTTTCAATGTCCGGCTTGATCCAGTACTTCACATGCGG
>PLPU01000484.1:0-5907 GCA_003159975.1 Acidobacteriaceae bacterium
GCGGGGCAGCTCACCGACCAGGTGGCCTCACAGGCGGCGCAATCCAAAGCCGCGCGGCGGAGGGCGGAGCCGGAAAGGCTGAAGCTGGGGCGGAATTTTCTGCATGCGGCGCGACTGGAGTTTACGCATCCCCGGACGGGTAAGCTGCTGGAATTGGAAGCGCCACTGCCAGAGGAACTGGAGAACTTCCTAAGCCGGTTGGACGCTGGAGACGACCCCGCAAGATGAGGTTCGCGAGGCAAGAGATGCGATGAGTGGTCGCGATTGATAAAATGAGGAAGCTATGATCAGAAATCTCAACAGCCCAGTGGCAACGATCCATCGCCCAGGGTTTGCGCTCTTCATTCTCTTGCTCACGGTAGCGTTTTCAGCGACCACTCTATTTGCGCAGAAACCTGCAACTCCCGCGCCAGCCAGCCCGCAAGCACCGGCCGGGCAGACTGCGCCGGCGCAAGCTGGGCAGCCACTGGCTCCTGGCGGTGAAGAAGCCGATGTGAACGCGCCGACCATCGTCATTAACGCGAATGAGGTTAACCTCATCTTCACGGTGACGGACAAGCATGGGCAATACAAGCCCGACCTGAAGCAGAGCGACTTTGCGCTGCTGGATGACCAGAAGGCGCCGGCCAGGGTGAACGCCTTTCATCAGCAAATCAACCTGCCCATGCGCGTGGGCATCGTGATTGACGCCAGCACCTCAATTCGCTCACGGTTTCAATTTGAGCAGCAGTCTGCAACCGCGTTCCTGCTTGACGTGCTTAAAGCAAGAAGCGACCGCGCCTTTGTGATGGGCTTCGATGTTACGCCCACGGTGACGGCCGACTGGACCAACGACGTCGACAAGCTGGAGTCGGGCGTGGACCGGCTGCGGCCGGGCGGCGGCACGGCATTGTTTGATGCGGTCTACACCGCCTGCCGGGACAAAATGCTCGACGTCTCGCGCGGCCAGGAGCCGGTGCGCAAGGCCATTGTGCTGATCTCAGACGGCGACGACAATCAAAGCCGCGTCCGCCCCGACGAAGTCATCAAGGAGTGCGAGCGGGCGGAGACGATTATCTACGCCATCAGCACCAACTGGACGCCGAGCCGCGGCAAGGGCGATAAGGTACTCACCGACATGGCCGAGTCCACCGGCGGCCAGGTCTTCTTTCCGCCGTCCGTGGAAGAGATGTCGAACAGCTTCCACAACATTGAACAGGAGCTGCGCAGCCAGTATTCTTTGGTCTATACGCCTGCCGACTTCAAATACGACGGATCGTTCCGCTCGATCTATCTCTATTGCAATGATCGGCGCTACGTAGTGCGAGCCAAGAAGGGGTACTTCGCTACTCCGCACTAATCCAGCCGAGGAGCCCCTCCATTTTTTTTTCATCCTGAACAAAACGCCCGAGTGCCGTGTTTCTTCGCACTAGGGTTTTTTCTTGTTCCGTTTCAGGACGTTCCTGATTCCCTCTGTTCGAATTTGAACCACGTCTCGATTCTTGTCCTCATCAACTCACACCTTCTTGTCCCGGCACGATGAAATAGACAGGGAGGGAATGCTGTGATCCGGCAGGCGATATCGTGCGACATCTGCGGAACGGAAAAGAAGCAGACCAACCACTGGTTTGTGGCGTATGACCAGGGAGGCGAGCTTCGGCTGGGCGGGTGGAAATCGCGGAACCGGATGCGGCCGGGGGCGAAACACCTGTGCGGGCAGACCTGCCTGCACAAGCTGGTTGACGAGTTCATGGCCAGAGGTTTCGCGGCGCAGGTGCAGCCGGGCGCTCAAGAAGAAACCGAAGTTGAAGTGCAGGCAGCAGCCACCGATGCCAGCCTGACTTCGGATGCGGCTTATGTGGAGGTGGAGTCGTCGGCACGGCTGGTGACGCAGCCGATTCCGGTTGCGCCGCAGCGGACGCCGTTGCGGAGCGGGCTGGAGGCCGTGCAGGGAAGGTTGCAAGCGGAAGAGCACGAGGCGCCGCTGGCCGAGGAACGGTCCAGCTTTCCGTCGCGGAAGTGGCGCGCGGATGCGTGGGAGCGGGAACGGGAACGCGAGCTGCGGGGAGTCGAGCGGCGGCCAAATATTGCGGCGCGGAGGCGGTCGGGATCGTAAAGCGGTGGCTCTGGTCGGTCGGCTGACGGCTTATTCAGAGGGCGATGAGCCTTCAAGCAGGGCCAGCAAAGCTGCTTCGTCGAGAATGGGGATGTTGAGTTCGCGTGCCTTGTCGAGTTTGGAGCCGGCTTCTTCACCGGCGACTAAGTAGCTGGTCTTTTTGCTCACAGAGCCTGCGGTCTTGCCCCCGGCGGCTTCGATACCGGCCTTGGCTTCGTCGCGGGTGAGCGTGGGCAGTGTGCCGGTGAGCACGAAGGTGAGGCCGGCCAACTGGGTGGAGCGCTGCTTCTTCTCCGCAGTCATATTGACGCCGGCGTCCTTGAGGCTTTGGACGAGGGCCAGGTTGGCGGGTTGCGCGAAGAACTCGATGATGGCCTGCGAGATGCGGGGCCCGACTTCTTCCACGCGCTCCAGTTCTTCGGGCGTGGCTTTCTCGAGTGCTTCGATAGACCCGAACTCCTGGGCCAGCGACTCGGCCGTGCGTTCGCCAACAAAGCGGATGCCGAGGCCCATGAGGACGCGTGCCAGGCCTGCTTTTTTGGATTGGGCAACCTCTTCCAGTAAGGCGTCGGCTGATTTTTCGCCGAAGCGCTCCAGTTCGACGAGAGTCTCCTTGTTCAGGTGGTAGAGGTCGGCGACGCTGCGTACCAGTCTGCGATCAAGCAACTGCTGCACTACGGCATCGCCGAGGCCTTCGATGTTCATGACGGAACGGCGGCCGAAGTGGAGCAGGCTTTCACGCAGCTTGGCGGGGCAGTCGATGTTGACGCAGCGGTAGTCGACTTCGCCTTCGACGCGGACGACTTCGCTGTTGCATTCGGGGCAATGTGTGGGAAAGATGAAGTCCTGCGTTCCCCTGGGGTGTTCGGCGTCTTCGATGACTTCAACGACTTTGGGGATGACGTCGCCGCCGCGCTCAACTTTGACCCAGTCGAGAAGCTTGAGGCCGAGGCGCTCGATGAACTCGGCGTTGTGGAGGGTGGCGCGGCTGACGGTGGTGCCGCCGATGAAGGTGGGGGTGAGTTCGGCGACGGGGGTGAGCTTGCCGGTGCGGCCCACCTGCACGGTGATTTCGCGGACCTGGGTGATGCCGGATTTGGCGGTGAACTTGTAGGCGATGGCCCAGCGCGGGGCGCGGCCGGTGTAGCCGAGGCGCTGCTGGGTGGCGTGCCCGTCGACTTTGAGGACCACGCCGTCGATTTCATAGCCGAGTGTAGCGCGGTCGGCTTCGGCCTTGTCGATGAAGGCGACCATCTCTTCGACGTTCGCGACCAGCTTGCGGTGGGGGTTGACGCGGAAGCCGAGGGCGGCGAGGGTGTCGAGCGTGGCGCGCTGGCCCTGCTCAAGGTATTCGCCGTTGACCAGCAGAAAGTAAGAGAAGAAGACAAGCCTGCGATTGGCAACGATGCTGGGCTCAAGCGTGCGCAGTGTGCCGGCCGCTGCGTTGCGCGGATTGACGGCGGGGGGAAGACCCTGCTGTTCGCGCTCTTCATTGAGGCGCTGGAAGGCGGCTTCGGGCATGACTACTTCGCCGCGGACTTCGAATCCCCGCGGGAGGCGGACCTTTTCCAGCGTTTTGGCGGGAAATGAGAGCGGGACGCTGCGGATGGTGCGGATGTTGGAGGTGACATCTTCGCCGGTCTGGCCGTCGCCGCGGGTGATGCCACGGGCGAGGCGTACACCACCGGATTCAGAAGCTTCGTAGTGCAGGGCAACGCTGAGGCCGTCGAGCTTGAGTTCAGCCATGTACTCGACGGGAAGCAGGCCGGCAAGCTCGCGGACTCGGCGATCCCAGGCGGCGAGCTCTTCGGCGGAGTAGGCGTTGTCAAGCGAGAGCATGGGGCGGGAGTGGCGGACTTTTTGAAAGCCTTCGGCAGGCTTGCCGCCGACGCGCTGGGTGGGCGAGTCGGGGGTGACCAACTCGGGGTGCGCGGTTTCGATGCGCTTGAGCTCGTTCATGAGCGCGTCGTACTCGGCGTCGGAGATTTCGGGCGCGTCGAGAACGTAGTAGAGATGCTCGTGATGGCGGAGCTCGGCGCGCAACTGTTCGGCGCGCTCGGCTGGGTCTGGCGAGGGGTTGGCTGGATTGGCCATGGGGAGAATTATATTGGGACGGCTGCACGGTCGTATGGTGGCGCCTGGCGATCGCCTCGCCTCAGGGGTCTACTTTTGTTCCCGCCCACCCATCGCCTCGCCCGCATCCTCGTGGCCGTCGACAATATAAACCGCTGCGCCCAGGGGATTCCGATTCGCTGTTCTTCCCGCACCCAGATAGGAGTAATCAAACCGCAAATCCGTGAATTCGACCGTCGTCCACTGTCGATTGGGCGGCAACTGCGGCGGCGCCATTCCGGCCACTGACTCCTGACCCACATCGCGCACCACGGCCCACGTTCCCCAATCCATATACACCAGTCCCAACTCAGTGCGTTTCGCCGCCTCCACCGCGGCGTCCTGCGTCGGCTTGTACATCACATCCTGCTTCGAATCGCTGTCGATCGTGCCCTTCCAGGTATCGATTTCGGCGAACTGATAATACCCCGCCGTCTCCAGAATCGCGTGCCATCGATATGGATTCACGGGATAAGGCTCCAGCCCGATGCGTGTCACGGG
Organism: Acidobacteriaceae bacterium; assembly: GCA_003159975.1. Classification (GTDB taxonomy): domain Bacteria; phylum Acidobacteriota; class Terriglobia; order Terriglobales; family Acidobacteriaceae; genus Telmatobacter. Next base: position 4,709 of record PLPU01000484.1, read on the forward strand.
ATCGAGAGCCACCTGCGTGTTGTCCAGCATCGTGCGCGCCTGCGCCTGCTCCATCCATCGCCAGCCCCACACCGCAACCATCCCCCATAGCGCAAAGATCGCCCAGCCCCGCCCGCGAAATCTTTGCTTGCGCGCGCCAATCTCACCAGCCACCAGCCCCAGCAGCCATGGCACAACCAGCGGCAACACCAGCAGCGCCCACAGCACCGGCTCGGCAATAAACACCAAGCTGCCGGCATACCATCGCGGATTGAACGGGAAAAACGGACGCAGCCCGTAGTTGTTCGTCCAGTCCAGCAGCAGATGGCTGAGCGCCGCAATCAGCGCTGTCAAATACAGCCACCTCCAGTGAATCGTTGGCGGTCGCAACCGTAACGGGATGGGCGCACCCGGGTCCAGGTTCATCTTTTCGAGCTTCCGTCTTCGCCGTACCTCGCGCCAACGATGCCACAGCCACACCGCCCCCACCACCACCCCCGCCACCACCGGCGCGGCGATGAACGTATGCGTGATGCCGCGATGGTGCTTCAACGACTCGACCGGCCCGCGCAAAGACCACAGCTCATCGCAGTCCGCAGCCTCGGCCGCCAGCACCGCGGCCAGCGTGGCGTACGCCGTCTTGCGGTTCAACCCCGAACGGCCAATGCACGCTCCAGTTAAGAAATGTGTGACAGGCTCCATATTGTACTGACCACCTTAGCAGACGCTCGCGGGAGGTTCGCACTGGCTTCTCCGCTCCCCACCCTTGCCCGACCACGCCACGGACCACCCAGAGGGTACCCGCCTGTCCGTGGGGACCCAGGTAGGGCGAGAAGGATGGGGCTCCCGCGCCGTTGGGCATGATGGGACGGCATAGGTTAACCATGGTGATACTCCCCCTGCCCCCCCGTCTCTGCAAGCAAGTGGCTTGTTTTTCAGCGGCATAGGGCATGGGCTTGGCTGTAAGCCGATGATTTCAAAGGGGTTCTTTGCAGATAATAGACAGCAAAGGGGTTACGGGCGCTTGCCCGGCGCCGCCGAGTTGTGAAGATCCCTATGAATTGATTGTGCGCTAAAAGGTGGAAATTATATGCAAACCGCCTGCCACATTTTTTGCGGCGGGGCGCCAATGCGAATTGCCCGCCGATCGATTGGGTGACGCATCGGCGTTTCTGGCATTGATTTTCCTCGCCCCGCGTTGAAACGTGCTTTGGGCTGTT
>PLPU01000324.1:0-7651 GCA_003159975.1 Acidobacteriaceae bacterium
AACAGCAGCGAAACCCGCTCCGAACGCGGCGCCAACTGCACCGCAACCTTGCCATGTTCAATCGCGTCGCGATAGCGTCCACTACGCGACAGCACCCACGCCAGATATGCGTGCGCCAGCCCTTCGCGAGGAAACTCCGCGACCAGCGCCACCATCCGCTCCGTCGCCAGCGCCGTCTGATCGTCCGCTTCGAGCTCGACCACCTCGCTGATCGTCTCGAAAACCCGCGGGTGCGTTCCTTCCGTCAGATCGCTCATTGCTTTTACTCGCCCAAAACCCGCTCGAAAATCGCGTCGACATTCCCCAATTGCCGCGCGTAGTCGAACGTCCGCGCCAGCTTCTCCTCGCTCAACAGCGCAGTAATCGCCGCATCCCGCGCAACCTCATCGCGAAACACCATGTCCTCTTTCCAAGCCTTCATCGCGTGCGCCTGCACCAACCGGTACGCGTCCTCGCGCATCATCCCTGCTTCGGCCAAATCCAGCAGCAGTTGCCCGCTGAAAATCAGCCCGCCTGTGCTTTCGAGATTCTTCTTCATCCGCTCCGGATATACCAGCAGACGATCAATCAAATCCGCAGTCTTCGCCAGCAGATAATCCACCAGGATGGTCGAATCCGGAAAGATCACTCGTTCAACCGACGAGTGAGAAATATCCCGCTCATGCCACAGCGCAACATTCTCAAACGCCGCCTGCGCATTGCCCCGCAGCACCCGCGCCAACCCACTGATCTGTTCGCTGGTGATGGGATTCTTCTTGTGCGGCATCGCCGACGAGCCCTTCTGCTTCTCGCTGAAATACTCCTGCGCCTCGCGCACCTCAGTCCGTTGCAGGTGTCGTACCTCGACCGCAATCTTATCCAGCGTGCTCCCGATAATTGCCAGCGTTGAAATATACGCGGCATGCCGGTCCCTCTGAATCACCTGCGTCGCCACCGCCGCCGGCTTCAATCCCAGCCGTTCGCAAATCCTCTCCTCATGCTCCGGCTTCAAGTGTCCAAATGTGCCTACAGCGCCTGAGAGTTTGCCGACCCGCATGTCCTCGGCCGCCGCGTCAAAGCGAACAATGTTGCGCTCCATCTCCGCGTACCAGTTCAGCAGCTTCAGCCCAAACGTCGTCGGCTCCGCATGAATCCCGTGCGTGCGCCCGATGGTCGGCGTGTGCTTGAACTCCAGAGCCCGCCTTTTCAAGACTGCCAGCAGCCCCGTCAGGCCCTCATGGATCAACCCCGACGCCTCTTTGATTTGCAGCGCCTGCGCGGTATCCACAATATCATTCGAAGTCAGCCCATAATGCAGCCAGCGGGACTCGGCGTCCAGTCCCTGCGCCTTCAGCGTCTCCGCAACCGCCGTGGTGAAGGCGATCACGTCGTGCTTCACCTCGGCCTCGATCTCCTGGATCCGCTTGACGGAAAAGCTCGCCTTGGTGGCAATGGCCTCTGCTGCGGCGACCGGAATCACGCCATCCTCCGCCAGCACCGTACTCGCCGCCGACTCCACCTTGAGCCAGCAGTTGTATTTGTTCTCTTCCGTCCAGATACGACCCATGCCCGCGCGTGTATAACGATCAATCAACGGGGGAACTCCTCTTCAGGGCACATTGCCGCGCCCTGCGCCAACACTTGATTGTAGAAGAGAATGGACCTATCCGCGAGGAATACCCAACCGTTCGTGCAGTTCGTCAAAAAGCAGCCCGCGACCCGGCTTGTACGGCTGAAACCACACCCCGTCGATCACCAGCTGCGGAATCGCCCGCTTGCCCACATGCCGCATCACCTCGGCCGAGGCCGCCGGATCAAGGTCCACATTGATCTCCGTATAGACAATCCCGTGAGTATCGAGAAACTGCTTTGCCGCACGGCAATCCCTGCACCACGCAGCCGTATACACCTGCACCGTCATGCGACCATTTTACTGCGTCGGTCCTGATAACATCGGTGACAAATGACCGCCGACGAGATCAAAGCGCTGCTAGGCCTGGAACCGCACTTCAGAGAGGGCGGCTGGTTCCGCCGCACCTACACCTCGGCCAACACCCTCTATCTGCCGCGCGGCATGCGCCCCATGGGCACTGCCATCTACTACCTCCTCGAGGCGGGAGCCTTCTCCGAAATGCACGTCCTCTCCTCCGATGAAACCTTCCACTTCTACCTCGGCGACCCCGTCGAAATGCTGCAACTCTACGAAGACGGCCGGTCCGCCACTTTTGTTTTAGGCCAGGATTTGATGGACGATCAGCGCGTCCAGCTCGTTGTCCCCGCAGGCGTCTGGCAGGGCACGCGCCTCATCGGCGACGGTCAGGTAGCGTTGTTAGGCTGCACGGTAACTCCCGGCTTCGACTTCGCCGACTACCGCAGCGGGAGTTATACCGAGTTATCAGAAAAATGGCCTGAACATGCCGAGCGAATCAAGGCTCTTACCAGACGTTAGAGTTTTCTGCGCTCCCGAAAAAAACTCCGAAGCAGCTCCGCAGCCTCATCGCCCAGAATCCCCGACTCCACCACCATCTGGTGATTAAGCTGCGCATGATTCACAACCCCCAATACCGACCCCGCCGCCCCCGCCTTCGGATCGGCAGCCGCAAACACCAGCCGGTCAAGCCGCGCGTGAATCATCGCTCCCGCACACATCGCGCACGGCTCCAGCGTCACATACAGCGTGCAACCATTCAGGCGATAATTCCCCAACGCCTTAGCCGCCTCGCGAAGAGCCACAATCTCCGCATGCGCCGTCGGGTCCACATCGCGCAAGACACGATTCTGCGCGCGCGCGATGATATTTCCGGCGCACACGACGATCGCACCAATGGGGACTTCGCCCGCTTCGGCGGCCATGCGAGCTTCGGAAAGGGCCGCATCGATAGCTTCCCGGTCAGTCGTTTCCATAGAGCCTGAGCTTGCGAAGATCGTCAAAGTTGAGAACAGGAAGGCCACGGCTTCTGAGAATACCGGAGAGGCGATGGTCCTCGGTCACGACGAGGGCCTCGGACGACAATTGAGCTATGGCCGTGTCCGCAATACCGAACGGAAAAAACTCAGCCCGCTCTGAGAGTTCCGCTGCGGAGGTCCATCTTTCGCGTACTCCGATGCGCGTCTTCTCGGATCGCACTAATGCGGCGAAGTTCACATCCCAGTCACGTTTGTAAGAGCCAGTCAGGCTGTCAGCAAGATTGCTCACCTCAGTGAGAACATGCGGTGTTATCAGCAATAGCGAAAATGAGCCCAACAACCGCACTAGCAACTCATAGTCGCTGAATTCGTAGCGGCTGATTCTTTTGAACGATTTGAAGACCCGAGCCCCTAGGAACCCCGAGAGAAAGACAAGCAACAAGTTCGAGTCAAGTACGATCGCCTTACCCTTGAAACGCAAAAACAGCTGCTCTTCGCTTACCATAGAGCCTCAAAAAGGTGGTGCGTTCTCAATTGCTATGAGAGAGCCATCGTTGGGCGCAACGGATACGACTTTCTCAATTCGCTGCAGTCTTACTAAATCCGCAAGCGAATTGGGTTCACTATCATGCCTCGGATACGCGTAGAAGGTAATTCTCCACCTTGAATTCCCAAGCAAATCGGGTGTGAGACTCATCTCCTCAACTTTGGGATCGAGCTGTGCGAATTCTGGAATCAGATCGTCCAAGTATTGCCGAGCCCGATCAAGTACGTTTTTCGGTTCAAGCATCGCGAATCTCCGAGAAACAAATTATACCTCGGACTTGTCTCCCGCCGGCTGCTGCTGTGTCATGCAGTGCAGCGTCCCAAGCCCCCACACCAAATCCACGCTATGAATCCCAATGACCTCGTGCTGGGGAAAAACCTCCGCCAATATATTCAACGCCACGCGGTCATTGGCATCGTGAAACGTCGGCGCCAGCACCAGCCCATTCGCAATGTAGAAGTTCGCGTAACTCGCCGGCAGCCGTTGCCCGCGAAAAATCACCGGCCGTGGCATTGGCAGCTCCACCAAAGCAAAATGCTTCCCATCCAATGTCCGCGCCGCCTTCAGCCGTTCCAAATTCTCAGCAAGCGGCTCATGATTCGCGTCCTTCGTATTCGGCTCGACAGCGGTCACAATCGTTTTCGCCCCAACGAACCGCGAAATATCGTCCACATGCCCATGCGTATCGTCGCCGGCCACACCGCGCCCCAGCCAGATCACCTGCTCGATTCCCAAATACTCGTGAAATGCCTGCTCCAGTTGCTCGCGGCTCACACCCGGATTCCGTTGCTGCACCTCGCTCAGCAGGCACTCTTCAGTGGTCAGCAGAATTCCCGCGCCGTTAGTGTCGATCGACCCGCCCTCCAACACCAGGCGCCGCGTCTCACCGTTCTCCATCTCAATGGCAGGCTGCCACTCCGGCACCCTCAGCAACTCCGCCACCCGCCCCGGCACCTGGTCATCGAGTTGCCAGTCGTCATACTTGGCCCACGCGTTGAATTGCCAATTCGTCACCGCCGCGCGGCCTTCCGCGTTGCGCACAAAAATCGGCCCCGAGTCCCGCGTCCACCCGCGGTCAGTCGGCCACACATGAAAGTTGACTTGATCGAGATTCGCCCCAGCCCGCTCCAGAATGCCTTTTGCGCGCGCCTCGGCCTTCCGGTCGTCGACAAGAATGTGCACCCGCTCCCGCGCCGCGAGCAGCCGCACAATCTCCGCATAGACCCACGGGATTGTCTGAAACTTCCCCGGCCAGTCTTCAGGATTGTGCGGCCAGGCCAGCCATGTAGCCTCATGCCGATNNCGCGGCGTCGATCCCAACATCTCCGTCATGTCTACTTGGAATCTCCGTCCTGTGTCCACACGTTCACCGGATCGAGGTACCGCTGCGTAATCGGCCCGTACGCATCAATGCGCCGGTCGCGCAGAAACGGCCAGTTGCGCCGCGTATCTTCCATCAGCGCCAGGTCGACCTCACCAATCAGAATCTCTTCCTTCTCGTGCGAGGCCTTCGCAATCACACGCCCAAACGGATCGGCCAGAAAGCTTCCGCCCCAGAACTCCAGTCCCGGNNTCGCCATGCTCCAGCCCCACGCGATTCACGCCCGCCACGTACACGCCGTTCGCAATCGCATGTGCCCGCTGAATGGTCTGCCACGCGTCATATTGCGCCGCGCCAAACTCGTCCTTCTCCGCCGGATGCCAACCAATCGCCGTCGGATAAAACAAGATCTCTGCGCCCTTGAGCGCCGTCAGCCGCGCGCCTTCCGGATACCACTGATCCCAGCAAACCAGCGTGCCCACGCGCCCAAATGCTGTATCCACGGCCTGAAATCCCAAATCCCCCGGCGCAAAGTAATACTTCTCGTAATACAGAGGATCGTCCGGGATATGCATCTTGCGGTACACGCTCGCAATCGCCCCATCCGCATTCAACGTAACTGCCGTGTTGTGATAAAGGCCTGCCGCACGCCGCTCAAACAACGACGCCACAATGGCCACGTGAAGCTTGCGCGCAATCTCTGACAGCTTCGCCGTCGACGGCCCCGGAATCGACTCCGCCAAATCGAATAGCCGAATATCCTCGCGCTGGCAAAAATATTGCGCGCGAAAAAGCTCCGGCAGGCAAACAATATTCGCTCCCAGCCGCGCAGCATCTTCCACATGCCGCACCGCCGAAGCGAGATTCTCCTCCGGGTCTGCGCCCATGCGCATCTGCACCAGGCCAACGTTATATTTGCGTGCACTCCCCGCCATCTCTAAACCAGTCCTTCCACTCTGAATTCCCACTCGATGCAGCAAGGCCAACCCCGTCCAGCGGGATTGGCCTCAGCTCGCTCAAACACCCAACGCCTACTCTTCCAGAATCAGCACCGCTGCCGCAATCGTCGTCGTCCACAACCCGCGCTTGTCGCCCACGGCCGACTGCGTGATGTTGCTGGTACGGACAATTTTATTTGAGATCCTGTAGATCTCCTTCTTCTCGTCCCAGCTCGTGTCCGGATCGAAGTCCACGTCCAGCGTCGTCGCCAGCATCTCCGCGGCCAATTCCTCGGCGTATTCGCCCGCCTGGTCCTCGGTCTCGCCAAAGCTGTGGTGCTCGCTCAGGTACCCATAGGTGTTTCGGTCGGCGGGAATCGCCACCCCGATGCTCGATACGATCAGCCGATGCGGCTCGCGCGTTGAGTTCTCCGCAATCACCGAAAAAACTACTTCGCCGTCATGCAAATACTTCAGCCCTTCCTTGCGCGGAATCACCTTGCACTGCGGCGGAAAAATGGAAGACACACGCACCAGGTTCTGCGACGCAATCCCCGCATCCCGAAGGGCGAGCTCAAAACTCGTCAAACGTTCCTTGTGTGTGCCCTTGCCCTTGGTGAAAAAAATCTTCTTCGGGACCATCGCTTTTCCCAATTTCTATGTACCCTCCGTGTGGTTGACGCTCATGATTTTTATTCAAGTTCCCGCGTAAGTTTATCGCATTCAGCCGGATCAAAACAGCGTTCCCGCCGATTTCATCGCACTTTCATCTCAGGGAGATTGGCCAGCTTCCCTATTTGACCAGTGGATTCACCCAGCGAAGCCCCGGAAAGCGCGCAAAGTCGCGGTCGGTGGTGTAGAGCACACCGCCATATTCAATCGTTAGAGCGGCGAGTTCGGCATCCGTTGTAAGCGGTCCGCGCACTTGCCCCTCCAGCAGCATCCGCCGGAATAAGTTCCAATGGCGCTCGCCGGTAACCAGCAACTGGACCTGCGGCAATTGCAACCACTGATCGATCACTTGCACGGCTTCCTCCATGCTGAATCGATCGCCGGGCAACCTGGAATTCGTATGGACGCGAAGAAATGCTGAGACCGTTTGCCAGGGAAGACCTATTGGTTCCTCGCCGGAAAAAACCATCTCCACCCATTCGTGCGCCTTTTCGTATTCGGGGCAAGCGGCGTCGTATGCGTATAGGAGAATATTGGCGTCGAGGACGATCAACGGTGGTACGGCCCTTCGATCTTCTCGAGCAACTCCGGAATGGAGTCGTAGCTCAGTCCCGGAGGAAGTCCCATCTTGCGGGGCGTCACCACAAACCGCTTCCTCGGCTCAGGGTTCTTGCTGGCAATCAACCCCTGCCTTAGCAACCGGTTCACCGTTCCTTTGAACGTGTCTCCGCTCCGCCGGACCTCGTCCTCAACCAGCTTCGCAATATCATCGTCGATGGTAAGAGTCGTTCGCACATCATGATGCTAGCCTTTGAGGCATCATGATGTCAAACCTGAACCGGCGCCGTGCGCATCCGCACCGCAGGCCACATTTGACCAGTAGCACCTCGAATCTCCCCCCGAATTGCCACCCCTAATTTGCAGGTGTTAGCCTCTTCCTTGAAGCCGCAAGGAAAGAGGACCCGCTAAACCCATGCAAACCACCTATAACGGGCTCGAATTGCCCAAAGACGGACAGGCCATCGACTACAAAAACGGCCAGTTTGAAGTTCCTGACAATCCCATCATCCCTTTCATTGAAGGCGACGGCACCGGACGCGACATCTGGAAGGCCTCGCAGCGCGTCTTTGACGCCGCGGTTGAAAAAGCTTACGGCGGCAAGCGCCAAATCAAGTGGTTTGAAATCTTCGCCGGCGAGAAAGCCTTCCGCCAGTTCTCTACCTGGCTCCCCGACGACTCCGTAGCCGCCGCGCGCGACCTCCGCGTCTCCATCAAGGGACCGCTCAC
>PLPU01000404.1:0-3295 GCA_003159975.1 Acidobacteriaceae bacterium
TCAATTGGCAAGCTGGTTTCTCCTGCGTCTCGGGCTTGCATTCCTATGCTTCGCCAGACCACAGCTTCCATCGGTTGCGGAGATACCCGTATACTCCTCCCTTCGGAGCAAAGGGAGGATATATCTGACAAAACTGGCGAAATGCTTCATCAAACGAGGCCTTTGGCAAGCGATTTGTGTAATTCCCCATGTAGAGCATTGCAATGGCTGGTGAACGAGACAAACCCTGATTGCAATGAACCAAGACGTGTCGGCCGGAAGCTAGATTTTCGTGAATAAAAGCCAGAGATGCATCCATGATTTCGTCAGGTATGTATGTCGGGTCATCAGCATCGATCAAATTCAAGATCAATCGGTTAGGACGCCTTGCAATTAGGTATTCCGGGTGGGTTTTTGACACCGCCCGGCCTGAGTACCCGAGTGCCTGCCGATGATATGGTTCTTTGCAGGCGTGAATAACTGCCCATTCGCTGAAGAAAAGCACATGCGACTCATAGTCCGCCTGTGAGCCAACAAAGAGATTTGGATGAACTTCCAGCAAATGTTCTCCTCCGCCAGCCAACTCCACTTTAACGTTCTTTCCAGACACCATTCCAGCCGTAGGCTTTAGCGATGCTCGCTACTCCAGTTCCTCCAGTCTAATCACTGGGCCAGTCAAGCCTAGATATCTGTGCTCATGACAAGTAAGAATAATGATCTGGTGTCGTTTGGATGCAAATGCCAGGGTCGCCATGGCGTCGGCGAAGCGTCCATCGTCAGCATAGACCAGGGCATCGTCGAGGATGATCGGAGCATCGACCCCTTCGTCAGCGAGAAGGTCGGCGAAGGCGATACGCGTCATCATAGAGAGTTGCTCACGAGCTCCTACGCTTAGGCATTCGAATGGCTCAGTCACAGTCCCCCGCTGGAGTCCTTCGATCGTCATGTCTGTCCCAAGCTGAATCTGGGAGCCAGGGAGAACTCGGTTCAAGTACGGCTGGACCCGGCGGACCACTGGCTGGAGGAACTGGGTATTGGCCTCCTTCTCAACCTGCACGATCATGTTGTACGCCACGCGGATCGCATTGGCCTCTCGTTCAACAGCCGCCGAGCGAATTTTGGTTGCATTCAAATCGGATTCGATTGCCGCGCACGCTTCACCCAATCCCTTCTGTCCAAGCACGTCAAGAGTTATCCTTAGCTTGTTGATCAAGCGCTCTGCTTCGGAAATCTGTCCTTCAAGCGAAGTCAGAGCAGCTGTCGTCGTCTCGACGCGAAGTGCAATCCCCTCAGGATCCTCGCTCTTGTACCGAGCTTCCAGTCCGGAGTAAGCCTCCTGAGCTGCGCTCTCGTCAACCTCGGCGGTAGCGGCTTCGTTACGGACCGTCTCATCTGTTTTGATGGCCCTAGCTGACGCAAGTGTCTCGCGGGCTCGACCCAAGTCCTCGGTCGTTGCGCGCAATTCAGTCTCTTTGGCGGTCCTCAACGTGCGCGCGCCATCTCGCCTAATCCGNNGAATTCAGCTCGGGTAATTCCATATCGCCCAGTATCCCGCGCAAGGTTCGGATTTGAGCCTCTTGAGAGCTTGCTTCCTGGCGCAAGGTGTCCAATCCATCGGGTGCCAACGCGTGAACAACCAGCTTATGGGTGTTGATTGCAGATTCAGCGTCCCTGCGATTCTGGTCAAGCTCGTAAACCGACTGAGAAGACGGAACCCCAAATTCTGCCAAGGCGGATGTGAGGGCATCCTCCGCCGCCACATGCTGCTGGCGACGACTATCTAAACCTTCGCCTCCCGGACTGACGCGGATTTCTCCGATCGCCTGAATCGAGATCGAGACCACATCCGTTGCCTGCATCTCCCGTGTCACGGGGATAGGTCCGCCATTAACAGTTAGCTTTGAAGTGTCGGCTATCTCGAAGTCTATTCGAGTTGCGGCCGCCTTCAGGTTCGCCTCCGTCTGGAACAGAGCCTGTTCTAACTTCCGAAGCCGTTTGACATCGATGGCGGTAACCCGAATTGCGGCTGCTATCTTTCTCGATTCAGCCTCCTTGTCGGCTGCCGAGGCGGCGTCGGTAAGACGCTGGGCAACCACGGCATAGGAAGCGCTCAGCTTGACGAGTTCGAGCACCCGGCTCGTCTGTACCCGCTGGCTGGTCGCCAGTTTCACCGCGCTTCGTGCCGCTTCAAGCTTCTCGATGCCGGCTTGCAATTCGGCTTCACGGTCTTTAAGATCCCCCTCGGCCGCCCCATCAGCCTTGTTACAGTCCAACAGCCGCTGCTCCAGTCGAGATACTTCATTTGCCAAGACGAGGCGCTGCTGCTGCGCTCCTTGCGCATTCCTTAGGAGCGCATTCTTGAGTCGAAACTCATTGTCCGCTTTGGTTCGCTGTTGCTCCAGAACCTCCAACGTGCGGGCCTCCAGGAGAGCTTCTGCCTTAGCCTTCTCCAGCCGTTCCCTCAGCGCTGGATCGGTGAGTTTATCGCGCCTTACTAGCGCGGTCTCGAGTGCTGCCACCTCCTGACCTAGTTGTGCGAGCTCAGACCGTTTATCACTGAGAAGTGTTTCGAGCCTTGATAGTTCCTTCCTGGCTGCGCTTAGATCGCCCGTTGCAAGGCCGGTCTTCGCTGTAAAAAACCTGCCGTAAAGCTCGGCGAAACGGTTCTTAAGGCGGCTGCCGCTCTCCCCCACCAGAATGTCGCCAACTTCCTTCCGGAGGCTGGATTGCACCGTAGCTCTCACGCCCGGATTGATATTCAATGCCTGAAACGTGGTACCCTGCTCGACCCAGAAAAGGGGCCAAATTCCAAGCTCGTGAAACTTCGTACCGCCCCTGGACGCTGCCTGGAAATTCAGCAATTCTTCCAACTTATGGTCGGCGTCTTGGTTAGAGAACCTCAGGCCACCGGGGTCTATAACCTCTGCGGAGCCTCCGGAGCCACCGAATGTCTTCCGAAGTTGGTAGACGCCCTCATTGAGTTCAAAGCCCAGCTTCACCTGGGGCCGGACAGCGCAACCGAATGGCTGCATTTCATCCAGAACTTTGCCGGTAACGTTGTGCCGCTGGAACAACGCGGCCTGCACTGCCGCTAGCAAGGTTGACTTGCCAGCCTCGTTCTCTCCTGTGATGACGTTAACGCCATCTTTGAGACCGGATACCAGCACGTGGCGGAGCTTGCGGAAGTCGCGAACTTCGATATCACGTATCCTCATTGCCGTCCCCCGCGAAGCACCTGCTCAACATAGAGCCTTTGCAGTGCCGCTCTGGCGAACGCTGAGTCCGGGTTCGCAGCGTCTCCTTCGAGGCTTCGTAA
>PLPU01000567.1:0-8260 GCA_003159975.1 Acidobacteriaceae bacterium
TTCGCAGTAAACTCCCGCTAGCCCCTCACGCCGCGCCCCCCGGCTCCTTCTCCACCAGCGGCACCCAAAACCGGAAACGCGCTCCCTGTCCAGGCGCACTTGCCGCTTCGATCGCCCCGCCGTGCGCCAGCAATATGGCACGTGTAATCGCCAACCCCATCCCCGACCCTTTGCCCTTGCTCGCGCCTTTCTTCCCCCGGTAAAACTTCTCGAAAATCAGCGGCAAATCCAGCGCATCGATCCCCGGCCCGTTGTCTTCCACGCAAAACTCCAGCCGATTCCCCATCCGCCGGCTGCTCAGTGAAATCCTGCTCCCCGCCCCGGTATAACTGGCCGCATTTTCGAGCAGATGCCGCAACACACGCCCCAGCAGGTGCGGATCGAACCATGCCGGCTCATCCGGCTCCTCCACCGCGATGGTCACGCGATGCCCCGCCAACGCCGCCCGCGACTCTTCCACAGCCTGTTCCAACAGCGCCCTCGGATGCTGCGAGATGGGATGAATCTGCACCACGTTCGCGTCGATCTCCGCCATCTCCACCGCCTCGCCGATCAGCAGATCCAGCCGCGCCGCCTCCTCGTCCACAATGCTCACCAGGTCCACTCGCGCCGCCTCATCGAGGCCCTCGGCCTCCAGCAGCGTGGTCGCCGCCGCTCGAATCGATGTCAGCGGCGTCCGTAATTCGTGCGTCAGTGAGTCGATCAGCGCAGTCCGCAGCCGTTCTCCCTCCCGCACCGCCTCCATGCGCGTCGAGGCCTCAATGGCGATCGACCGCGCCAGCACAATCGCCACCTGCGCGCTTACCGCCGTAGCCACTTCGCGCGACAGCAGCGCCGGCCGCCAGCCCAGCGCCCCCACTGGCCGCAAGCCCAGCATCAGCGCCATGATGTAGAAATCCGAGTCCGTCGAAATCGTCGGGCTGAACCCTTGCGTCGTAGCCCGCATCCCGGCCTGTATGCTCGCCGGAATCGCCGAACTCGAAGCGTAGAACTGGTCCTGATCGCAGACATACAGCACCACCCCTTGCAGCGCAAATATCCGGTCGATCAGCCGCGGAAGATCGCGAATCAGCCCCTCCGCGTCATCGTGCAGCATCATCTCCTGGCTCAGCTCGTAGAGCCGTTCCACGTCTTCCCGCCGCTGTTCGGCGTTCCGTGTCTGCCGCCGCGCCCGTTCCGCCACCCGGCTCACCACCAGGCAACAGGCCACGAACGAGATCATCGCCACCCACTGCTGCGCCCCGACAATTTCAATGGACCGCACCGGCGGCAGGAAAAAATAGTCGAAAGACAGCGCGCAAAGCACCGCAACATACAGTGAAAGGCTGATCCCGGCTTGCGTGGCCGACCACACCACCAGCACCAGAAACACCATTCCCGCCGTCGTCGAATTCACGCCCAGCCAAACCAGCGCGAACGTGGTTAGCATGGCACTCAAGCTGGCCGCAAACCAGCGAGCTGTATTCCTGGAAAACGACCCTAAGTCCATCGCGATCCTCACCGGCATGATAATGGCTGTGCCTTATGATGGTAGCGGCCCACGAAAGCAGAACGTACATGCCCGGCAGAATTCTGGTTATCGACGACGAACCGCAAATCACCCGCGTGCTGCGCGCCGCGCTCTCCGCGCAAGGCTACGACGTGCGCACCGCCAACGACCCCGAAGAAGGTCTGCAGGTCTTCCGCGATTGGCCTCCCGACCTCGTCATCACCGATCTCATGATGCCGGGACTCACCGGCGTTGAAGTCACCCGCGCCATTCGCACCCGCGCCGCCACGCCCATCCTGGTGCTCTCGGTCCGCGACCATGAGCGCTCCAAAGTCGAAGCCTTTGACGCCGGCGCCGACGATTACGTGACCAAGCCATTCGGTATTCAGGAGTTGCTGGCCCGGGTCCGCGCCCACCTCCGCCGCGCCCCTGAGCGCGCCACCGCCGCCATCGAGGCCGGCGACTTCATGGTCGACGCCACCGCCCACATCATCACCGTCAACGGCAAGCCCATCCACCTCACCCCCAAGGAGTTCGAACTGCTCGTCCACCTTGCGCGTCACGCCGGCAAGGTCATGACCCATCGCGCCCTGCTCACCTCCATCTGGGGAGCGCAATCGGCCCATCAGCCGGAGTACCTGCGCGTCTTCATCGGCCAGTTGCGCAAAAAGCTCGAAGCCGAAACCGGCAAGCAATACATTCAGACTGAACCCTGGGTAGGCTACCGCTTTGTCCCTGAAGGATGGAACGGCAACGAGGAATGATCCACATCACACCAAGCGTCTGCAAAGTCCGATTTTGTTGATGAATTCAAAGGCTTTCCCCCTTCTTTCCTGTCCTTACGTTTTATTTAGGAAATCTTGTCGATACTCAAACCTGGCATCGGGCACACTAATTCAAGTGTCTGTACCTTGGCCCTCGGCGCTTGTGCCCGGCGGCCTGGAAATGTGAGCGCTGCAATGCAGGATTTAGTGATGTTCTTGTTCACGGTAGCCTTCTTCGCCCTGGCGTTCCTCTACGTCAAGGCCTGCCAGAAGTTGAGGTAGACCCCCATGCAATTCGATGTAATCACCGTTATCGCGTTGGTCCTGTCCGTTCTTCTGCTTGGCTACCTGACCCTCACCTTGCTTTTCCCGGAGAAGTTCTAGCATGTCTGCCAATGGCTGGCTGCAGTTTGCCGTTTTCTCTCTGATCCTGCTTGCTTCCGTTCGCCCCGTGGGCATCTATCTCGCCCGAGTCCTTGAAGGGGAGCGGACCTGGCTCGATCCCGTGCTCCGGCCCATCGAGCGCCTCATCTACAAGCTTTCCGGCGTCAACGCCACCCAGGAGATGAACTGGCGCGAGTATGCCTTCGCCATGCTCGGCTTCAGCGCCGTAACCCTGGCCATCACCTACGCCATTGAGCGCCTCCAGCACATGCTGCCCTGGAACCCGCAGGGGCTTGCCGCCGTAGGTCCTGACCTGGCCTGGAACACCGCCGCCAGCTTTACCACCAACACCAACTGGCAGTTCTATACGCCCGAGACCACCATGAGTTATCTCACTCAGATGGCTGGCCTCGCGACCCACAACTTCTGGTCGGCAGCCACCGGCATCGCCATCGCTGTTGCGCTCATCCGCGGCATCAAGCGCACCATGTCCAGCACCATCGGCAACTTCTGGGTCGACGTGACGCGTACCCTGCTTTATGTCCTCGTCCCTGCTTCGTTGATCTATGCGCTACTCCTGGTCGGCCAGGGCGTTCCGCAGAACCTGCACGCCTACACCGCGGCCCACACCATCGAGGGCCAGACGCAGACCATCGCCCAGGGCCCGGTTGCTTCGCAGGAAGCCATCAAGATGCTGGGGACAAACGGCGGCGGTTTCTTCAACGCCAACAGCGCCCACCCCTTTGAGAATCCCACTCCGTTCTCAAACTTCCTCCAGATCCTCTCGATCTTCATTATCCCCGCGGGCCTCACCTATACGCTGGGTCGCATGACCGGATCTCCCGGCCACGGCTGGGCTGTATTGGCAGCAATGTTTGTGCTCTTCGCGGCAGGCTTTTCCGTCATCTATTGGGCCGAGTCGCAGCCCCACCCCCTCATTCACGGCGCCCAGCAAACGCACACCGCAACCGCGCCCGGCGGCAACATGGAGGGTAAGGAAGTCCGCAACGGCATCGCCGAATCAGCTCTCTTCGCTAACATCACTACCGACGCCAGTTGCGGCGCCGTCAACGGCGTACACGACAGCTTCACACCCCTCGGCGGCATGGTCACCATGACCAACATCATGCTCGGCGAGGTCGTATTCGGCGGCGTCGGCGCAGGCATGTACGGCATCCTCATCTTCGTCGTCCTTGCTGTCTTCATTGCCGGCCTCATGGTGGGCCGCACTCCCGAGTACCTGGGCAAGAAGATCGAGGCCTACGACGTGAAGATGTCCATGCTCTATGTGCTCATCTTCCCCCTCATCATCCTTACTCTCACGGCCATCTTTGTCCTCTGGCCCTCCGTCGGCCTCTCCGCCCTCACCAATCAGGGGCCGCACGGGTTCAGCGAGATTCTCTACGCATTCACTTCCGCAGTCGGCAACAACGGGTCGGCCTTTGCCGGACTCAACGCTGCCGTCAATCCCACCACCCTCTGGTGGTACGACGTGGCCATGGGATCGGCCATGCTCGGTGGCCGCTTCCTGATGATGATTCCCGTCCTCGCCCTCGCCGGCAACCTGGCCATGAAGAAAAGCGTCCCGCCATCCCCCGGCACCTTCCCGGTGAACACCAGTTTGTTCACCGTGCTGCTGGTCGGCGTGATCCTGATTCTCGGCGCGCTCACCTTTTTCCCGGCACTGAGCCTGGGACCCATTTTGGAGCACCTGCTGCTGAAGTCCGGCCAGGTGTTTTGAGCAGACAGCTATTAGCTTTTAGCTTTCAGTCGTCCAACACGAAGGCCGATCACTGGTAACTGACAACTGATCACTGACAACTGATCACTGTCTTACGAAACGGACTCAAATGGCTACGAAGAAAAGTCTCTGGAACACGGAAATCATGGCCCAGGCGCTCCTCGATTCGGTGCGCAAGCTCGATCCCCGCTGGATGGTCAAGAACCCGGTGATGTTTGTGGTCGAGGTAGGCTCTGTCCTGACCACCGCCCTCTTGATCGACAACGTCGTTCACAACCGCCCTGGCTTTGGATTCAACCTCCAGATCACCCTCTGGCTCTGGTTCACCGTCCTCTTCGCCAACTTCGCTGAAGCCATGGCCGAGGGCCGCGGCAAGGCCCAGGCCGACACCCTCCGCAAGGCCAAGGGCGAGACCATCGCCAAGCGCTACACCGCCGACGGCGGCTTTGAAGAAATAGCCAGCGGCCTGCTTCGCGCTGGTGACATCATCTACGTCGAGGCCAACCACTACATCGCCGGCGACGGAGAAGTCATCGAAGGCGTAGCCTCGGTGGACGAGTCCGCCATCACCGGCGAATCCGCCCCCGTCATCCGCGAGTGTGGCGGCGACCGCTCCGCTGTCACCGGCGGCACAAAGGTCCTATCCGACTGGATCAAGGTCCGCATCACCTCCAATCCCGGTGAAACCTTCCTCGACCGCATGATCGCCCTCGTCGAAGGCGCAACTCGCCAGAAGACCCCAAACGAGATCGCGCTTTCCATCCTGCTCTCGGGCCTTACCATCGTCTTTCTGCTGGCCGTGGTCACACTGCAGCCCTTCGCCATGTACTCCAAGGCGCCGCAGACGGTTTTTGTGCTGGTTTCGCTGCTCGTCTGCCTCATCCCCACCACCATCGGCGGCCTGCTTTCCGCCATCGGCATCGCGGGCATGGACCGCCTCGTCCAGTACAACGTCCTCGCCATGAGCGGGCGCGCCGTTGAAGCTGCCGGCGACGTCAACACATTGCTCCTCGACAAGACCGGAACCATCACCCTCGGCAACCGTCAGGCCACGGAGTTCTACCCCGCTCCGGATGTCAGCGCCGAGCGCATGGCCAATGCCGCGCAGCTCGCGTCTCTATCCGATGAAACTCCCGAAGGCCGCTCCATCGTTGTCCTCGCCAAGGAGAAGTACAACCTGCGCGGACGCGACCTAAGCGGCATTCACGCCGAGTTCGTTCCCTTCACCGCGCAGACCCGCATGTCCGGCGTCAACCTTCCCGGCACCCGCATCCGCAAAGGCTCCGTCGACGCCATCTCCCGCTTTCTTGAAGAGCAGGGCTCGCAGCTCCCGCAAAAAGTCCGCGAGCAGGTCGAAGAGATCGCCCGCGCAGGCGGAACGCCCCTGGTCGTCGCTGAAAACGCAGCGGCGCTCGGCGTCATCTACCTCAAAGACATCGTCAAAGGCGGCCTCAAAGAACGCCTCGCCCGCCTTCGCGCCATGGGCATTCGCACCATCATGATCACCGGCGACAACCCGCTCACCGCCGCCGTCATCGCCCGCGAAGCCGGCGTCGACGACTTCCTCGCCGAAGCCAAGCCCAAAGACAAGATGGACCTCATCAAGCGCGAACAGGCCAAAGGCAAGCTCGTCGCCATGACCGGCGACGGCACCAACGACGCCCCCGCCCTCGCCCAGGCCGACGTAGGCGTGGCCATGAACTCCGGCACGCAAGCCGCAAAAGAAGCCGGCAACATGGTCGACCTCGACTCCAACCCAACAAAGCTCATTGAAATCGTCGAGATCGGCAAGCAACTCCTCATGACCCGCGGCGCGCTCACCACCTTCAGTATCGCCAACGACGTGGCCAAGTACTTCGCCATCATCCCCGCCATGTTTGCCGGCGTCTTTCCGGTTCTAGGCGCGCTCAACATCATGGACCTGCACTCGCCGCACTCGGCCATTCTATCCGCCGTCATCTTCAACGCGGTCATTATCGTGGCACTCATCCCGCTGGCGCTCAAGGGCGTGAAATACGAGCCCAAGGCAGCCGATGTCCTGCTGCGCAACAACTTGCTCATCTATGGCGTGGGCGGCATCGTCGTCCCTTTCATCGGCATCAAGGCCATCGACGTGGCCCTTGTCTTCCTGCACCTGGCATGATTCTTTGAAAGGGCACGGCTTTAGCCGTGCCAAAACCGGCAGTAATAGGAATTTGGGGCTTTAGCCCCTGGGGCAAGCAACTTCGACGTAGATGTGCGGAAGGGCACGACTTCAGTCGTGCCGCACAGACGCAAAAATGAACGTGGGGCTTTAGCCCCTGAGGGAATCAACCAATGCATTCCACATCGACCCTGGCTTCCAGCGCGCCAACAAAAACCCATTCCGTCTGGAAGACCTCCATTCGCTTCACCATCGTGACCACGGTCCTGCTCGGTCTCGCCTATCCCCTCCTGGTCACCGGCATCGCCGGCATGATCTTCCCGCACAAAGCCGCCGGAAGCCTGATTCTCAAGGACGGCCAGATCATCGGCTCCGAGCTGCTCGCCCAGAGCTTCACGTCCGACAAGTATTTCCATCCCCGCCCCTCGGCCGCGGGCAACGGGTACGACGCGACCTCCTCCGGTGGCTCCAATCTCGCCCAGTCCAACAAGGCCCTCGTCGACCGCATCCAGGCCTCCATCGACGCGCTCTCCAAAGAGAATCCCGGCCATCCCGTGCCCATCGACCTGGTCACCACCTCCGGCTCCGGACTCGATCCCGACATTACTCCGGACGCCGCATACTTCCAGGCTCCCCGCGTTGCCAAGGCGCGCAAGCTCGACGAGGCCAGCGTCCGTCAGCTCATCGCCGGCAACACAACCAACCGCCAGTTGGGCTTCCTTGGCGAACCTCGCGTCAACGTCCTCGACCTGAACCTCGCCCTCGACAAACTCAGCAAATAGCAGCGGACCTTCCGGCTTCGCCACCCAAATCAGGGCCATAATTTGCTTGGCAAAATATAGCGATTAGCGGGAAGTCGCAGAGCGTGATTTTTTAGCGCTTTCGGTTGCCTCTAATGCCTCTGCTTCGGCCAGAAGCGCGTCAGCTTCACGCAGAATGGTGTCCGCTTTTGCCTTGAGGCTCCGTGCCCGCTCGCGCAGTCTCACAGCTTTTGGAATATCTAGCGGGTCTTTTGGGTTTCTCCATCCGGTCATAGTAAAGCTGCCCACTTTTGTCGCTTTGACTTGGCAACAGTTGGCATTCTCATCTACCTCTTCTGCCGGGCACCCCATCCTTGCGCCTTTCTTCAGGCGCAAGGATAGGAACAAAGCTAGTGCGAGCCTCCCGCGAGCGTGTGGCCCCACCGCAGGTGGCTAGTTCACATCCACCGTGAATGTGGTTGTGTTTCCCGAGCCCTGCGACGGGCTCCCGGTTGCAGTGACCGTGAAGACATAGTTGCCGGCAGTTGTACCGCTATTGCCGCCGCCACCTCCGCCGCCGCCACCTCCGCAACCAGCCATCGCGCCCATGATCACCATGAGAACCAGCGCGCCCAGCATCGTCCGCCAACTGCGCCGCCGCGCCGGGATACCGAAGAACAGCATCAGCGCAAGAATTGCGCCGCCGCCAGCTCCCAGCCAGCCCTTGCCCGGACCGATCTTTGGCCTCACCAGTTCACTGCTGGTTGCCCCAGTCGTGGTCACTGTCACTGTCCCTGTCGCCGTTCCTGAACTCAGCGTCAGTGGCGACGACGGCCCAGTGCAGGAAGGAAGATCGCTGGCCCCGCTCGGCGAAGAGGTCAGCGCGCAGCTTAATGTCACTGTTCCCGCGTAGCCGTCGCCCGAGGTAACCGTGATCGTATCGGTCGCCGTACCTCCAGGCGTGACCGAAGATGGCGAAACCGTCCCAGCCGAAGCGCC
>PLPU01000567.1:8287-9546 GCA_003159975.1 Acidobacteriaceae bacterium
GTTACTGCGCACATCAGTGTCACACTGGACGTGAAGTTATTCACCGGCGTCACTGTAATCGTCGCAGTATTGCCCGAGGTCAGGCCCGCGCCAAAGGTGATTGGCCCGTTGTTGGTCAGCCCGAAGCCAGGAATACCCTGCACCGTCACGTTCACTGCGGTCGATCCGGTCACCTTCCCTGTTGCCGCATCCGCGCCCGACACCGTCGCAGTGTACGATCCCGGCGTGGTCGTAGCCGTCGTGGCTACCGTAAGCGTGGTCATTTGCGCCCCGGTCCCGGTAATATCCACCGTCGGTCCAACGCTGCATGTAGCCGGGCTGCTTGCCGCAACCGGCGTCACCGCGCAGGTCACATTGACGTTCCCCGTGAATCCATACGACGGCGTCACAGTAATCGTCGCCGTATCGCCCGTGGTGGCTCCCGCAACAAAGCTGAGCGCTCCGCTGTTGGTCAGCGCAATTGCCGGAGGCGGAGGCGCCGTCACCGTTACAGTCACCGTCGTGCTTGCCGTGATCAGGCCTGTAGCCGCATCTTTGCCAGTGACAGTTGCCGTGTAGCTACCCGGTGTGGTCGTCAAGGTACTTGTGATCGACAGCGTCGAGGATCCAGGCGCGGTCCCGGTTATATTCACCGGCGTCGTAACCGTGCAGGTNNTGTTGCCCGTGGTCGCCCCGGCCTGGAAGCTGATCGATCCGGTATTGGTCAGCGCGAAGCTGGGTGGCGCATTCACGGTCACGTTCACCGCGGTGCTTGAAGTGACCTTACCGGTGGACGCATCCTTGCCGGTCACGGTCACCACATAGGCCCCGGGAGTTGTCGTCGAGGTTGTGGTAACGGTCAGGGTTCCAGTTACCGCGCCCGTCCCGGTCACGTCCACTGTCGAACTGACGCCGCATGTTGCCGGGCTCGTCTGCGATGTCGGCGTAGTGGTCACCGCGCAGGTCAAACTGACGTTGCCGGTGAATCCATTCGACGGCGTTACCGTAATCGTCGCTGTGTCCCCCGTGGTCGCTCCGGCAGCAAATGCAAGTGCGCCACTGTTGCTCAGCGCGATAGCCGGAGGCGGAGGAGCCGTCACCGTGACGCTTACCGGTGTGCTCGACGTGATCTTGCCGGTGGCCGCATCCGTGCCCGTCACTGTCGCCGTGTAGCTGCCCGGTGTCGTCGTCAAGGTTGTCGTGATGGTGAGCGTCGACGTCCCGGCCGCTGTCCCGGTAATATTCACCGGCGTCGTAACCGCGCAGGTTCCGGGGCTGGT
>PLPU01000567.1:9563-14703 GCA_003159975.1 Acidobacteriaceae bacterium
CCGCTGTTGGTGAGCGCGAAACTGGGTGGCGCCGTCACGTTCACGGTCACCAAAGTGTTTGAGGTGATCTTGCCCGTGGAGGCATCTTTGCCGGTCACGGTAACCACATAGGCCCCTGGAGTCGTGGTCGCGGTCGTGGTAACCGTCAAGTTTCCAGTCACCGCGCTGGTCCCCGTCACATCCACTGTCGAAGTGACGCCGCACGTTGCCGGGCTGGTTGAACTCGTCGGCGTTGTCGTCACCGTGCAGGTCAGACTAACGTTGCCGGTGAATCCGTTAGTCGGCGTCACAGTGATGGTAGCCGTATCGCCCGTCGCGGCTCCCGCCACAAACGTGAGCGGCCCATTGTTCGTCAGCGTGATCGCTGGAGTCGGCGGCGCCGTGATGGTAACGCCCACCCCGGTGCTTGCGGTGATCGCTCCATTAGTGCCCGTAACCGTTGCTGTATAACTCCCCGGAGTTGTGTTCGAAGTTGTTGAGATCGTCACCGTCGACGTTCCCGCCGTGGCCCCGGTGATGTTAACCGGAGATGTCGCAGAGCACGTTGCCGGGCTTGTTGCCGCAACCGGCGTCACTGCGCAGGTCAAGGCCACGTTGCCGGTGAATCCATTGGAAGGCGTCACCGTGATCGTCGCCGTATCGCCCGCAGTCGCTCCTGCCTGGAAGCTGATCGCTCCGCTGTTGGTCAGGGCAAAGCTCGGCGGCTGGGTCACCGTCACGCTCACCGGTGTTGACCCTGTAATCTTCCCGGTAGCCACATCGGTGCCGGTTACAGTGACCGTGTAGGTGCCCGGGGTGGTGGTCGACGAGGTGGTAATGGTCAGCGTGCTCGTCGCCGCGGTCGTCCCGGAGATGGTTACCGGAGAGGTAACGAAGCAGGTCGGATCCACATTCCCAGCCGGAGGATTTGTAAGCGCGCAGGTCAGATTCACCCCTCCCGTGAACCCATTCGATGGAGTCGCAGTAATCGTCGAAGTGTTACCGGTCGTTGCGCCCGGGCTCACCGTTATCCCACCGCTGCTGGTCAGCGCAAAACCCGGAGTCGAACTCGCGACCTGCGCCCGCAGGCCAAGCGTATGAACGTACTTTCCCGTCGGATCCGTTCCGGTAATCAGCACGTTGTAGCTGCCCGCCGCTGTCGTGGATGGGGCGCTGATTGTCATTTTCGAGGTGCCGCTGCCGCCGCTGGCCAGCGATATCGAAGGCGTCGCAGCCGTGCAGGTAACGCCCCCCGTCGACGAGCAAGTCAGGCTCACAGCCCCGCTGAAGCCATTCACCGACGCAACATTCACCGTTGTCGTCCCGCCTGTGCCGCCCGGAGTTACCGGAATGATGGTGGTATTCGCAGTCATCGAGAAGTCGGCGAGCGTGTTCGTCAGCGTGTTGGCCAGCACCACCGCCGAGGGGTTGTAGTTGGTATCGCCAAAGTACTCGATAGTGATCTGGTTCGACCCCTGGAACAGGGTCTGGCTGTTCAGCACGATGCTGAACGANNACCGTTCCAGTCACAACCACGCTGGTGGTCGGTGAGATGCTTCCAGTCATTGACGCCGTGGTCGTGGAATTGTACGCTCCGTCGCCGCTGGTGGTCTCAACGGCGAAGCTTCCGCTCAATGAGTTCGAGGTGTAATTCGCGTCCCCGTTGTAGGCGACCGTAATGTTATAGTTGCCGGAAATGGAGCCGGCCGGAACGACATAGGTGGCTACGCCTTGAAGCGCCAGGGTTGCTGGGTCCACCGCGGAACTGAGCGAGTTCGTTCCAGTGAAACCTGAAAGCGAGCTGGTCAATGTCACCGTGCCGGTAGGCGCGGCAACCGGAACCACTTGGTTATTGAGGTATTGATAAGAGTTCTCGATTTGCACGGTCAGCACCGTTGGCTGGCCCGGGCCGTTCACCAGATCGTTATTCGAAGAATCGACGCGTGCGGGGTTCAGCACAATCTCCGGCGTATCCTGGACCACCGTGAAGCTGATCGGAGACGCCGTTGACGCGTTGTAGCTGCCGTCGCCTGAATAGGCGGCCGACACCGAGTGCGTACCCGGAGCAAACGCCGGGTTGAATTCCGCGTCCCCCTCCGCGTTAATCACCGCCGAATTCAGCGGCGTCGTCCCATCGGTAAATGTGACGCTTCCGGTAGGCTCTGTAGTTGTCGGACAATTTGTTACGCAGGTCACTTCCGTACTCGGCAGGACCTGCGCATCCAGCATGAGCTCGGTTCCGTATGAGATGTTGGTTGTACCTGAGGAGACCGATTCCAGAGTCCCGCTTTGAGGGCTCAGAATTGAAAATGCAATCCCGCTGGATTCCGGATTCACGGTAATCTGCACCGGCGTCGATGTGCTCAGCGCGTTCGTTCCGTCCCCGCTATAGGCGCCCCAGATGTTATACGTGCCGCCCGGAAGCGTGCTTGTCGCTCCGCTGAAAGCTCCACTGCCATTCAGAGCGAAAGTGCTTCCGGTCGTGCCATTGCTATTGACCAAGCCGGCCAGTCCCTGCCCCTGCTGAACTGCCTCGGTGCTGTTGGTCATCAGCGCGACGCTTCCGGTCGGCGTCCCTGAGCCCGTAACGCTGCCGCTCACCGTGATCGACGTTCCATGTGTAAAGGTCGTCTGGGACGGCGTCAGCGTAGTCGTGCTGGCATCGAACTTCACGTTGCCCCAGTTGGTCACCAACTGGTTGGCGTCGACAGTGCCCAGCCCGCTCGCCAGGTCATACCCCACTCCGGCGTTATACTCCGGCGTGGTCCCCTTGCCGATCTGGCCCTCCGTCGCTGATCCGTAATATGGATCGTCGACCGTGTAGTTGAGACCGGCCGGCGCGGCGATGCAGTTCGGGGAGACGGTCGGCGAGAAGGCGCACGGAACAGTATTGCTTCCGTTCACAACGTCGTGAAATGCCGCCGGAAACTGCTTCGCCAGCGGATACAGCACAAAGTCTGCCTGTCCCTGCGGTCCATATTTCTGGTTGACCAGCGCCATCATGCCGGCAAACGCGGGAGACGAGACCGAAGTGCCACCGTATCCGGATATCTGCACATACCCGCTTGAAACCGGCTGGCAGTCCCCGTCCACGGCGCAGACCGGGTAGTAGGTGTCATTCTGACCGTTCGACGCGAACAGCGAGACGTCGGGCAGGTCGCGCACTCCGTCGCTGGGCACGCCCGTGCCCACCTGCCACGAAGGCTTTGGATAACCGGAAGACGTGCCCGCGCACAGTCCATTGCTGCCGTAGTTGTTGCCGGCGCAGACTGCCGCGGTGCTGGCTCCGCCACTGCCCCCGGCAATGCTTGTTGACCCGCCTGTCTGGGCGTAATAGCTCAGGATGTTATCCCCAAACTGGCTGTCGTTCCATGGCTGCTCGGGAATCGGCGCGCTCGCCGCCTTGATCGATACCCCCGGAGTGCTGTCGCTCGGAGTTACATTCCAGTAGGAAGCAAGCTGCGAGTCGACAGCGCTCGGATTGTTCAAAGCCGCGGCCCAATCGCTGTAGTAAAAATCCGTTCCGCCCACGGCTACGTTGTAAGGCGTCGAGGCAAATCCGCTCACCGCCTGGCCACTCACGGCGTAGTCCGTTCCTCGATCGCAGACCGCGGAGCCGCTGTCTCCCGTCGATACCATGACCGTTACGCCCTGCGCCGCTGCCTGCTGCCACAGTTGTTTTAGGAACAGATTCTCGCTTCCTATGTTTGCTTCGCACGCGCCGAAACTCAGGCTCATCACCGGAGCGATGTTTCCATAGACCGCATGCTCGATCGCCAGGAACAAGCCATTCTCCAACTGCGTGTCCCCGGCCACCACCAGATCGACCGTGGCGGCCGGAGCAACTGCTCCCGACCACTCCACATCGATGTAGGCTTCGCCCGAATCGTAGTTCGGCCCATCCGGGTTGTTGATTCCATCCACGCCGGGATCGTTTCCGTCGACAATCACCTGCGGCGGGTTGGCCGGAAGACCGAAAAGCGTGCGGAACTGATTCACCAGGCCGATGTTCACGTTGGAGTCGTTGACGATGGCGATGGTCTGACCGCTGCCGTTGATCGGCGTACTGGCGGTATACAGCGGATTCAGATCGTACTGAACGTAAAAATCCTGCGGCGCCAGCACAAAATTCAGGCTGTCGGCATAAGGAGAGCCACCCGGCCCGATCGTCCACAGCGGCGTTGCTCTGTCGAGCTTGGGGTTGTAATTGGCTTTCCCCAGGTACTCGTTGTTGTTCTTGAACCGGAAATTGTTCAGCGACACAAATCCAGCCACTACCGGCGCAAGCGCCGCCGGTATCTGCGGATCGCTCGCGTTCGCCGTATGGGTCTGGCCGTTTACTTCATATCGATGGATCTGCGCATGAAACGCACTGCGAAACTGCCCGACGTTCCCCGAAAACTCCAGCGTCTGTTTCCCAGGATTGACCCCGGTCACGCTGAATCCGCGCCCCGTCAGCCACGTCTCCACCGTCGCGATATCCTGATCCGAAGGTCCAAACTGCTTGCCGAACTGATCCGGCGTCAGCCACTTGTGAAAGTTCGGATTGCCCGGCGTATGCAGTTGGCCGATCAGTTGCTCGAGCGCCGCTTCCTGGCCCGCGCTGCGCTTCAGCACCAGGTGTATCCGGTCCAGTTGCGTGCTGTCGGGCAAGGCTCCGCGGTCGTTCTTCGCGTTGGCCAGCGGATGCACTGTGCCCTTGAGCGTTACCAATTGGCTCTCGTCTATCGGTCTGACGATGCGTGACGCCGGCGCGCCGTTCTGGGCCATCGCCGCGGAAACAAACAACAGGAATGCACTGGCCAGTACTGAGAGGGGCGAGAAACGCAGGACACGCATAATTCTTCCTGGACCTTTCTTCGAGGGCAGGACACCCTCGGAAACACGAAGAGTTGAGGTTGCTTCCACAAACGCACAGGCGATACAGCCGCCCGCAGGTGCTCCGGATTAGTCCTGGATGCCAAAGGTATCACAGTCGGCTATGCCGTTTCGACAGGGATTCTCAATGTCCTCCGCAAACCGGGAGGAGAAACTCCGCAAGGGAGAAGGACCAGTTCCGGCTCACTCTTTTTGTTCCGGCTTGCAGCAATCAAGAGCTACCCAAAACGGTAGGAAAATACTGTTGACTCTTTAACAAATATCCGCCGTTCAACTCAACATG
>PLPU01000029.1:0-2826 GCA_003159975.1 Acidobacteriaceae bacterium
TGGACCGTTTCCTGGCTCTGATTCTCGATGATGACTCGATAAGCCCAGAAATACTGCGAACTGTCAGGCGATGACTGCGCCTCAAGGTAGGTGGGTAGTACGCTTACCGCTATTCCTTTTGTGATTGCTGTGTAGGGTGCTTGAGATGCCATAAGAAGAGCTTAGTGCATGGCAGGCGCTCGCGGGAGGCTCGCATGGGCTTGGGTGCCAACCTTGCGCCAGGAGAAAGGCGCAAAATGCGTTCACCGCGCCCCTCCAGGGCGCGGGCGTCATTTTGGGCTGCTTTCCACGGGTTTCACCCGTGGCTATTTTCATCCTGTCCCTCCGGGACGGGTACCTGCGGTGCGGCAGACCACCTGCGGCGGGGCCAACCGCTCGCTATTCGCTCGCACGGGGTTGGGTGCTTTTCGCGTGAAGAGGTATAGGCTGAGGATTGCCTCCGGGCAGAGAGGAAAGAAGCGATGGCGATGAAGAATCCTCCCCATCCTGGGGATTTTATTCGGACGGAGATTGTGGAGCCGGCGGGGTTGACGGTGACGGCGGCGGCGGAGGCGTTGGGGGTTTCGCGGCCCACGTTGTCGAGCTTGCTGAACGGGAAGGCTGGGCTCTCGGGAGATAGGTCGCTGCGGATTGAGAAGGCGTTTGGCGTGAAGATGGATACGCTGATGTGGATGGGTGCGGCGTATGAGATTGCGCAGACGCGGAAGCGGGAGAAGCTGATTCGGGTGGAGCGGGTTTGCGCGGGGTGAGGCGTGGGAGCGGGTGAGAGAGCCATTTAACGAAAGCGAGGCAGAGATGCCCGTTCGAGCGTGTCCTACCGCCCTTCCTGAACTGCAGCTTGCGCGAGCGAGGTGACCGAGACGACTCTCACTTCGTAGTCAACGACCGTTTCCCAAGAATCGTCCTCAGTTTTCTCCACCTCAAGACGGAGGGTGTGTGTGCCAAGGCCCCGAATCGGAAATCCTGGAAATCTTGTGGTGGCCCGAACGCGCGGGGTGCTTTCGAGGTTAATCGTCTGAACGAGGGGCGTTCCTAGAGGTATGTCCTTCGCGTCGAATACTGTGATTCTCGCGTTGTGGCGTTCGCCTCTTCCCTCTTCGTCTCGCTCCCATACGGTGACGAAATCCGCCTCGACTGCCAATAGGCCTTCGCCTGCGTTCTCTGGAGCGGGCAGGGCGTCAATTACTTCAAATAGAGAAACGAGTTGTGTGCTCTGATCGATAATCGCGCGGCGGCACAGTATTGACCACATGTGCTTCATCTTGCTGCCTCCGCGACGTCCTCGTTATGTGCGCCCGTTACGATGGCAGGCGTTATCGGTGCGAGGGTTGAGAGATAGGTGTCCACGTTGATGTTGGTGGATTCGCCACCTGCGTTTGCAATGTCGGTGAACCCAATCACCGAGCCGCTCACCTCGGACCATTCAGTGAGGTGTGAGCCTGTCGTATTGTTCAAGTCTGCGAGGCTCCCGGCAGGAACCTGCGGCGACCGTCCGGCTTGATAGATTTCAGTCGCCTCCGCCACAGTGCCGGGCATCTTATTCAGCATTGACATCGTCCTCTTAGCAAGCCATGTATTAGGTGCTGAATTCACGAGTCGCACGCCAACACTCAGGTATCTTGGCGCTGAAACAGCGAGCACCAGTAAGTATGCCGTAAGAGCCGTGTCGTATTGGCTGCGATACCTGGGGTCAACTGCCACAGAAGCAAGACGGCGGATTCGTTCCAACAGAGGGTCAACTGACCTTGGAGAATTTTTGTCTCTTGCAACTGTGATCAGTTCCCTGACGGCCCTATGCCCAATGATTCTGCTTATCATCCGTTCGAAGCCGCTCTCGATGGAGATCGTCGATTCGAAATCCGGCCCCTCAATTTCACGAAACAGGCTTTTCAGATTTGGCGTTCCGTCCATATTGTGTGTCTCCCGCGACTGAATTGGGTGGGTACTTGGTCGATTAGGTGAAAGTATTCTCCGTCTTCGCCCCATTGGCTGAGAACCGTGCAGGTTCCAAACTGAGGGTCTAAAGCCCAAATGATTCCAATATGGCACGGTTCCCCATTTTGGTCTTCGTAGACTACCAAATCGCCGCGCTGGGCGTTGGGGACTGCGATGCTTTTGTAGTCGTCGTCACTAAGAATCTTTCTCACAAACCCAATGTCGATGACCGTTCGTCTGGATGCGAAAACAAGGCCGACGCAATTGTACGTGCTATCCAGATTCCGCATCTTCAAAGACGGATGCGCAGCTTTGTGCCTATCGAAGGCGTCTCTCATTGCCTCGGGTGGCCTAGGTAACCTGGGGCGGGCATTTGGGATGCTGAATCTCCGCTTTGTGTGGAGCTCAAGTCGTTGGGGGTCGTTAATCTCGCCCTTTCCGATGATGAGCCCATCATACCGACGCGTGTCCAATTCGATTCGCTCTCAGTCAGATATTGTACTCACTTTACCAGTCGCCACACATTATTACGCATTCGGACGGCTG
The DNA here is from genome assembly GCA_003159975.1 of Acidobacteriaceae bacterium. Lineage (GTDB taxonomy): Bacteria > Acidobacteriota > Terriglobia > Terriglobales > Acidobacteriaceae > Telmatobacter. The sequence continues at coordinate 2,482 of PLPU01000029.1, forward strand.
TTTGTATACCCGAAGGGGGCTACGGGCGTCATTTTAGGCTTACATTAGCCGCTTGCGGATGAGGTCGAGGGCTTGGGTGGTGGTCCACTCTCTTACTCTTTGGCGGTCGCCGCGGAAGTTTTTCTCCAGGACTTCGGTCTTTTGGGCATCGCTTAGCGCTATGTAGACCAGGCCGGCGGGCTTCGTTTCTGTCGCGCCTGAGGGACCGGCTATGCCGGTTACGCCTAGTCCTAATGTTGCGCCGGTGCGGGTGCGGATGCCGTTGGCCAGGGCTTCCGCTACTTCCGCCGAGACTGCGCCGTGCTGGAGGATCAGGCCGGCTGGGACCTGGGCGAAGGCGGTTTT
>PLPU01000145.1:0-2991 GCA_003159975.1 Acidobacteriaceae bacterium
TGTCTCTCGGAGGATGTCCCGCGCGTAGTTGAAAGTTGCCAACGGCGGCTGGGTTGATGTTACTACGCCACGGCCTGTCGTGTGGCGGCCTGCGATTCGCTCAGAATCGCCGCCGACGTCCAGAGTTCGCGATAGCCCATGATCCTGCGGAAGCCCTTCTCCGTTCTCAGAAAAGCCGAAGCCATCCAGCGTCGCGCCATCGAGCCATTCTGCCAATTTGTTACCCGGTGGGTTCGGATGCGCACTCCGGCGTGTGGGCTTTCGATGATATTGTGGTCGCCAGGCAGCGCTGTTGCGAGGGCGGCACGCCAAACCGGTTGACGGTAAAGCGCTCCTCCAGTCCTTCGAGCAGGCTGGCCGCCGCCGAGGGATACTCCCCCCACGCCCACCGCGCCAATCATCGTGTGCTCGCCGAAGACACCGCCATCAATGTATAGGATGAGAATCTTCAGCTCGTCGAAGCGGCGGCTGAGCAGCGCTTCCACCAGTATGGTGGAATTGGCCTGGAATTCGCAGCTCGATCTGGGCGCGCTTGCCTTCAGAAGACAGGCCCGGTAGAGTGAGGGGCGTTGCGGATAAGGCAGTTTTTGGAATGGCGACGCGCCTTCGGCATGAATGGTATGCCTGCGATTCTCAAATCGGGAATGGAGAATGAATTTGCATCTTCAGGAAACAGGTTCGCGCCCTCCAATGCATGAAGCGGAGAGGCTGCCGGCACATCGGCGGCAATTTGCACGGCCCGGACTGCGGCTATCCGCGCTCGCAACGGGCGTCGCCCTCGCGCTCGCCGCATCGACAACTTCCGCGGCGCACAAGCCGGTCACAGCATCGGTCAACACCACGAAGGTGCACCAGGAAATCGCCGGCTTCGGCGGCTCCGAAGCGTATTTTCAAGGATACCTTGCGCACCATCCGCACAAGCAGGACATCTACGACGCGCTCTTCGGCCCGGAGAATGGGCTGCACATCGACTTTCTGCGCCTCCAGAACAGCTTCCGCTTTCAAGGCAATTCCAACTTCGATTCCGACACCGTCGATATTGTTCAGCACGCCAACAGCCTGCGCGCCAATCCCATCACCATCCTGATGAGTTCCTGGTCCCCGCCGGCGTCGCTGAAAAGCAACGGAAGCGAGAAGAATGGCGGAACGCTGATCAGCAAAAATGGCCATTACGACTATGCCGGATTTGCCCGCTATTGGGAGATATCGGTGCTCTCCTACCGCGCAATCGGCATTGACCCAACTTATGTGAGCATCCAGAACGAACCGGACATGACCACGGATTATGAGAGCTGCCGTTTCAACCCGACGGAGGCGCCCTACCACAATGAAAGCTACGCCGGTTATGACAAGGCCGTCGATGCGGTCTACGCGGCATTTCAGAAAATACCTTCGCCGCCTCATCTTGTGGGACCTGAGACCACAGGCATTGGCTACGGCAATATTCAGGCATTTGCCAAAGCCATGAACCCGGCTCATATCTACGCGGTCGCCAATCACCTTTACACAGGCGGTGACAAGAGCCAGCCCGATACCTATATACCAGCGATGCTCGCAGTCAAGAATGAGAACCCCGGACTCCGCTTCCAAACCGAGTACTACACCGCCAGCGGCTTCGACACCGCACTTATGATTCATAACAGCATGGTTGCGGAGGAAGTTAGCCTCTATCTCTACTGGCCGCTCACCTGGCCCGGTGAAACGGGAACTTTGCTGAGCATTGAAAACCCCGCCGATCCATCGAAATGGAAGACTCCCAATGGATGGAGTTATACCGATGGCTACTATGCCCTGAAGCAGTACTCCTACTTCATACATGCCGGGTATCGTCGCGTCGACACGGATAGCTCCAACGACGAGATCAAGATATCCGCCTATCTAAGTCCGAAAGCAGACAAGCTTGTGGTTGTGGTGATGAATGCCTCGGCCACATCGGCGAACTCAGTGAAGTTGAAGCTGGGTGACTTTGAGCATGGAAAGTCGGTTGTCTACCGCACTACGTTTCCCAACACCGCGGAGCATTTCGCGGCGCTCGGCCCGCTTAGCGCCGACAACACACTCGCGCTTCCGCCGCATTCGGTGGCGACGGTTGAAATCACACGCTGACCACTGCGCAAAACCGAAAGATTCCCAGGCTTGCACCTGCGACTCTTTTCTCTTTGCCATGGAATTTGGTGCGAGAGAGGGATTCTCCCATTTTCGCCAATTATCGTTGTAGATAAACGTCTTATAGTCAATCAATGTTGGGTGCTATGATTTTGCTACGAAATTAAAGAGGGTCAACGGTGGCGAACAAAACAATCCTGCTCGTGAGGCGGTGCAAGACGCCAAGCGGCTGGCGCTACTACCCAGCCGTCACCGGCAAGACGGACAAAGTCAAGGAGCGTCCCAAGAGACTTCAGCATCTCGCTCAAGTTGACAGCGACGCCGACGACGTCGAAAATGACTTACTGCGACTCGTCAACCGCTTGCGGAACCTCGGATATGCCTTCGAATTCACCTCGCGGGCAGCGTAATGGAGGGGTTGTTTCTTTCCAGGGAGCAGCATTTCCCTGGTGCGGCTACCGGCTCTTCAGAGACGAGCGGAAGATATCTGGACGGCCAATCTCCCTGTTGACCCAGCCAATTGGAGGCTTGAATGCGCATCGGTCGCCTGTCTCTCTTCGCTCTGTTTTTTTCAGTTGCCTGCCTTCCAATTTCAAATCGGGCACAAAACCGCAACGACGCGCCACACCTCGAAAAGCACGGCGACGCCACGCAATTGATCGTCGACGGGAAGCCCTTCCTGATTCTCTCCGGGGAGCTGACCAACAACGCAGCTACCGCTCTTGAACCCATGGAGACCATCTGGCCCAAGCTCGTAGCCAGCAATCTGAACGCTGTGCTCGTAGGAGTCTCGTGGGCGCAGTTCGAGCCGGAGGAAGGTAAGTTCAATTACTCACTGGTGGATGGCGTCATTGCCAAGGCCAGGGAGAACCATCTGCACATCGT
>PLPU01000609.1:0-5140 GCA_003159975.1 Acidobacteriaceae bacterium
ATCACCTTCAACGCCCCGCGGAAGAGACCGTCGAAATCGCCTGCCAGCGCGGCGTCCTTCGCCACAGCCTGCTCAATCGCCTTCTCCGCCGCCGGACGCTGATAGCCCAGATTCGTCAGCGCCGAAAGCACATCGTCCACCGCCGCGCCCCGCACACTGCTCTGCACCGGCGCTACCGCAAAGTCGTCGAGCTTGTCTTTCAACTCGACCACGAGGCGCTCGGCCAGCTTCTTGCCCACGCCGGGAATCCGCGTCAGTTGCGCGTGATCCTGCCCGCGAATGGCCTGCACCGTGCGCTCGACGGAAAGCCCGCTGAGAATCTTGATGGCCAGTTTCGGGCCGACACCGCTGACCGTAATCAGCCGCTCAAAGAGCCGCTTTTCTTCGCGATCGAGAAAGCCGAACAGCGCAATCTGATCTTCGCTGACCTGGGTGTGAATGTGCAGCGACGCCTCTGCGCCCACCGAGGGCAGCGCCGTAAATGTGGGCACGGAGATGACGACGTCGTAGCCCACCCCGGCGGCCTCGACGATGGCCTGGCCGGGTTCCTTGAAGATCAACTTTCCGCGCAAGTGAGCGATCATCGGCGTAAGTCCTGGCCCCGGGTCCTGGCACAGTAAGCGCCAGGCCCCAGCCTCCAATCCATACTACAGACCTCAGCCTCCGTAGCCCCGGACTGAAGCCCTATTAACTCTCTTGACAACAAAACTGGTTACTTGACGCGGGCCAGATTCGCGGTATGCTTGATGAGTTTTCCCCTTCTTCCTTCAATGGATCTCCTGATGTATCGGGCCGTCTTCAAATAGCGGGATCGTCAGCTTTGCATCGATCTTCGAATCATTCCCGGCCCCGTCTTCATTCCCAAGCCGCCTTCGATCGCTCGCAGGCCGATGCAGCTCTCACATCGCTTCGAACTCCGAGGTCCAACCATGTGGAAGAAATGTTTCGAGTACGTCAAGGCAAACATTCCCCCGTTCCTCCACGAATTTGCGCGCTGGGTGCGCTACCTCTACTTCTTGCGCTTCAGCATCATCCTTTGGTTCTTTCCGTTGCTGTTGGTCTGGGCAAATTCCCCCGCCATTGCCCGCTCGCTGGTCAGCGGCATCGTTACGCCGTCGCACCTGATTCAGTATCTGTGCGTCGCCTTTTTTCTGGTTGCGGCAAGCTTCGTCGCCCTCATCCTGGCGCGCATCGTCGTGATCAATGGAGAGGAGCGGTTTGGCGACGACTGTCCGCCCCTTCTTCACTGGCTGTTGGCCAATGACAAGAGGGAATATGAGTGGATTGCCCCGGTCGCCTTCCAGATCAACAATCTCATCGTCTTCTGGTACTTCTTAACCAACGGTCCCAACGAAGGCGTATCCGCCGCCGAAATCGCGCAGGGGCTTGCTTGCGGAGTCCTGCTGGCCATCCTCTTCTGGTTTGCGGTGAATGCCCTGTACTACCTGACTTACCAACCAGCGGCGCCTGGAAGCGACACGGCTCGAACGCTCGTGTTTCCGCGAAGCTGGCTCTTGCTCAGCAAGCATGGCAAGTCGGCCCGCTTTGGAGATGTTCTGGAACAATCCACGCAACCGCTTCCTCTCCACAGGCTGGCGTGGTTCTTCCCCGTCCCAGGGTACCGCTGGCCGCCGCATGGAAACCTCTACGAAGGCCACTATTTCTCGGTTTTGGCGGCCGGCGCGGTCCTTGCGCTTTACCTCGTTCTGTGGCCGCTGACGGCTCCAGTGCTGGTCCCTCCCATTTATGCCTGGCTGGCGATTATCCTTTACCTGCTCGGTGGTTTGGCCGTCATCGCGGACATCTCCCTGGCCAAACCCGGCAAGGATAAGGACGCTCGGAAACTGCGTATCTGGAAAGCCCTGCTCGCCGTAGCGCTGCTCCTTTTCACGGCGGCCATTCCGGGGCTCTATTTCCTTGCCGACGCCGAGCGGTTCCCCATTCTTGCGCTGGTGCTCATCCTGGTTATTGGCGTCACCTGGGGATTGGGCGCGATTGCATTCTTCGCCGACCGCTACCGCATTCCGGTTCTCACTCTGCTGATCGTCTTCATGATGATTCCGCGCATGATGCACCTGGACAACGGAAAGGAGATGCACTATCTCTCCACCTCGTTGCGCGAGGCGCAAGCCACGCTTCCTACTCCAGCCGATATTCTGAACAGCAAGCTCGACAAGGATGAAGACCAGCCATTGATCGTCGTCACTTCTACTGGAGGAGGCATTCACGCCGCTGCCTGGACTACCGCTGTTTTGGAACAACTCGAGACGGTGTTTTCCGAAGACCCCTCACTCCAATCCTTTCACGATCATGTTCTGCTGCTGAGCACCGTCTCCGGCGGCAGCTCCGGCCTGTACGCGTACTTGCGCGAGCTGGACTCGGCGACGGAACCCGGCCCAACCAATTGGGAGCGCATGAAGGGGGCAGCCCGATGCTCCAGCCTGGAAGCGGCCGGGTGGGGCCTGGTCTATTACGATCTCCCCAAAGCCTTTGTGCCCGTTTTACCGTACCTCGAATCACCTTCGACCGGTGTCGACGATCTGAGCAAGCTGCCCCTCGGCAAGGATCGGACCTGGTCGTTGCGCAAGGCGTTTGAACGGAACCTCAACGATCCCTACTGCCGGCTCGACCCCAACGACGCCAAATTGACCCCGTTGCGTGAGGTGTCTCAGGCGGAGCAAGCGAATCGGGACGCTGAAATGGGGCTGACGCTCGGCAACCTGAACCCGGCTGAGCACGAGGTTCCCGCTTTCACCATGAACACCACCACGGTCGAGGGCGGCGAGCGCTTCCTGCTGGCCAATTATCAAATCCCGCCGCACACGCCCAATCCGTTGATTCCCCAACCCGCCGAGTCCTTTCTGCAGACCTTTGGCGGCGTGCAGTTTCCGCGGAATGGGCAGAGCCTCTATACCGATCTGCCCCTCGCCACCGGCGCCCAGCTCTCGGCTACCTTTCCCTATGTTTCCTCGGCAGCCGGATTTCCCTACGTCAGCGGCATGAAGAGTTCGCACTTTGTCGATGGAGGGTACTACGATAACGACGGGACGGCCTCGGCAATTGAGTTCCTGAGCACGGCCCTTGACGGCGTTTCGGCCAAACACTCGAAGGCCAAAGTAAAGGTCCTGCTCATCGAAATCCGCAACAGCGGCGCCAATGTCCGGGTGGATGAATCCTCGGATGCCTGGACGCCAAATCCGAACAACGAGACCAAGCCGTGGAATCTTGTCGATCAGGTAGCCGCGCCGCTCCAGGCCTTTTACAGCGCCGGCCACGAAAGCGTAACCGCCCGCAACCGCATCGGCCTGCAACTGCTGATCGGGGCCTATCGGGACAAGTTGGAACTGGAACACATCGTCATCACCGATGAACACGATACTCCGGATTTGGGATGCACCCCGAGCGACGACAGAACCGACCCGCTCAATTGGTTTCTCACGCCGGCCCAGCAATGCGAAGTCGATCGGTCGGCGGGTGAGGATTCCAACCGGCAAAAATACCAGGCCGCCCTCGACTGGTTCCTCGCCCATATCGGCCATGCGGCAAGTCCGAAGCACAAGTAAGCCGGATTGCTTCTCCGCGGCGCTGCGCGGAGTGCGCCAGTGGTGGCGGCTCAGGGATGGCCTGGCCGGGTTCTTTGAAGATCAGCTTGCCGCGCAGGTGAGCGATCATAGTGGTTCGGCCTTGTCTTGAAAGAATTCCTCATTTACAGCGACTGCCAAGTCGAAAATAGAATCAAAGTCGAAGTTTCTTCCAAATTTGGGTGGCCAGTACCTGCCATGGGCAAGCCAGTGGCGAAGTTTGAACGCTGACCGCAATTCACCTATTAGCCCTTTTGACGCAACTAAGTGAGTTTTCCAGGCGACAAAAATATCCTGGTCCAGGCTTACCCTCTCCTCTTTGTCCCTATATATGGCTCGGAGAGCCCTCGATAGATCGTCTTTACGCCGCTTTCTGCACCTCGATTCATAGTCAAGGTGAAAGCTGGCCTCCAGACTGGCAAGAATAACGAGAATTGATCGAAGAGAGGTTTCGTCAATGCGTGTTTTCAGCTCTTCCGCTCGCTCATTTGGCGTGTATCCAAAGAATCTTTCATTAGAATTCGCGGCAGATTCGTCGAAATAGGACTTCAGTGAAGAGACAGCGTCTTTATGATATCCAGCGATTTCATCGAGCGATAAAACTTGAGCCCGCCTGACGGAAGAGTCAGCCATTGGCTACTTCCATGATCATCTCGAAGAATGTCTCCTGAGTGATTTCAATGAATCTCCTCTCTGGCGGACGAGTGGCTATTTTCCAGGCTAACTCTTCAGCAGGCTCTTTCTTATTTGAAATGGGCTTTTTGCCCTGCGGTTCCAGAAACACACGGAGCACATCGGTTGTGCGCTTAGCGTTGCTGTCAACCAACAAAAGACGGGCATTCGCGCCTGATGGTCCAACAACATCTACTCGCCCTTTTGCGCCTCCCGATAGGCATGTGCCGGCTGGTTGGAAAAGTACCTTTCTCCGGCCGATCTTGAGAGCCAATTGCTTGGCCGTGTATGAGCCAATATTCTCTTCGTAGAGTTCGATCGGCTGAACCTTGAATTGCATTTGGTCCGAGTCAATATACTCCTTCAAAAACCCGCGGATTAAGCTGTATAGTTTGTCGAGATTGATGAGCCATTCATCCCGCCTTTTATTCCAATCGATCTCAGGCTGCGCCGGCGCCTGCTGGCTCTTTACGAACTCGTCAAACGCTACATTCTTCATTGATGCCCTCCTCCGCCGACCGGTATCTCTAATTCTATCGCTGTCAATGAACGGACGCATTGTTCAAGGGCGGGGCAGCCTCGCTACCCCAGAATTCCCAGCCGCTTCGCCACGCGGGTCAGCGTCTCCAGCGCCTGGTCTAACTGCGCCTTCGTGTGTTCGCTGGTGAGCATCAGGCGGATGCGCGCCTTTCCCTCCGGCACCGTCGGGAACGCGATCCCCGTTCCCAGCACGCCTTCATCGAACAGCGCCCGAGAAAAATCCATCGTTGCGCGGCCGTCGCCGATGATCACCGGCGTAATCGGCGTCTCGGTGGCCGGCGTATTCACTCCGCCGACGTTGAAGCCCGCGGCGCGAAGCTCGCTCTGGAAGTAGCGCGTGTTGGCCC
>PLPU01000581.1:0-379 GCA_003159975.1 Acidobacteriaceae bacterium
GTGCTGCAAGGGCCGGGGACGGTGTGGTTGCAGACGCTGCCGATTTCGCGGCTGGCGCACCAGATCGGCGAGTATCTGCCGCACGGCGAGAGGCGCGCGGTGGGGCCGGCGGTGGGCGGCGGACTGCTGGGCGGGATTGTGGGTTCGATTCTTAGCGGGGACCAGTGAAGCAGGGAACAGGGAACTGGGAACAGGGAATAGGGATTAGAAAAGCAGGGGACAGCGTACAGTGAAGCAGTGTGCGGCTTGCTGGTTCGGTGTTTTGCTGCATTCATTCCCAGGTCGCAAAATCGAGGCATGGGGCACCCGGTCGGGTGCGTCGAATCGATTCTGAGATCTCAGGGGACTAGACTTAGAGCAACCGATATTCTGTTTGTGC
>PLPU01000581.1:444-5519 GCA_003159975.1 Acidobacteriaceae bacterium
GCTGGCAGCCATTCAAGAAGATTGCGATCCTGGTGATGCTGGTGGCGACGTTCGGTGCGCTGACGGCGTTCGGCTTTCTGGCGATTCCGCCGGTGCTGAGGGACCTGCAGCAGTTTGCCGGCGAGATGCCGACGCGTGTGCCCGCGCTGCTAAGCAAGCTGAAGGCGATTCCTCTTGCCGATCATTTGAACACCGACGAGATTACCGCGAAGGTGCAGGATTTTGCGAGCCAGGCGGCGACCTATCTGATCCTGTCGATTCGGGATTGGGCAGGCAACTTATTGGATATTGCGATGGGGTTGATCCTGACGATTTATTTCATGCTGGAAGGCGAGCATGCTTACCGTTGGTTTCTCTCGTTCTTTCCGCCGGAAAGCCGCGACCGGCTGGACAAGACGCTGCGGCGGGCGGAGATTCGGATGGGCAAATGGCTGTTTGCGCAGGGCAGCCTGATGCTGATTCTGGGGCTTTTCAGCACCACGGTTTACCTGGCGCTCGATGTCAGGTATGCGTACGCGCTGGGCGTGCTGACGGGATTGATGAACATTATTCCAGTGCTGGGCGCGGCCATCTGCATTGCGCTGGCGCTGCTGGTGGCGGCGATCGATTCGTGGGGCAGAGTGCTGGGGATTGCGGTCTTCTATCTTGTTTACCTGCAGGTGGAGAACTCCTATCTCACTCCGCGCATTATGAAGAAAAGCGTGGATCTGCCGGGGTTGGCGATTCTAGTGGCTTTGCTGATGGGTTCGGCGCTGGCCGGGGTGGTGGGCGCGATGGTTTCCGTGCCGACGGCGGTGCTGGTGGCGGTGCTGCTGGATGAGTATTTGGTGCGGAAAGAGCCTGCGGTTAGCTAGTCAGCGCGCCAGCGATTCAGCCAGCCGGCGGGAAGGCTGCTTTTCCGCTCTGTCCTTCCAAAAATTGCATTCGACCGGCGGATCATGAGGCGTTTACGGAGGTTTTGAAGCTATCTTTGAGCGGCTGCGGTCTTGATTTCGGCTTGTACGGCGGCTTTCATAACGCCGCAGTTGGAGAGGAAACGGACCAGGCTTGAGGTCAGTGGTTCGCCGGTTTCGGCGGCGGTATTCGTCGTTCCCACGCGCGGGTCCAAAAGCTCGCCCAAGGATGGGGCACCCAGTGTATCCGATGGTTGAGATTTGGCCATGCGGAGGTCGCCGGTACCCTGGGCGTCCAACAGCAGTTGTGTCAGTTTGCGGGCCAGGTCGAGGTCGAAGCTCTCCGAGACAAAGACGAGCTTGCCGCGGGTGGTGATGACAACGGGGCCTTCATTGGTGGAAAAGGCCTGTTCCTGCTGGCCCTCGGGGACGGAGTGCTTGTCGGCAGGCTGTGCGTCGACGGGCTTCAACCCTGAGTATTTGCGGCCGAGGTCGTCGGCATAGAGCTTGGCGAAGGCCTGGGCGGAGGCTGCGTTTCTCCATGCGGAGAGATAGAAGATGGCGAGGGATTTGGTGGTGGCTTGCTCCGCGGGGGTTGCGTTGAGGCGCTGGCCGGCCCAGTAGATGCCGCCGTCCCAGGCGGGAGTGAGGTCGCGGGCCGCTTCGTCGCCGCCGAAGATTTCGGCGAGGATGTGGAGATCGAGCTGGCCGACCTGGCCGATGTCGTAGGGCCTGTAGAGCTTGTCGACGAGGAGATGAATGTCGGGGATGAGAGGCACGGCGGGAACGTGCTTCTTCTCGTATTCGATGGGGTTGATGATCTCCCACGAGGAGGTGGGCGGGCGGTCGAGTGCGCCGGCAAAGGCAGCGGCCTGACCCTTGTCCATCCAGATGTCCTGCTCGAAGCTGAGGCCCTCGCGATAGGGAAAGAGCAGCGACTCCGAAAGCAGGATGGGGGCGCGGGCGAGGACTGGAGAGCTGTCCGAAGTGGCCATCTGTTTTTCGACGAAGTCCATGACCTCTGGATTTTTGACGAGGCTCTTGCCCATGGGCTTGAGGATGTAGTCCATCATGACGGCGGTGGCCTGGCCCTCGGCGACGGCATCGCGAGCGTCATCCATTTCGTCTCTGGCGATGTGGTCGGAGTCGCCGGCTGCGTCGGTCGATACATCGTCGGGGGTCTGGTCGTTCCATTTTTCGAGATCGGAGTGCTGGTCCTGGAGGGCGTGCGTGAGTTCGTGGGCCAGGACGGGCTTTTGCTCCTCGACGTCGATCCAGTCCATCATGTTGACGGTTTTGGTTTTGGCGTCGTAGTAGGCCTCGATTTGCTCGGTGAGAAGCGCGAGCAGAAACGGCTTGAGGTCGAAGTCGTGGTCAAGCAGGCCGAACTTCTTCATGACGATCTCGCTGCGCTGGAGGCGCTTGGCGTCCTTGTCGTCGTTGAACTTTTCTTTCATGTAGGCTTCGACGGCGGCGCGGTTGGTGATCTGGCGCTTGACGTCGCTCTTGATGGGCAGGCCGGTCTCCTGGGAGGAGAATTTGAGCAGCTCGTCGACCAGGGAGAATAGCTCCTTGGCCTGCTCGGGAGTGATGTGGGATTCGCCCTTGGAAGTGGATGCGGAGGGAGGAGTGACGGTGGCGGGTTGCTGAGTCTGAGCAGCGGCGAAAGCTGACGCGAGGCAGAGGATCGCAGCCAGCAGGACGGCCTGGCGACCTTCCGCGCGCTTACCTCTGGTCGATGTCGATGGATGGCAGCCTGCCTCCAGCACAACTTGATGCTTCCTCATTCACTCTCCAATTGGTGCGTGGACCGGATTCATGCCGCGAAGGCCTGAAAACCAGCATCTTCTTCCAAGGCTATAATCAGGATGCGGTCTGGAGCCAGGTTTCCACGGGAAATCTGCGCGCCGGGCCGGAGAAAAGTTCCCCTATGATCGAAACCGTATCCGACGCATCGACTCCAGTGACTCCATTGGCTGCGCTGTTGGCATCCGCGGCGAAAGCTTCTAAAAATCCAGCGTATCAACGAGGCGCCCATCCTTTTGCCGCCTACCCTTTGACCGTCTATCGCGGCGTGCTGACCCCACGAGAGTTGGACGCGCCTGCGCAGGAAACGGCGGCGCTGGCCGAGGGCGCGGCGGTTCACGATCTGGGCTGGCTGCGGCGGATCGCGGTACGCGGCGAAGACCGCTTCCGGTGGCTAAGCGGCATGGTTACCAATATGGTCAACGACCTGGGACCCAACGAGGGCGCCTGGAACCTGGTGCTGAATGCGCAGGGGCGGATTCAGGGCGACCTGATGGTCTGGCGCGAGGGCGATGAAATTGAACTGGAGATTGCGGCCGATCAGTACGAAAAGCTGGTCGCTCACCTGGACCACTTCATCATCATGGACGATGTGGAGCTGGCGCCGCTGACGGGCGAAACCGCGGCGGGCCTGGCTGCTATCGGAGTGACAGGGCCCAATGCGGATGCGGTGCTGGGCCGGGCGGGATTGCCGGTGCTGGCGAAACCGCTGACCAGTACTCGCGTGGAGTGGAACGGAATGGACCTGCGCATTACCCGCGGATACGGCGTGCTGGGGGCACACTATGCGCTTTGGGTGCAGGCAGCCGGGCTCGGCAAGCTGTGGAAGTACCTGCGTACGGCGGGAGCGGTCGCGGTGGGATCCAGGTCGCTGGATGCGTTTCGGATTGCGGAAGGGATTCCGGTGTACGGCGTGGATATGGTGGAGCGGGATTTGCCGCAGGAGACCGGGCAGATGCGGGCGCTCAACTTCAACAAGGGGTGCTACCTGGGGCAGGAGATTGTGGAGCGGATCCGCTCGCGGGGAAATGTGCACAGGCATCTGCGGCAGCTTGAGATCGATGGGCCAGTGCCGTCGAGCGGGACCGAGTTGACGTTGGACGGGGCGGTTGCCGGCGAGATTCGCAGCGCGGCGGCGCTGCCGCTGCCCGAGGGAAATCGGGTGTTTGCGCTGGGGATGATGCGCGGTGAAGCCGAAGTGAAGTCGCAGAACTTTCAGTACGGCGCTGGGGCGGAGAAGGGAACGGCGAGGATTTTGAAAGAGCGGAGTTAGCGAGGTTCGTGTTGTTAGCGGGTTTAGCAATGCTGCGAGTTATTGAGTGACTCAATTGGTTTTAGGAAATGGATACGTGGAAAAATGAGCGATGCACCCAAGTTTGAAGTGATTGACCGCCGGAAGTTCAAGGCGGAAGAGGAAGAGCACGAGAGCGCGCAGCGGCCGGCGGAGCCTGCGACGGCGCCGGAAGTGTCGAGCGGCGGCCCGCAGCTGGTGGTCAACGAAAGCAAGCAGGAGGCCGCCGCGGCTGTTCACGAGAGCGCGTTGGACGAGGGGGATGCGGGTGGCATTCCGCCCGCGCCGACCGCCGAGGAGAGCCACGAACAGAAGAACGCGTACGAGGCCTCCGCACAACGGCTTGAGGATTTGCTGCGCGCGCAAAATCCGGGCATGGGACCGCAGCCGGCGATCACGTTTGAGCACCTGGTGCAGCAGTTCTACGTCTCCGCCATGATCCAGATGGGCGCGGGAGCGCAGGATGGTCAGCGGCCGCGGGTGGATATTGTGGGCGCCCGCACCACCATCGACCTGCTGGGCGTGTTGGCCGAAAAGACGCGCGGCAACCTGACGGAGGCCGAGACGCGCACGCTGGACTCGGTGCTGTTCGAGGTGCGGATGGCTTTCCTGGAACTGACCAGCATGATCAGCGTCCAGGCCATGCAGCCGCCGCAGGGGCCGCCGCCGGGGAAAAGATAAAGACAGGGACTAAGGGACCAGGGACTAAGGCACAAAGACCCGGTTCTGCGAGAGGCTATGGACGGGCGGCTGACATTTCTGGGGACGGGAACGTCGATGGGGGTTCCCACGGTGGGGTGCGGCTGCGCGGTGTGCACCTCGACGGACCCCAGGGACCGGCGGCTGCGGCCTTCGGTGCTGGTGCGCTGGAACGATCCAACCCTGAAGCCTCTTTCCGACCCACCCTTTCCGCGGGAGGAAGCGGAATGGATGGGGTTCGGGGCTCATGTCGGGCATCCGGTGATGGAGCGGGTGGTGGTCATTGACACCGGGCCGGATTTTCGCGAGCAGGCGCTACGGAACAGGCTGAAGCGGGTGGACGCGGTGTTCTATACGCACTCTCATGCCGACCACATCTTTGGGCT
>PLPU01000454.1:0-13814 GCA_003159975.1 Acidobacteriaceae bacterium
TGATTTGCTGCTGTTTGCCGTCGCTCAAAGTGAACTGAACTTTGAGCGGGCCTGTTCCCTGAAGCTGGATGCGATAGTGGAAAGCTGCGCCGGCGGCGAGGGTGTTGGCCCCAAAGCTGGCGCTCGGGTAATCGACTTCAAGCAACTGGATTGTGGCCCCGGTACGGTTCTCGACCGTAGTTTCGACATGGTAGGAGTGGCAACCGGCGGCAGCGGCAAAGGCAGGCAGGACGATTGCAGCGAGAATCACTCGGCGAAACCAAGCTGGAAGGACTGCTGCGGTCATTGCTCGCTCCCTTTGGGCTGGTTCCCGTTTGGGTCTGGTCCGGTTTCAGGGGATTGGCCGGCAGCGATCTTTTTTTCGACACGGTCAAGGCGTTTGAGCAACTCGGGGAGGCGCTGGAAGATGGCCACCGCGCGTAACCAGGTGCGATTGTCAAATCCCGGCGAACCGGAGATGGTCTTGCCCGGTGGGACATCGTGCGAGACGGCCGATTGGGCGGTGAGGATGACGCCGTCGCCTACGCTGCAGTGTCCGGCGATACCGGTTTGGCCGGCGAGGATCACGTTATTTCCGATGACGGATGAGCCGGCGAGGCCGGTTTGGGCGCAGACCAGCGTGTTTTCACCGATGTGGGAGCCGTGGCCGACCTGGACGAGGTTGTCGACTTTGGTGCCGTCGCCGATGGAGGTTGCACCGACAGTGGCGCGATCGATGGTGGCGTTGGCCTGGACGTCGACGCGGTTGCCAAGCTGCACGGGGCCTGACTGAGGGATTTTTTCCCATTGGCCTTGCTCGTTTTTGGCGAAGCCGAAGCCGTCTGCGCCGACGATGGCGCCGTTTTCGAGAGTGACGTGGTCGCCGAGGATGCAGCTTTCTCGAATCACCGCGTGGGCATGGGCGAACAGGTGGTCGCCGGCCTGGACGCCGGGATAGATCACGACATGGGGCAGGAGCGTGGCTCCGGCTCCGATGCGAACGCCGGGGCCGACGACGACATAGGCGCCGATGTGGGCGTCCGGGCCGATTTTTGCCGTGGGGTCAACGATGGCCGTGGGGTGAATTCCGGGAGCGTAGGCCGGGGGCTGATAGAAGAGGCCGAGGGTTCGGGAGAATGCCAGATAGGGATTCTTGATGCGCAGGGTGGCGGCGGTGATCTCCTGAAAATCGGGGTCGACGAGGACAGCGGCGGCTTTGGTTGTGCGGGCCAGGGCGGTGTAGCGGGGGTTGGCGACGAAGGTGATGTCGGAGGGGCCGGCTTCCTCAATTCCTTTGACACCTGTGACTTCCAGATTTGCGTCGCCGCGCAGCTCCGCGCCCAACCGGGTTGCCAACTCGCCTAGTTTCATCGATTGGATTGTACCGGATGGGGCGGCTTTGCTGACGTGCGGTGGCGAAAGCTCTCGCAGTCGATTCTGCTCCGAGTGAGAGAGTGACTGTACGGTGGAGTCTCGGACGGGTCTTCAGATTTAGCGTGTCGAAGTGAATCTGCGCTGTGCCCAATAGAGGATCACAAAGACTCCAAGGAAGGTCAGACCGCAATCTCTGCACTCGGCAAATCTGGCAGCCCACTCTGTCTGATAGGGGTAGGGAAATGCTTTATGGGGTGGAAAGTAATAATTGTTGAAGGATTGCATGGCAATTTCGGCCAAAACCAGGATTGCCGATACGAACGCAAAGGCAAATGCAATAGCTGCTTGAATCCCTTTCGATCGCGGCCACTTCATCATGCAAGCCATGCTCTCAATATTCGGTCGGGAGTGCAAGGAGGATCAAGGAACTGGCGGTCTGATCAGCCGACTACACTTGCAGGAATAGTCGTAAACTCGTGTTTGCGGAGGTTGCCATGGGCCCGAAAGAGTTGAAGAAATTCAAGGAAGCCATCGCAAAGATCGATCGAGAAGTCAACACCCCCGAGAAGGCCAGAGAGTGCCTCATCAAGATTGGCTACCTGACCACAGACGGTCAACTTGCCGAGAAATACAGATAGGCTGCGCTCGTTGCCTTTAGTCCTTGCATATCACGGATGCGATCTCGAAACCGCCCAGCAACTTCTGGGCGGTTTGCCGTTTCAGCGCTGAGAGTTGACCTGACCAAGGTCGTTTTGACTGGGCGGCTTGTAAGGTTTCGGAGAAAGGCCTAACTTCGGGCGAAATCCCAGAAGAGCACCCTCAGGGGCTAAAGCCCTCGCTTAATTTTGTGGCACTTGCGGCACGACTGAAGTCGTGCCCTTTCGCACATCTACGTCTGGTTGGAGTTTCTCCCCAGTCTGTTATTCCGTGCTGGGATCTTCGGAGAAGAGCTCCGGCTGGGGCGTGATGGGGCCTTGAGGGACACGCTTGCGGCTGGGCGCACCAATCAGGCTGACTACTTCGAGGGTCTGGATGGCCTGGCGGGGGACGTAGATGCGCTGGGTGTTGGAGCGGGTGTCGGGCGGGGTTAGGAGCAGGCCGGCGCCATCAATCAGAGAGCGGTCATTGGCGGCCAGGCCCTCCAGTTCTTCGCCATCGGTGAGGGTCATGCGCAGCCACAGGCCGGCGGTGCGGGGGCGTATGGAGAAGCGCTTGTGCAAGAGCCGCTCGGGATTGGCCTGATCACTGAATGAGGTGGGAAAGTCGCGGACGTAGCAGACCCACTTGACCTGGTCCCAGGCGATGCGCAGGACTTTGCCGGATTGATCGAGGATCTCGAGCTCGGCAGAGTGTTGGCCGGGCGGGTCGGGAGCGAAGCTGGCGGGGGCGTAGCCAGCCGACCAGTCCCGCGAGAACTTGCGCACAATCACCGGTTTGCGGACGGAGGCCATTGCTCTGGATTGTCGCACGTCTTGAGACCTTAAGGACTGGAAGTTAGTCTGAGCAGGAGACAAGTTACAGGCCGGAGTCCGCGGAAGGAAGAGGGGCAGAAAAAAGCCGCAACTTCGGTGCAACATGCGCTGGACCTTCGCTGACAGTTGTGTTAATGTACTGGTTTGTTCCTTCTGCGGTAATTGTCCTAAGAGTAACAACATCAGGCACTTGGCAGAAACGAACTATGGCGGCGAACCACGGCGGAAGCAGGGAACGGAATGCCCGACTACATCTATCTCATGGAAAACCGGCTCTCGGGCGATCAACAGCACGCCCTGCGGCAATTACGCGAAGCAGCCCGCGAGGCGGGAATGATCCTCTTTCTGACCGGGGACGCGGTGCGCGACCTGACCAGCGGACACGCCGTTCGCGATCTTGAAGTAGCGGTTCATGGAAATGCTCTTAAGTTGAAGAAAATAAGCGAAAAACTAGGCGGCAAGGTCTGGGGAGAAAACGAAGCCTCAAAGAGCCTTTACCTGTGTTTCCCGGGTACGGTACGCGTGGATGTGGTGAGCACCCACCGGGTTGAATATCCCAAATCTGGAAGGGGAGTTTTTCACGCGGCATCGATCCAGGAGGACCTGCGGCGGCGCGATTTTACCGTCAATGCCATGGCGATTTCGCTCAACGAAGGGTCTTTCGGGCTGCTGATGGATCCGCTGAACGGGGCTGCCGATATTGAAGCGCGGACGCTCCGGCTGGTTTCGAATTATGGGTTTCTTGAAAACCCCACTCTGCTGATTCGCGCTACCCGCTACCAGGCGCGGCTGGGTTGGGAACTCGACCCCAAAACCCTCACCCGCTATGAGAATGCCAAGGCGGAGGGTGTGATCGAATTCCTCTCCACCGATGCGCGCAGCGAGGAGTTGGAGCAGATTGGGCACGAAGAAGATGGACTGAAGGTATTGCAGGCGCTCGAGGCCGAGGGCTGGATGAATGTTCTGTTCGCAGCGTGGACGTCAGCCAAGGCGGACGAAGAGGAGCTGAAGGCATTGCACGATCTGACGGTCGAACTGCTGCTGCAAGGGGTTCATCCGGATATGTCCGCGGCGCAGATGCAACTGCTGACTGCCAAACTTGCGGCCAAGGACCTGAGTGCATTGAAGAAGCTGCTGCTGCGTCCGGGTTTCGTGGAGGAATGGAGCAGCCTGGATTCGCTGGCCGCGGGATTTGCCAAAGTACTGCTGGCGAAGGAAAATGCGACGCCTTCGACAAGCTTCAAGCTATTCATGAGCTATGATCCGGAAGCGGTTCTCTGGCTTGGCTTTACAAGCAAGGATGCAGCCGTCCGCAGTCGCTATGACCAGTTTCTAAAGATCTGGCCCGAGGCGAAGCAGCGCATTCCCCACGCGCTGATGCAGGAGCTGCGCATCACTCCCGAGTTGGCCTCCTATAAGGAGATTGTGCATCAGGTGTTTTTGAAGCTGATCGACGAACCTTCGACCTCGCCGGAGGAGATTCGCACCTTCCTTGAGCCGCACTCGCCACCCGCACCGCCCCCGAAGGAGACGTTCAAGAAGCCGCGTGCGAAGCGCGGAGCGGAGGCGAAGGTGAAGGAGCGCTCCTACGACGATGATGAATCGGAAGACGCTCTGGACGAGGAGCCTGATCTGGACGATATCGGGGGCGACGAGGACGAGATCGACCTGGGTCTGAGTCTTCCCAAGGTGGAATTGGATTCCGAGATCGCTGACGAGATTGAGCCTGCGGAGGATGAACTGGAAGAGGAGCCGGAGCCGATTCCCGTTCCTGTGAAGCGCGGTTCGAAAGCGGCTGCTCCCAAGACTGTCGCGGCGAAAGAGGAGCCAGCGCCAGCGGTCGCGAAGGCGGTGCAGCCGGCGGCTGTTCCGGTTGCGGCGGCTAAGGCTGCACCGGTACCGATGCAAGCTGCGGCCCCCAAGCCGCCGCCGCCGGCCAAGGTCGCGGCACCATCAAAGCCCTCTGCGACAGCCAAGCCTGAGGCAAAGGCAGCGGCGAAGGCAACGCCTGTGCCCGCAAAAAAGGCTGCTGCGCCTGTTGTGGTTGTTTCCAAGGGAGGCAAGGCCAAGCCGGTCGCGGCCAAGAAGCCATTAGTCAAGGCGCCGGTGAAAGCCACGGTCAAGGTACCGGCTCAAGCTCCTGCGAAAGTGCCCGCCAAGGCCCCTGCAAAGGCGCCGGTCAAGCCCAGGGCTAAAATTCCCCAGAAAAAGGCTGTCGCAAAAAAGCCTGCGCCGTCAAAGGGGAAGTCGGCTGGCTCGGGTGGTTCGAAATCGGGGAAGGTTGCGCGACCGGCAAATCCAGGCAAGCCGGTGGCGAAGAAGCCTGCTTCGAAGCCGGGGAAGAAACGCTGATGGCCCGGGGCTAAAGCCCGCGTTGGTTTGTTGGTATTATGCGGGGGCTGAAGCCCCCGCCTCCCTCCGGAAAACGATGCCTCAGGGGCTAAGGCCCCCATATTTCTCATTTGAGACAGCTTATGGCACGACTCAAGCCACCCCGGCGACGAGGACCTTTCGTTGGGGACCCCGGGGAAGTCGTGCGCTTTCGCCCATCCAGGTCAAGTGGGAGCTTTTGAACTTGATGTCTGGAGTTGAAAATGCTCTAGCCGGCGGCTGCAACGGCTTCCGAGTTGACCGCGGTGACCATCTCGCGGATGGAGTTGATGACCAGATCGGGCTCGTCGAGGTGGATCCAGTGGGCGCTGGCGGGGGCGATCACCTGCTGCACATTGTCGCCAATGCGGTCGAGGCACGCTTCGGAGAGCGGCGTTGATTTTCCCGGAGTGAGCACCAGCACCGGGATGCCGCGGATGGGCTCGGCGTCCCTCATCTCACGCACGGTGTCCGGTACGGCCTCAACGTGGTTGGACATGCCGACGTAATAGCCGGGTCGCGACCAATGGGCGGCGACGATGGGCCAGACCTCCCGAGGCATCTTGCCGACTTCGTCGGTAACGCGGGCCAGTACATGGCGACCTCCAGCACCGGCGGCGCCGGCCAGTTGGCCAGAGATCCTTCCCGAACGGCAAAGCAGAGATGTCACGGCCAGGCGGGCGAGGCCGAAGCGTGCAATGGGAACCGCGTAGCGGGAGAGCTTCCTGCCGCGATCCAGTTGGGGCTGCTTGGTCGGGTCCATGGGCGGCCATTCTTCGCAGCGCATGGGATCGACCAGTAGCACACTGGCGACATCTTCAGGATAGAGCAGGGCGTAGCGGCGCATGACGAGGCCGCCGAAGGAGTGTCCCACCAGGATGTATGGGGGCTTGATGCCTGCGTGCTGAAGCATGGCGTGCAGTTCCACGGCGATGTTGCCGGGGGTGCGGGCGGTGCGGGAAGGGCTGCTCCAGCCGAGGCCGCTGCGATCGTAGGACGCGGTGTGGTTGAAGCGGGAGACGATGTTCTGAATGTGGAACCAGTTGAGGTTGGTGGCCGCAATCCCGGCTTCAAACAGGACGGTCGGGCCGCCTTCGCCTTTTTCGACGAGGTAGAGGCGGTAGCGGCGACCAATGTCGATCCATCGGCCGGGGCCGGCGTAGAGACGCCGATCACGATGGGAGCCTATCAACTGGTAGAAGAACCCTGCGGAGATGACGATTACGACGGCCGAAAAAACCAGGAGAACGATATACATGAAGGGCATCCTAGAAACGGGTGAGTTGTTCGGGGCTAAAGTCCCCGAGGCTGAGATTGGCTTTCGGACTGCCGCGGTCGATGATGAGCAGCGTGGAACCGGCCTTGCCGCGCATTTTCACTTCCAGTTGGCTTGCCGACCATACGCCGCCGTCGTGACGCAGGCCAAAATAGGTGAACTCTTTCACAGCCCCTGTGCCTTTCAGTGTTTTTTCAACGTATACAGGAAAGGATATGCTGTGGTCCAGCCAAGATTTGATCTCGGCGTAGTGAGTTCGGTTGGCCGAGCCCGGCAAACTCTTTAACAGGTCGCAATCGCGCATACCGTACTTTGTCTCTTCCACGGCTTGGCTGGGCCAGAAGTACTGCGCTTCAAGAAAATCTTCATAGCTGAAACCCGTGCCCAGCGGACCGTCGGTCCACTTGTCGAAAGGCAGGATAGAGGGAGTCTTGTCGCCGGGATGGGCAATTTGGATCACATTTTGCCCATTGGGGTGCATCTCGAGCAGAATATGGGCACGTGCTTCGGCTGGGGACGTAATCTCGACCATGACGCGCAGGACGCCGGGAAACCAGCGCGCTTTCACGGTAATGCCGTCGCTCAAGCGTTTGCCGTCTGCGTCGACGCGGACAAGGTGTCCGCTGGCCCGGAAGTCAGCTGCCTGGACGCGCTGGCGCGAAGCCGCGACTACCGCGGAGGCATCCGATGCGGCGGCCGGGATGGCGAGAGAGAGGATCGCAGCCAGCGCCAGTAACGGGAGTTTCATGGAGCGGGCCGGAAATNNCCGGTAAGCATCTCCATGATACGCGCGGAGTTTACGCTGTCCAGATTGCCGGTGGGCTCATCGGCGAGCAGGATTTCAGGGGCATTGGCCAGTGCACGCGCAATGGCTACGCGCTGGCGCTCGCCTGCCGAAAGCTCGTTGGGGTAACTGTGGAGACGGTGATCGAGACCCATTTCGGACAGGAGCGCCTGGGCGCGCTCGACCCGGTGGTGGGTGGGCAGTCCGCCGGCGAGCATGGGCACCTGGACATTCTCAAGGGCGCTGAGGGTGGGCAAGAGATAGAACGCCTGGAAGACGAAGCCGATGTGGCGGGAGCGGTAGCTGTCGAGGTCGATATGGGTTCCGAGCAGGGCATCCTGAAAGAGGACCTGGCCGCTGGTGGGGGAGTCGAGGCCGCCGAGCAACTGGAGGAGGGTGGACTTGCCGCTGCCGCTGGGACCGCTGATGGCGACGTATTCTCCAGCGGTAATGGAGAGACTGACGCCGCGAAGGGCTTCGATGCGCCCATCGTCGTAGCTTTTCTTCAGGTCGCGTACTTCCAGGAGCGGTTTAGTCATGGCGGAGGGCCTCGACGGGCGAGAGGTGCGCGCCGCGCCAAGCGGGCAGGGCGCCTGCAGCCAGACCGGAGAGCACGGAGATGCCGAGGGCCTCAAGCAGATGGAGCGGATCGATGGACGCCGAGACGATGCCGGCCGTTTGCGGGAAGGTGGATAACAAGCGCAGGCCGGCCCATCCGAAGCCGATGCCTAAAATGCCTCCGCCAAAGCCGAGGACCANNGAGGATGTGCCCCACGCCACCGCATGGGCCAGGGTAACGAACTGGTTGTTGCTGGCGCGCTCGGAGGCGAGTTGGGCGTTCAAGCCGGGCAAGGCGGCTTCGATTTCCTTTTGGGCGCGCTTCAGATATGCAGCCTCCGGTTCGCCGGGTGGAGCAGGGCGAAGGCGGACATGGAATCCGGAGACCTTGCCTTGAAGGCTTGAGAGCTGCTGCAACTGATCGATGGGCATGATGACGGCACCGGCTTCGAGCGCGGTTCCTCCGTGATAGATGCCGACAACCGTAAACGTTGAGCCTTGAATCTCGATCTTGTCGCCGACCGCCTTGTGCATGCTCCCCGCAAGGGCGTCGCCCAACAGGACTTCGGGCTTGCCATTCTCAAAGCGGCGGCCGGAAGTAAAGGTGAGGGCATCGAACTCGAAGGAGTCGGCGCGCCAGCCAAAAACCAGCGCGTTGACTTCCGGCGTCAGGTCGATGAGGTTGAAGACCATGGGACTGGCCTGCGAGACGACCGGAACGGCATGGAGTCTGCCTTCGAGAGACGCGTCCACCGAGGTGTTGAGAAATGTCTTATCGACGACGGCGATGTCAATTCCGCTGCTGGAATAGAGGCGCATCCATTCATGCTCAAAGGAGCGGGAGAACCCAACCAGCGCCACAAACGCGCCGATCGCCATCCCGATACCGCCCAGGGTCAGCAGAGTACGGAGACGCCTGCGCCACAGGTTTTTCCATGCGAAACCAGCGAAGGTTAATTGGGAGGCCATGAGTTGGGATGAGTCCTCAGATATTGACGCGTAACCAAAAGCCCACGAATGCAAGTCTATCGGGGGATGGAATGAAGGTCTGTCCCCCAGTATAAATTGAGGCGCGGCGCCCGCATTGTTTCAATTTGGCCACGATTTCAATTCTGGGCCCTCAACGGGCGGGCCAGGACAAGGGAATCAAGAGAGCAAGCAAGCAGACGAGCCATGGACAAGAGGAGCCTTCAAAAAAGAGTAAAAGGCAGCCGGTTTTTCCCGGGGCTGCCTTTCTCTCAAGCTCATTGATAGGAAGATCCTTGAAGGAAAAAAGACAGGGAATCGTCCATCGAGCATGGCTGTCAGCGTGCGGAGCTGTGGGAACAGACGCCGTTTAGCCTTGCTCACGAGCAATGTGGTCCGCTGTCCGACCGGGACAGCGGGACCGATGAATTCTAGAAACGGCCGCGCCCTCGCGAGCTGCCGCCGCCACCAGCGCCGCTGCCTTTGCGCGCCTGGTAGCAGTCGCGGCAAAACACCGGGCGATCACCACGAGGTTCGAAAGGAACTGTTGTAGGCTGGCCGCAACCCGAACAAATCACAGGTGTTCCCTGTGCCGGAGCCGAACGGTAGCCGGAGCCCCCCTGGTCGTTTTTCTTTGCCTGACGGCAAGTCTTGCAACGCTTCGGGGTCGAATAACCGCGTTCCTGGAAGAACGCCTGATCAGCAGCGGTGAAGGTAAAGTCCTGCCCGCAATCGCTGCACGTAAGTTGAATATCTCCGGCCATGGGTCTCCTCGTGGAGATTGTACAGTGCAATCTGTGATTTGCGTACAAGGATTATTTTTTGACACTGAAAAATATCCAGAAAACGCTTCCCGTGCGGCGGATGGTTAAGCGGGGGCGTGGTCAGGCTATAGTCATTCTGAGTGGCAGCATCGAATCCCGAATTCGAGACGGATTGTATCCGGCGCATCCTGGCGGGCGAGAAGCATTTGTTCCACGCCCTGATCGAGCCGTGCGAGCGGGCAATTTATTTTCTGCTGTTGTCGCTGCTGCGGAATGAGGCCGAGGCGGAGGATGCGGCGCAGGATACGGCCATCAAAGTTTACTTAAATCTCAAGAGTTTTCGCGGCGACTCGCAGTTTCGGACCTGGGTGCTGTCGATTGCGCGGAACGAGGGGCTGGGCCGACTGCGCAAGGCGGGAAGCCGCCGAGAGGATTCGCTGGACGCGGAAACGGATGAACAAACAGGGGACTATACCCCGGCGATTCTGACCAGCTGGCGCGAAGTGCCTTCGGCGGCGCTGGAGCAGAAGGAACTGGGCGCGCTGCTGCGACAGGCGATTGACGGGCTGCCGGAGATATACCGTAACGTTGTGCTGCTGAGGGACATCGAAGAGATGGATGTGCGCGAGACGGCTGCCGCGCTGGGGGTTAGTGAAGGGGCGGTCAAGGTGAGGCTGCACCGGGCGCGAGCGCTGCTGCAACGGAGTTTGGCTCCGCGATTGAAGGGGTTTGCGCCGAAACGCAAGGGGCTTTTTGGGTGGGGCGCATGAGGATCGAGTGCAAACACGTGTGGGAGCACATCTCCGGCTACATCGATGGCGAGGTGGACGCGGGGCTGCGCGCGGAGATCGACAAGCACCTGGAGACCTGCGAGATTTGCTCGGCGGTGCTTGACTCGACGCGGAATGTAGTCGTGCTGATGGCGGACGATCGGGTATTCGAATTGCCGGCGGGGTTCAGCGAGAGGCTGCATGCACGGCTGGACAGGGAGTTGCAGCTAGCGGATTCAACGTAGGAATTCAGGATTCGCTGGAGTGAATGGATGGAGGCGGCGGCCCTTTGCGATGGATCAAGGTGTGGGTCCAGGTTTCGAATCCCACCAGAAGCAGAGTTACGATAGCCAACACGACCTGGAGGCGCTCGGAGCGCTTTTCCTTCCTGGTGACTTCGCGCTTGCGCCATTGGGCTGAAGGTTGCGCACGGAGATGCCAGATCCAGGCGAGGACGGCGAGGTTCGCGATGGCGCCGACCGCGGCGACGATGAGCATGGGGATGCGGATGGCGTCCTGGTGGAAGCCTTTGGCGGGCGCGTAGATGCCGGAGACCGCGGCCAGGGCAGTGAGGCCGATGACGATGCGGATGCCGCTGATGGCGAAAACGGCGGTGCACAGGCTTTGCAGAAGCGCGAGGACCAAGCTGGCGCCGGTTAGAGCGCGCATGCCCTTCGAGTTTTCCAAACGGCCTCCCATGCCCGAGAACGGGTTTGGCGTCTCGGGGCAGAATCAGGTTAGCGCACGGGTCCGGCGATGAGCCAATTCGATTGCGAGGCTGGCGTGTACTCCATAACAGAGAAACCGGCGGGAAAGAATTTCATTTTCAGAAGAGTGGAATTCGCTGTAACCTTTCCGACAGGGTTTGACTCCTAAGGTACGTGACACGGAACGTGCGGGATCGGCAAGAGCAAATCCCGCGTGCCAACAGCCGGCGGATACAATTCGCCCCAACCCCCCCAAGCGAGGTCAAAGGATTATGAAGAATCAATGGAATGCACTGCTTCTGACGGCTGCGCTCTCCGGCCTGGTCGGCGGAACCTCCGTTGCGGCGGCCCAGTCGGCCAATCCCGGCACGGCGAAGGTCGTCAAGGCCGGTCTGCGTTATGCAGGCCAGGACAAGACCGCACCTGCCAAACACTCCTGTAAAGGCAAGAACAGTTGCAAGGGCACCGGCGGCTGCTCCACCGGCGACCAGGGCTGCAAGGGCAAGAACACCTGCAAGGGCAAGGGCGGCTGCGCTACCGATGGCTCGAAGCCACCGAAGGCTGTCTAAGCGGCGCGAAGACGATGGCGCGGCGAGGAGGTCGATCTGTTTAGTCTTTGCCGCGCCATCGAAACCTTCCGGAAGTGTATCGGTTTGAGTTCGGTCGATTTTGGTCGAAGTCCCGCAAGGGCTAAAGCCCAAGGTTTCTGTTGTCGCCTCCGGCACGACTAAAGTCGTGCCCTTTCGCACATTTACGTCTTTGCACATCGACGTCGCGGTCGAGTTTTTCGGCAGAGTAGCTGCTGACAACCGACAACTGAGAGCTTCTTCATTATGGCCGGCAATCGCTTCAATGCGTTTCAGGATCACGGCGTCGGAATTGGGCTGCGCATTCCGCACTACCAGCACATTTTTTCGCGCAAGCCGGTGGTCGATTGGTTCGAGATCATCTCGGAAAACTTCATGTGCGATGCGGGACGACCACTGGCCACGCTGGATCGGATCCTGGAACAATATCGCGTGGTGCAGCATGGAGTTTCGATGTACTTCGGCTCTGTGACCGCGCCCGATCCGGAGCATCTGCGCCGGCTTAAGCAACTGGTACACAGAACCAATACGCCATGGCTCAGCGACCACTTGTGCTGGGGCAGCGTGGATGGAACGTATACGCACGACCTGCTGCCGCTGCCCTACACATGGGAGGCGGTGGAGCGAACAGTTGCGCGGGTGAGGATGGTCCAGGATTATCTGGAGATTCCCGTAGCGGTCGAGAATGTTTCGAGCTATGCGGCGTTTACCGGTTCGGAGATGACGGAGTGGGAGTTTTTGACCGAGGTGGTGGAGCGCGCGGATTGCGGCATTCTGCTGGACGTGAACAATATCTATGTGTCGGCGATGAATCATGAGTTTGTCCCGTTGGACTATGTGAATGCGGTTCCAGCGGAGCGCGTGGCGCAGATTCACATTGCAGGGCATTCAAAGTATGAGAAGTACATTCTGGATACGCACGACCATCCGGTGATCGACCCGGTGTGGGATTTATATGCGCGGGCCATTGAGCGTTGCGGACCTACGCCGACGCTGCTGGAGTGGGACGATCATATTCCTACGTTTGATGAAGTCCACGCGGAGGCGAAGAAGGCGGAGCGATATTTGCACCGTGATGCTGAGACGCTCGTGGGGGCAGTGCGATGAATCTCGAGACGCTGCAACGCGAGATGGCCGCGGCCATCATGCTGCCTCTGACGGCGGATGAAGACATGCGCGCCGAGGGGCCGGATGGGCGGAAGATGAGCGATGTGGCCGCGTCGTTTATTGCGCCCAACAGCAGGCTCACGGCCTTTGAGCGGCTGGAGATTTATAACCGGCAGTACTGGCTTCGCGTGCTGGGAGCGCTGCAAGAGGACTTTCCCGGATTGCGGGCTGTGATAGGGAGCAACGCGTTTGAAGCGTTATCCGTTGCGTATCTCACGACGCATCCAAGCCGGTCGTTTTCACTGAGGAACCTGGGCTCGAAGCTGCCGGAGTGGCTGACTGCGAACCCGAAATGGGCGGGGCGACGTTGGCGGCTGGCGATCGACGTGGCGCGGATTGAGTGGGCGTTTGTGGAGGCATTTGACAACGCGGAGCGCACGCCGTTGACGCTGGACCAGATTGCAACGCTGGATGCCGGCTCGCGGCTTGCGCTGCAACCGCACCTGCGATTAATTGCACTGGATTATGCGGCGGACGACCTGGTGCTTGCGCTGCACGACCGCGAGAAGCGGCAGACGAGCGAGGCGGGGGTGAAGCAGGAGGACGGACCGAAAGAGCCGGCGCAATTGCCGAAGCTGCGGCGCAGGCCGACGTGGGTGGCGGCGCATCGGGTGGATTTAACGGTCTATTATCGGCGACTGCTTCGGGATGAGTTTCTCACGCTGGCTGCGATTCGGCGCGGACTGCCGCTGGCGGAGGCATTGGACGCTGGGTTTGAGAACTCGCCGACGCCGGTGGGGCGCAGGGCGCGGCTGGTGCAGGAGTGGTTTGCGAACTGGGCTGAGCTGGGATGGATTTGCGCGCCGGATATCGAGAATCTGGTGCAAGGGCAGTGTCCAGATTCTTGAGTTCATAGGAAAAGCTCCGAAGTGCAACCGCAGGTCCTTCGACTCCGTTTGACGCAAAAAGCGCGTCAAACTCCGCTCAGGATGACGGATCGTTTCAAATAGGAACTTCTTGAGGCACCACACTAGGGAGGATTGCATGGGCACCATGATGCGATTGGGAAGAAGTGTGTATGGGCGGTTTGTCTGGTTGGC
>PLPU01000253.1:0-8759 GCA_003159975.1 Acidobacteriaceae bacterium
AACACCGCCGACCCGGTCGGGACATACACAATGCCGCGCTTCTCATCCAGCGCCATCCCCGCCCAATTGTTCGCGGCTCCTGCCGTCTTCCACGCCTCCGCCGGCCAGGTCTCATACCCCGGTTCGCCGGGATGAGGAATCGTATGAAAGCTCCAGCGCAGCTTTCCCGTGCGCACATCGAAGGCCCGCACGTCCCCCGGCGGCGCAGGATGCGTCTCCGGATTCCGCCCTCCCACAATAATCAGGTCCTTGTAGATGATCCCCGGTGTAGTCAGATAGATGGATTGGCGCTCATAATCCCCGCGCAACTCTTTGCGCAGGTCGATCCGCCCCGACTCACCGAAGGATGCTATAGGCTTGCCCGTCTTCGCATCCAGGCAATAGAGAAAGTTCATCACCCCGGCAAGAATGCGTCCCTGCTTGCCATCGGTCCAGTACGCAATCCCCCGTGCCGGCTGCGTCCCGCTCACCCCGGAGTCAAACTTCCACTTCAACGCCCCTGTCGCCGCGTCCAGCGCAATAATCTTCTGCGTCGGCGTATAGGCATAGAGCGTCCGCCCCACAATCAGCGGATTGTCCTGAATCCCGCCCGTCTCGCCGGTATCGAACGTCCACGCCACCTTCAGCAGGCCAACGTTACCTCGATTGATCTGCGTCAGCTTGGAGTAGTGATCGCCGTCAGCCCCGCCATTGTAGACAGGCCAGTCCACAGCGTTCTGCGCCATGCAAGGCACCGCAGATATAGATAGACAAAAGAGAAAAGCGGCCGAACGCAGGAGAGTCTTCAAACCAGTCCTCGCTTCCAACCGCCTATTCAATCATTTTGCGCTGGCTTGCGGCCACTTTATTCAGGCTTCTTCGCCAAAAACCGCTCCATAAACCCGGTGTCGAACTCTCCCGCCCTGAACCCCGCATCGGCAAAGATCTTCTCATGCAGCGAGATCGAAGTCTCAATCCCCTGCACCACAAACTGCCCCAGCGCCCGCTGCATCCGCGCAATCGCCTCGCTCCGGTCAACCCCGTGCACAATCAGCTTGGCAATCAGCGAATCGTAGTACGGCGGAACAACTCCCTCGGCGTACTGTGCCGTATCCACGCGCACCCCGTTCCCACCCGGCACGTTGAAGGCCGTAATCTGCCCCGCCGAGGGCGTGAACTTCTGCGGATGCTCCGCGTTGATGCGGCACTCGATGGAGTGGCCGCGAATCTCCAGCTTCGAGGGTAGAATCGCGTCCAGCCGCTCGCCTGACGCAATCCGCAACTGCGCCTTCACCAGGTCGATGCCGGTAATCGCCTCGGTCACCGGGTGCTCCACCTGGATGCGCGTGTTCATTTCAATGAAGTAGAGCTGCCGGTCCGCATCCATCAGGAACTCGACAGTCCCCGCGTTCTGGTAGCCGATATCGCCCAGGCACCGGCAAAGTGTCTTGCCAATCTCCTCCCGCATCTTCGGCGTCACCTGCAAGGACGGCGCCTCTTCAATCAGCTTCTGATGCCGCCGCTGAATCGAGCACTCGCGCTCAAACAGCGAGACCACGTTGCCGTGCTCATCGGCCAGCACCTGAAACTCAATGTGCCGCGGCCGCTCAATGTATTTCTCCATGTAAAGTTCGCCGTTGCCAAACGCATTGGCCGCCTCGCCGTAGGCCTGGTGAAACAGATTCGGCAGCTCCTCGGCATTGCGCACAATGCGCATGCCGCGCCCGCCCCCGCCTGCCTTGGCCTTCAGAATCACCGGGTAGCCGACTTTCTCGGCCCACTCCTGCGCTTCCTCGGCCGACGCAATCACGCTGTCGGAACCGGGCAGAATCGGCACCTTCGCCTTTTTCATCGCCTGGCGGGCTTTTTCCTTCTCGCCCATCAGCCGCGTCACCTCCGGCGGAGGGCCGATGAACTTGACGTTCGACGCGCGGCACACCTCGGCAAAGTTGGCGTTCTCGCTCAACAGCCCATACCCTGGGTGAATTGCTTCCACATCCGCGATCTCGGCGGCTGAGATGACTGCCGGCACGTTGAGATAGCTGTCCGCGGGCCGCGGCGGCCCAATGCAGATAGCCTCGTCGGCAAACTTGACATGCAGCGAGTTGCGGTCCGCTTCGCTATAGACAGCGACCGTGCGAATGCCGAGTTCCCGGCAGGCGTTCAAAACCCGCAGCGCAATTTCGCCACGATTGGCAACCAATACCTTACGAAACATTCAGATCCTTTTAGGCTCTTTTAACTCTGCCGTACGGCAAACAGCGGCTGGCCGAACTCGATCGGCTGGCCGTTGGAGACGAAGCACTTCGCAATCTCGCCGGCAGCGTCGGCTTCGATCTCGTTCATCAGCTTCATGGCTTCAACAATGCAGATCACCTGGCCCTTTTCCACGCGATCGCCAACGGCAACAAAAGGCGAAGCGCCCGGAGAAGGCGAACCATAATAAGTGCCGACAATCGGCGACTTGACGATGTGCAGACCCTCATTCGGATCGGCGGCCGGTGCGGCAGGCGCCGGAGCTGTGGCCACTGGAGCAGCCGGCGCTGGTGCTGCCGCACGCATGCTCGCCAACAGGCTTGCCAAATCGGTTGCTCCGCTCCCCGAAGGCTCCGGCAACGTGAATTTGAGACGCACGCGAAAATCGCCCCGGTCCAACTCGAATTCGGCAACCTCATGTTCCTTCAGGAACTCAATCAGTTGCTTCAGATCGTCAATATCTTCTGGATTCAGTGGATTCATTCGTTCCTTAACTCTCCCACACGCGGCGGTACGCGGCGTTCTCGATACGCCTGTTCAAAGCTCGATCAGGGCCTTGGGCGCCGGCGTCAGCACCTGCCCTCCGGTTCGTGTTACTGCCACCATGTCCTCAATGCGAATCCCGAACTGACCCGCCAGGTAAACTCCCGGCTCAATGGTCACAACCATGCCTGCGAGCAGCCTGGTTGTTTGTCCGGCGCCAATCCGTGGCGGCTCGTGAATCTCCAGTCCGACCCCATGACCGGTGGAGTGTGTAAACGCCTCCGCCAATCCCGCCCTGCGCAACACGCCGCGGGCCGCCTCGTCCACTGCCCCGCAGCTCACACTCGGACCCACAGCCGCAACCGCAGCTTCCTGGGCCTCCAGCACCGCCTGGTACACATCCCGTTCCTTTGCCCCTGGCTTTCCAAGGAATACGGTACGAGTCATGTCCGAGCAGTAGCCTCCGAGGATTATACCGAAGTCGAGCGTCAGGAAGCCTTTCCGGGGCAGCCGCGCGTTCGTGGCCCGTCCATGCGGCAGCGCCGATCGCGCGCCCGATGCCACAATCGTCTCAAACGAAATGCCCTCCGCGCCCTTGAGCCGAGCCTGATACTCCAGCTCCGCAGCCACCTCTGTCTCCGTCAATCCCGGCCGAATAAAGCCCAGCATGTGTTCAAAAAGATCGCAGCCGGTGAGCGCCGCTTTGCTCATCAGCGCCAGCTCGTCTTCGTCTTTTAGATTGCGCAGAGGTTCCACCAGCGGAGCAGCCAGCTCGGTTAGAAACGTCTTCCGCAACTTCGACGGCAGCGCCGATTTCCACCGCGCCAGCTCGGCCACCGTCGCGTGGGTCGCATCAAATCCAGCCGACGTCACCCCAGCCTGCGCCGCCAGCCACTCCACGGCCGCCACCGCCGGAGAGCTCGACACAATCTGCACCTGCGCCGCCTTCACCTCTTCGGCAGCCTGCGTCGTATAGCGCCCATCGGTAAAAAGCCGCGCCGCCCGCCGGGTAACAGCCAGCGCGGCGCTCGATCCGGTAAATCCAGAGAGGTAGCGAAGGTCGGGAAGATGGGTAACCAGAAGCCCGGTAAGCCCGGCTTTGGTCAAACGGCGGCGTAGAAGCCCAATGCGGCGTGAGTGATCCACTGCGTAAGGATAACAGGGCTCAGGGTTGCCGTATCGGCTCAATGGCTGAAGAGATGAGCGCAACGAAGCCTGCATTCCTGCCCAGATTGTGACTCTCAATCGATGCGTCAATCATCTGCTCACGGGTGACTCGATTCCAATTGATGCGGTAACTCGTCTTGGCAGCCAGTTCCCGAATGAACTCGCGTTGCGTGCGGCCGTTGCCTTCTCGAAAGGGATGGATGGTGTTCAATTCACCGAGGTAGTATGCCGCACGGGCGGCAAATGAATTCACATCCAGACCTTCCAGGTGGTTTTCAGCGGCGAGCTTCGCGAAAAGGAGATCGAGGTTTTTCTCCATAAACTGAACTACGGCGAAGGGGTACGACGCCGGACGGCTTATATTGACCCGGCGAAACTCGCCCGCCCACGGATAGATCGCTCCAAATATTTGCTTGTGGATTTGTTTGAGATGAGCCGAATCGAACGTTCCATTTACCGGCTCGGCCTGAAGGTTGACGATCGCCTTCGTAGCCTGTATGCGCTCGAATCGATCGAGATCATCCTGTTTTGTGAATCCCGGGATGTTCTTGAGCACCCCGTGTGCGGCCTCAAAATGTGGATCCAGAAAAGGCTGACCGGGTTTAGCCATCAATATCAACTACACTCGGAGCAGTAGTCATCCAGAAGGCGATTCATCTCAGCAAGTTCAATTTCGCCGTTCGCGTAACGAAACAGTATCTGCTGTGTGATTGTGTCCGGCTCCAGATCTTCGATGCGCATCGTGCCGATCGCGTTCGCAACGGCCAAGCGCCGGTTCTCTAGCTCCGCGTTCTCAATCGGAAGAACAGTGGCGCTCACGATTGCCATGTTGCCCTCCACTCTCTCCACTTTACCAGTTTTGCTCTTTCCCGGGCGGGGCAAAATCGGCTCGGGCCTCTAATCACAGCCAACTCGCAATCTCTCTTTTTTGTGCCAAACCTGCGTTAGCACTGCTACTTCCACCCAGGCAAAGCCGGGGGTTCTCCCTTTGGTAAAGGTGGCTCAAGCCGCTTTGAGCGGCTCACACCGTAAAGCCTCCGGCTTTGCCGGAGGATACTTACTCCCTGATCGCTCTTCCCTATTCCCCAATCATCGATAGAAGCCAAACCACTGGCGCAGCAGATAGTACTCGTTAATCGGCTGGTTATCTCGTATTGCCGGCACTTGAGGATCCTCGGCCACAAGGCTTTCCAGCGATATTTCACGAGAGAGAACTGCGTCGAACTGCTGTTGAGCGTTCGCCGCTGGACCCCATTCCACGAAGTCTTTGGCCGCCGCCGCCGGCATGCGCGCCGCCAGGGCGGAGCTCGATGTCACGGGTATCGGCTCCATGCTCGCCAGCAAGTGTATCCCAACCCCGTCAAACGATCTGAATGCCCGGACATAAGGAAAAGATTGCATGAGGGCTCTTGCTACGGAGGCCGATGTGGTCTTGTCGCCTGCCGTATCCGGATACCAGACTTGCAAAATCCCATCGCTTCGCAGATGCTTCCTGACAACATCGTAAAACTCCCGCGAATAGAGCAGGCTTGAGCCCGCGGCTGTCGTAGGTGGGGGTGGGTCCACGACGATGACGTCGTAACTCTGGCCTGAACTGTCTAAAAACCGGCGACCGTCGTCAATAACGATCCTCGCCAAAGGAGACGCCTCCAACCTTTGCGCATCCGCGTGGTAATACCCAAAAAGAGCCGGAACGCTGGGGATCAGATCGACTGCCGTGGTTGGAATGCCCCACGAGAGCATGGAACGGAAGCTTGTCCCCATGCCGAAACAAATCACCAGGCCATTCCGGGGCGGCCTGGACATGAAGGCGAGCGGCAGGTCGGCAATATACTTTGTGATCGGAGTCAGCGTCGTCATCCCCACGCCATTCACAAGCAGTTGCCGGTTCATGCCGCTGCCGGTTGCAATCACGGTGGCGGAGTAATCTCTCTTGACCTCTCGCTGCGCAAACACAGTTTCGAAGTCGTGGCTCTCAACGAAGATCAAAACCGCGACAACTGTTGCCACGCCAAACTTGAGTCTTGGGTTGAGACCGGACCTGATTCGAGCCGGGTCGGATGGTTTTCGAAACGCGATGGCGGCGGCGATGGCAAACAACGGGACCGAGAGAGCGAGAATTCCCCAACGCTCACCCAGCCAGGGCAATATCCAGAAACCTGCAACAAGTGGCCCGGCAATGGATCCTGCAATATTGATTGCGTAGGCTGTTCCCGCTCGATCGGGATCGCCGGACGAGAAGGAGTCCACTAACAGCGGGGTGAGATAACCCAACAGGGCGCAGAACAGCACGATGCCGCCGAGACGCAGGACGTCCATTTGAATGAATCCCAGACGTATTCTCGGGTCAACCGCGACCAATGGGATCAAGGCAAACAGCGCGAGAAAACTCCATGCCGGAGCGCTCTCGTCCGGCTGGTGTGAGTTGGCCTGTGAGCGGTAGTCCAGCGATCCCAACAAAGTGGCCATCAGGTACACGGCGAGGATTCCGGCAAAGGCATACACCACATTTCCAAGATAGGGCGTGTATTGGCGAATCCACACGACCTCCATCCCCATACTGGCAAATCCAGTCGTGAACAGGAAGATCAGGCTGGCGCTCCTGGGTAGCCCATAGAGCTTCAGTCGTGTCGCCTGTGCAGCGGCCGGCCGCTCCACCGGACCGGATGAGACGAGTGAGAAACTGATCGAAAACGCGAGAATTGCCAGAAGAGCATTCAGGCTGCCGGCGACATAGAGTGTTCCCTGGAATCCCAGCAACTCAATCAATAGGAAGGCCGAGGCCAGTGTGCCAACCAGCGCGCCAAGAACGTTGGCAACGTATAGGTAGCTGAAAGAGCGTTCTGACGCGAACCGGTGGGCTTGTCGAATGACCGCCATCAGCAGAGGGAATGTCGCCCCCATGCAGAAACACCAGGGTACCAGCGTAATCGCGATCCAAATACCCGCCAGAATGTAGTAGAGCGAGCTCTGCCAGGCTCCAAAGCCGCCCATGTGCAGCAAGAACAGCCGTCCCACCTTGAACTCGAAGGGAACAGCAATCGACGAAACTCCGACAAATAACTCCGCGACTGAATAAAGACGCAACGACGTCCGGCCATCCCCGGCCAGAGCCCGGCGCGTCAACTTGCCCACACCCCACGAGCCCAAACCCAGGCCGCCCATGAACATCGAAATGACGATGGATGCAAGAGCCGTGGTCACGCCGAAGCTGGCCATGGCGAGTCGAACCCATACCACCTCGTAAACCAGACCGCAAAATCCTGAGACCACAAAAAAAGCGAAGAACCACCACAAATTGGAGGTCGGAATCTCGGATTTGTGGGTACTCAATTCGCTCTGCTTTGGCAAATCCGGCATTGCCGCCCTTCCTTGCAGTGAACCCAGCAGACCATTGCGTCCATGTTGTCCGAAAGAGTGATTGAGGCTAGATGCGCCGCTACCCTGCGCGATGCCCTCTTCGGAGTGAGTGATCCACCGGTTGAGGATAAACCACCGGAGCCAGTGGTCAGTTGTCAGTTGTCAGTNNAGTTGCCAGCGATCCATCCTGCTCGACGCGTGGCGACTCTACTACGCGCGAGCATCGATCCGAAGGTTTGAAAACAACTTCGTTGCCGGGTCGTACAGCGCCTGCCAGAAGCAGGTCGCCCCGTCGGTAACGACGTAGAGCTTATCGTGCCAATCGGAAGGGGGTGTCTCGTCGCAGAACGAGTTCACGAAGATTCTGTTCTGACCCGAGACCTTTACTGCAATATATTGGCGAAAATACTGTTCCGGATGTTCTATGTGAATCCTCAAATCCCAACCGTAGATATTGAGGGTCGAGATTTGTGAGAGGTTCGCTTCCAGCCCGTCCAGATCCGTCTTCGAGGGCTCCCAGGTTCCGTCGATCTTTTCAGCCCTATCCTTCGAATACCACTTGGAGACTGCCTTTGCTTCGCGAGCGGGGAGCAGCACAGATCGCTCTCCACTCTGCCCGGAAGTCTGACACAGGACCAAAAGCAGAAGGGTCGCGATGACCGGCTTTACCGTTCGCATCGCGACCCTCCCTGATCACCGACAACTTACAACTGAAAACTTACAACTGAAAACCGCCTTTACATCGCCCCCCGCACCGGCTTCTTCATATGCGGATCCAGCTCCGCATCCGCCGCCTGCAGATCCGACTGCCGATCCATCCACTCATCCAGCCGCGAGCGCTTGAACCGCCACCGGTTGCCCAGCTTGAACGCCGGCACGAAGCCATCCGACGCGTATTTGTAAAGCGTGTCCGGAGAGATGCCCAGATAGTCGGAGGCCTGGCGAATGTCCATGACCTCGCGTACCTCGGGGACCAGAAGGTTGGAACGGGCCGCGGCGTTGCGCATAACTGCCTCCTGAAGGTGGAAGTGCCACAGGGGTATTCCGGCAACTGTGCCGGTAGTCTTGTATATAACGCGGTTTCAGCCGCCATTTCAAGGATTTTCAGGCAATTACCCGAAATTCATCGGCTTTCCGCTTCACCAAAGCTTCGCCCTTTCCGTCCCATGCAGACCTCTAACACAGCCTGTTGGGCCTGTGCTCGGGCCGCACCCAATCCGTAGGGCTATTAGGACGGATGGTGCAGACAAGAACATTCCAAAGAAAATCGCCAAAAAACGAGACCCCAAGCCTCAGGCGTCAAATGAAAGGACATTACATACCTGATTCGCTTGTTTGTCGTTGATAATTCCAGAAATACCCAGGCCGCGGAGTGCAAGCCACACCTTGGTGCGCTCGCCTGACCGACGAGTCCGTTATAGGCAATCGCACGAAAGCCCTCAGGTTATCAAGCTGAGGGCTTTCGTCTTTCATTGGGTGTCCAGTACCCACTGGCAACACCCTCCTAAACACTC
>PLPU01000272.1:0-15032 GCA_003159975.1 Acidobacteriaceae bacterium
TATGGGCGGTTTGTCTGGTTGGCTAACCGCGCGCGAAGCCCGCTGCTGCTGGCGATTCGCCTCTACTGGGGCTGGCAGTTTGCGCAGGATGGATGGGGCAAACTGCACCACCTGGCGCGTGTGACGGAGTACTTCACGAGTTTGAACCTGCCTGCGCCGGGGGCGACGGCTCTGGGTGTATCGATCATTGAACTTGTGGGCGGGATTTTGTTGGCGGTGGGCATTGGGTCGCGGCTGATTTCGCTGATCCTGTTTGTCAATATGACTGTCGCGTTCTGGACTGCGGAGAAAGAGGCTTTTCTCGGCGTCCTCTCAAGCCCCGACAAGTTTCAGGCAGCGGACGCCTATAACTACTGGTTTGCGGCGCTGTTGATTTTGATTCTTGGGCCGGGATTGTTTGCTGTCGACACATTGATTGGACGGTGGATGAGTCGCAGGGATAGTGGCGTTAAAACGGCCTGAGAGGGTTTGCAAGCGAAAGAACAGAGCATTCCACAGGTGCTTAAAGCCCGAGTTAGTTCCATGGGCTCTTTTGCCGGGGATGAATCCCCGGCCTCCCGCCCGAATAAGTTTTCAGCGAGATGTGAAGCGTGTCGTTTCAAATGAACGCTGCACAGGTCACCGCGCAGTTCCATGGGGACGGGTATGATGCTCGCAGCAAATCATAGGGTAAGGCTCGAATGCGCATCGTATATGTGGTCACGTCGCTCGGCATGGGCGGAGCGGAACGGCAGGTTCTTGCGCTGGCCGATCGCATGGCGGCGAGGGGACACTCGGTTGCGCTTCTGGTGTTGCGTCCGCGCCTTCGGGAAGAATGGCCGACCGGACTCGATGTCTTTCGCCTGAGAATGCGCAGGACGCCGCTAAGCGTGCTGGGTGGGTTGCTGCGGGGACGGCGATTTCTCAAGGATTTCAAGCCGGACCTGGTGCATAGCCACAGCTTTCATGCCAATCTTGTCGCGCGGCTGCTGAAGATACTGCGACCGGCTACTGTAGTTCTCTCTACAGTACACAATGTGGACGAAGGTGGATGGACGCGCATGCTGGCCTACCGGCTCACCGATGGCCTGAGCCTGCGAACCACCGCGGTTTGCGGCGCGGCGGCCGATCGCTTTGTGCGGTTGAAGGCAGTACCGCCGCGGAAATGCGTGGTGGTCACGAATGGAATCGATTTGGCGGAATTTCAACCGGACTCAGCACGGCGTATGGACACGCGGGAGGAAATGGTTACGAAGGGCGAGTTCGTCTGGCTGGCGGTCGGACGCATTGTGCCGGCAAAGGATTTTCCGAATCTTCTTGCAGCATTTCGGCTGGTGCGGAAGGGCTTCGCGCAAGCGCAGTTGTGGATTGTGGGTGAGTCGCCGGATGGAAGTATCGCGAGCTCGGAGAGTGTGCAAGGGAACGGCGTGCGCTTGTTGGGACTGCGGCGCGATATGGCTGCTGTCTACGACGCTGCGGATGGGTTTGCGCTGGCCTCCAGGTGGGAGGGCATGCCGCTTGCCGTGGCGGAAGCCATGGCCATGGAGAAGCCGGTGGTGGCGACCGATGTGGGGGGCGTGCGCGAACTGGTGGGCGATGCGGGTGTGCTGGTTCCGGCGAGAGATTCCGAGGCTCTTACGGCGGCCATGATCGGAATCATGGAACGGACTCAGGAAGAGCGGCTCAGGCTGGGTCGCGCGGCGCGAAGGCGGGTTCAAGAGAGATTCAGCATGGATGTGAAGGCCGATGAGTGGGAGGCGTTGTATCGGTCGGTGGTGGAGATTGGGTCGTGAGCGAAGGGCGCTCCAGGTCGCTTCCGAAAGATGGGTATGCGGTGCGGAGTCGATGCAAAGGTGCATTCCTCAGGGGCTAAAGCCCACCGCCTGTTTTAGCGTTTACGGCACGACTGAAGTCGTGCCCTTTCAAAGCAGACGGGTATGAGCGTACTGCTTTCCCACCCTTCGCAAAGACCGCGAACGATGGGGCACCCGCCTTCATTTCTTACACCCGCCTTCATTTCTTCATTGAACAGTCGAGACCGCGGCCTAATGCATGATGACGGCGGATTTGTTCTTGCAGCCGCATGAGCGGCGCAGCACAATCTCGACGGGAAGCACCACGCGATTGCCGGTTCGCGGCGTTTCACCGCGCTCGAGGCGGTCGAAGAGCTGGTTGGCGGCCACGCGGCCCATCTCCTCCGCAGGCTGGCGAACCACTGTGAGAGGTGGTCCGGTGAAGTCGGCGAGCTCAAAGTCGTCGAAGCCGGCCAGCGCCACTTCCGATGGGATGTGGATTCCGAGCTGCGAGAGCGCCGCGAAGACAAAGCGCGTGACCAGGGTGTTCGCGGTGAAGTACGCCGTGGGCTTTTTCTTCGACGCGAGGCGAGTCTGGATCGCTTCCAACGTGGATGCCATGGTGGCGCACTGAAAGCAGGCGTCCGATTTGAGTCCGGCCTCGGACATCGCCTTGCGATAGCCGTGGAAGCGCGCATCCATGGTGAAGATGCTGCGACTGAGGCCCATGAAGCTGATAGCCTTGTGGCCGTGGCCGATGAGGTGCTGCACCATGCGCCTGGAGCCGAATTGGTTCTGCACGAGGACGGTATCGAAGGACGGATCGCCGAGCGGGCGGTCAAAGACCACCACTTGCGTCTTTCCCAGCAGGGCACGATTGATACGCGACTTGCCGCGGCTGGAGGGAATCAGAATGAGCCCGTCGACGTGGCGCTGGAGCATCTGAATGACCGCGGCGTATTCCGTCTCCTGGTTCTCGTTGGAGGTGGTCATGATGACCGAGTAACCACGTTGTTGTGCAACTGCGGAGACGGCATGAGCGCAAACCGCAAAAAAAGGGTCATAAAGATAAGGCAGAATGAGCCCGATGGTCCGGCTGCGTTCGCCGCGCAGGGCGCGCGCCAATTCGTTGGGCCGGTAATTCAGTTTCTCGATCGCCGCCCTGACGCGCTCCGTGGCCTCTTCCGACACCCTGGCG
Organism: Acidobacteriaceae bacterium; assembly: GCA_003159975.1. Lineage (GTDB taxonomy): Bacteria > Acidobacteriota > Terriglobia > Terriglobales > Acidobacteriaceae > Telmatobacter. Next base: position 2,971 of record PLPU01000272.1, read on the forward strand.
GAGCCGTTCAGGACGCGGGAGACAGTCATGGTGCCCACTTCAGCGAGGCGGGCGACATCGTTCATTGTGGGTTTGCGTTGCACGTGCGGGCCTCGATGTTCGATAAGAATCTGAAGCCCATCGTACAACCTCAGGCGCGGGGAATGCTCCCCAGTTTCGCCGGCGGTGTTCCCGGAGCGCATTTCGCTCATCCAGCGAATCGCCGCATGATAGCCTTATCAGCGATCGATTGAGCTGTTTTTGAGGTGTGCGATGCGAGGAAAAACTGTGTGGAGAATTGCCTGCTGTGCCCTGATGGCCGCGGCAGTGAGCATAGGGGCGGGAACGGCGCGCGGACAAGGAAGACCCGCGCAGAATGCGGTGCTGGCGCTGGATCATGGTTGGCAGTTCAGGCAGGTGACGGCTGGGCAGGGAAGGGAGAGCGGCTGGCTTCCGGCGACCGTCCCGGGCGATGTGCACCTGGATCTGCTGGCCAACAAGAAGATCGCGGACCCGTTCTTCCGCGAGAACGAATCGAAGCTGCAGTGGATTGAAAATGAGAGCTGGGAGTACCAGGTAGCGTTTGACGCAACCGCGGCGCAACTTTCCCGCTCCAATGTGGACCTGGTTTTCGACGGACTTGATGCGGCAGCGGAAGTCTACCTGAACGGCACTCAGGTGCTGAGCGCGAACAACATGTTTCGGGTCTGGCGCGTGCCGGTGAAGGGCCATCTGCATACGGGGAAGAATGTGCTGAGGGTGGTGTTTCCATCGCCCATCAAGGCGGCGGCAGCGGTGGCTGCACTCGACCCGTGGCAACCAAAGACGAAGACGGCCGAAAAGACCTATATTCGCAAGGCTGCTTATGAATATGGCTGGGATTGGGGACCGCGCTTGGTGACCAGCGGGATCTGGCGCGCGGTGCGGCTTGAGACTTGGGACAAGGTGCGCATTGCGGATTTCGCCATCCGACAGCGGGATGTGAGCAAGGCCGTGGCTCATATCGATGCAGAGGTCGAGGTGGAGGCGGCGAGCGCCGGATCGGCGAAGGTGAGCGTGCAATACATAAACAACGGGAAGCCGGTGACGGAGATTGAGACAGTAAGCGTTCACGCGGGACGCAATGTGATCGATCTTCCCATCGAGATTCAGCAGCCGAAGCTGTGGTATCCGGCCGGGTATGGAGAGCAGCCGCTGTACCAATTCACTGCGCAGGTGGGCGTGGGTGGGGTGACGGCAGAGACGAAAACCGCCAAAGCCGGATTGCGATCCATCGAGCTGCACCGCCAACTGGACCAATGGGGGCGCTCNNCCCTTCGACAGCTTTCCCAGTCGAGTGACCACGGCCGACTACCGGCGCATTCTGGAGTCGGCTCGCGACGCCAACATGAACATGATTCGCCACTGGGGCGGCGGGTACTATGAGACCGACGAGTTCTACTCCATCTGCGACGAACTGGGAATCATGGTGTGGCAGGACTTCATGTTCGGCAACGACTGGCAGCCGGGAACGTACGACTTCAAGCTCAACATTGAAGCCGAGGCCGAAGACCAGGTGCGCCGCCTGCGCAATCACCCCAGCATCGTGGTGTGGTGTGGCAACAACGAGACGGAAAGCGCATTCGGCTGGGCTTCGCGGCCCGAATATCCGGCGGACGTCAGGCTTCAAATGTGGCAGGACTACCTTACGGAGTTCAGCGGCATTTTGCCGAGAGTGGTGGCGCGGCTCGATGCAGAAACGCCGTATTGGCCGAGTTCGTCCAGCGCGGACTATGAAGCTGTTACGCCGGCCTTTCATACCGGCGACGACCACATCTGGGATGTGTGGCATGGGCGCGTCCCGTTCTCCACCTACGAGACACATCATTCGCGCTTTGTTACGGAGTACGGGTTCCAGTCGTTTCCCGAGATGAAGACGATTCACGCCTTCACCGAGCCTGAGGATCGTACGGGGATATTTACGCCTGTCATGCTAGCCCACCAGAAGAACAACGAAGGCAACTCGATTATTCACGATTATCTGCTCAGGGATTATCCGGAACCGAAGGACTTTCCCAGCTTTCTTTATGTCAGCCAGGTGCTGCAGGCCGAGGGGATCAAGATCGGCGCGGAACACTTCCGGCGCAGCAGGCCGGAGACGATGGGCTCCATCTTTTGGCAATTGAACGACTGCTGGCCGGTGGCTTCGTGGTCGTCGATCGATTACTACGGCCGCTGGAAGGCCTTGCAATACTACGCGCGCCGATTCTATGCGCCGGTGCTGGTTTCACCGCATTTGGAAGGCGATTCGGTGAAGACGTACATTGTTTCGGACAAGACCGTGGCGCAGCAGGATACGCTGCGGGTCCGCTTGATGGATTTCGACGGCAAGGTGCTGCTTGAGGATTCCCACACGGTTGAAGTGGCACCGCTCAGCAGCAAAGTGTATCTCGACTGGCCGTTGAAGAAGTTGACCGATGCGGCAGGGGGAGATACTTCCCGCGTGTTCGTTGTCGCCGAACTATCAAGCGGGGAGACACAGCTTTCGAGCAACCTCACTTATCTTGTGCCGGTAAGGGCGATTCGCCTGAAGCCCGCGCAACTCAAAGTGGAAGCGACAGGGGCAAACGGGAGTTACAAGATTCGAGTTACTTCGCCAGTGCTGGCGCGCAGTATTTATGTCTCCTTCGGAGACCTCGACGCGAAGTTTTCCGATAACTACTTTAACCTGCTGCCGGGAGAGACGGCTACGATCACTGTGACGAGCGCGGCTTCGCTGGAGGCGCTGAAAGCGCAGATGAAGGTCATTTCATTGATGGATGCATTTGCGGCGAATCAATGGGCTGCGACAGTGAGCTCAAAGCAATGAAAATGGGCCGGAGCGTTTCGCCACGGCCCTTGGTGAACTTGCAATTCGCGATCAGAAGGTGAACACAGCCTGGACAAAGATCCTTCGTGCCGCCGACCCGGTGCTGAAGATACCGCCGGCAAGAGTCGTTGATTTATCGAACTGGCTGCCGGGCCCATACATTCCGGTGCNNCCGCCCATTCCGCGTCCGCCGCCGCCAAGGCCACCGGGGCCAAGACCGCCTCCCGGAGGACCGCCGCGCACGCCGCCACCTCCGCCTGGAGGAGGTCCACCGCCGCCCTGGGGCGGTCCGCCAGCCGAGTTGTTAGAGTTGAGCTTGGGGCCGATTCCGAACGCCCGGCTGACGCGCAGATTGAGCGCAACGGAGGCGGGGCTGCTCCCAACATTCGCGGCAATGAGGGGTTCCCCAGCGACTGGATTAACGTCGAGACAGCCGAACACCGTCTGGATATAGCGGTTCTGTGATGCCGTACAGTCCGATGCTGCCGCAACACCAGGGCGCTGGTTATAGAGATTGTTGAGCGGGTCCGATGCCAGCGTGATGTTGAACGGGCGGCCCGACTGGGCAATCATAAAGGGACTGAAACGAATCCCCCAGGGACCATTGTAATTGCCCATGAAGAAGAGTGAGTTGCGGGTGACAAAGGGTGCAGGTCCGTAATCCTGATCCAGATCGTAGGCATTTGAGGCGCTTCCATTGGCATTGCCGTTGGCGTAGGACAGCGTATAGAAGCCCACGAGGTTCAGGTTTTTGGTGACCTTGGAGTTTACGCTGACGATGGCCTGATTCTGCTTGAAGACGCCTTCGGGAAAGAACTGATACAAGTAACCGCCGGAGTTATTCTGCGGTGTTCCGCCTTCGGTCTGGTTGGCATTGCGAGTAACAACCTGGTGAACTCCGAAAGAGTGGAGATAGGTGAATGTGACGTTGGTTCCAGTGGAGAGTTGCCGCTCAAGGCTGGTGCCGAACTGCTCTGTGGTGGCCGCGTGGTAGTTCGGCGCGACCTCATACTTGACGGGCGTTGTCTCGGTGTTGACGGTACTGTTGCTGGAGCAGGTGCTGAGGTCGATTGCATTCAACGAGGTTGCGGTCGATGTGCAGGATGGGTTGTTGAATACGATCTGCTGCTGAATGTTGGCGCGGTTGATGGTCAACAGACTACCGGTGTTGAAGCGGTCAAAGAAGAAGCCATATCCGCCGCGGACAACGGTCTTTGTCTTCTTATCTTTGCCGTTGCCGTCGAGAGCATACGCGAAAGAAGCGCGCGGTCCCCAGTCATCGTGATCGGCGATATGGTTCTGAGCTTCCCAGCGGAGGCCGCCGGAGAGAGTCAGCTTGGGATTGACCTTCCAGTCGTCCTGGAAGAACAACGCGGCGTCGAACATGTTTGCGAGGGCCGATTGCTGTCCCGTGGTGTAGCCGGCCGAGACGGGGCCGAACCCGTCCTGATCCAACGAGTTGAATGTTGGTGGAGTTTTTAGGTTTTCTGTATTCGCGAGACCGTTAGCCATCTCCAGGTAGTCCTCGTAGTTTGAAAAGACGAAGGACCCGTTGTAATTGGCATTGGTCAGGTTGGCGTCGCGATTATCGCGCAGGCGGGTGCCGAACTTGATGGCCTGCGCACCCTTGCTGAGGGTAGTAATGTTCCAGAACTCGAGCCTGGTGGTGTGGTCGCGGCTTTCCTGGCCAGAGTATCCGCCGCCGGTGAAATCGCCCTGCACACCGATGGTGCGATCCGTCGAATCGGGATAGTGATTCTCGTTCTGGCGCTCGAACTGGAAGCGCGTTTCATTCACCGCGTGATCATTGATGACAATCGCGTCGCTCAACTGCACGGTGTGATCGGTGTTCGATTCATGGGTGGAAGGGTTCGCGGTGGGCATGTTGGGAATAGCCAGCGAGCCTGAATTCAGATCGCCATGCTCCGATTCCGACCAGAAGCCATAGCGCGCGGTGAATGTGTTCTTGGCGCCTAACTGCCAATCGATGCGTACCGAGGCGTTGTCGCGGATTCGCTGATTGGGGAGACTGACGCCAAAGTTTTGAACGTGCACGTAGTCGTTGCCGTCTTGATACACCGCATCAGGAATCAGCCATGCATTTACACTTCCAGTGTTGCGTTGCTCAGCGCTCGCAAAGAATGAGGCAGTCTTGGAGATTGAGCCGCTCACCGTTCCGTTGAACTGATAGCTGTAATAGGAGGGAATGGTCGAGGTAAACGGGTTGCCCGTATTGAAGTTCTTATCATTGCCCTGGATGAACGCCTGGCCGTGCAATTTGTCGGTTCCGGGCTTGGTGAGGATTTCAATGCGCCCGTAACCAAGCCGGTCGAACTCAGCGGAGAATGGGTTCTGGTTAATGCGAATCTCTCGAATTGCCGATTTGGGCGGCAATTGGCCGCCACTGAATCCGTCGATGTAGATCTGGCCGCCGTTTGGTCCAGCCGATGGTCCGGCAAGAGCAGAAAGTTCACTCGACAGTTCATCGGGATCGTCGGAAAGTGCGTCGAGATCCTTGCCCTTGAGGACGATGGCATTTGAATTGCCGCCTGCCTCCACGTTGACCGTGGGAGAGTCGTCGGTGACGGTGACGCTCTGCTGCGCTTCTTCGATGGCCATCGAAATATCGACACGCTTGATTTGGCCCGCCGCCAACGAGATATTCGGTGATGCAAACGGAGCAAAGCCGGCAAAGGTTGCCTGCACGATATAGCTGCCAGGCTTGAGGCCGTTCACGGCATAGGAGCCGGCNNTAGCCGCCGCAGGAGCGACCTGCGCGGGCGTTTGCGTCTGGGCTTGTGCCTGGGCCGTCGCGGTGCTGCCACAGCACAGCACCAGGGCAATCAGAAAAGTAGGAATGCTAAGCAATTTTGAATACACGAGTACCTCGTTGGTTATCGATTGATAAATGAAAAACAATTATTGGGCTGCTGCGTCCGGTTCGCCGGAGCCCATGCTCCAATTGTTGAGCAGGTTTTGGCTGGCCGCCGGAGCCTCAAGCAGCGGCTCAACGCCCGCCAGCAGCGTGATTGCGGTAACTTCATTGCCGTCGGTCGAAACCAGCATCACGGCTTCGCCTTTCTTCAGGTCGGCCAGCTGGATGGCCGGCAACCTGCTGAGCATCTGCTGCGAGTCGCCTCCGCCCGGAGCAGCACTGCTGCCCTGGCCGTTGCCACGCTGTGCGACATACTGCGGCCGCGCACTTTCGCCCGAGCCGGCTCCACCTTTCAGCCTTGCTGCCAGCATGGTTGCCATGCGATCGGGAAGGCGCTTCATCTGTGTGTCTGGAGTGATGTGAATCGTCACCTGCTTCTTTGTTGCCAGGTCTTTCACCACCAGGGTGGATGTGGCAGGATCGAGCGACGTGATCATGCCTGATACATTGCGGAAAGTTCCTGAAACTACTTCTTCGGCGGCGATCTCGGTGCCATCCGCATTCTTGGTTCCGCGGGCCCGCAGTTGGTCGCCCGCATGAATCGCGCCAATGGGCGCAAGCTGCGCCTGATCGAAACTTACCGAGGCGGGCGCGTACCTCTTCAACATGGTCGCCTTGGTTGTATTGACGGTGATTGATTTGGCTGTTGCTCCTACCCCGCTGGTCAAAACAATGACGCCTGCCGCGCTGTCAACGCTCTTCACCAATCCACCCACGCCGCGCTTCTGCCAGTCTTCCCGATCCTTCTGCTGCTTGAGGGCGACGTCCGCCGCCTTGATGGCAATAATCTGTGAGGCCCGGATGGCGCCCGCGGGAGCGTCGGGGTCAAGCCGCACCAGAACACGATCTCCGGTCTCCAGATCGCTGAATTGCATTGCCGCGGCGGTGCTCAGGTCCTTCTGCCCCGGCTCGATGCGCTTCAGTACCGCGGTGGCCGGCACCTGAACCTGGTGTACCTCACCTGCGTCGGTCTTCACCGTCAGTGTGTCTCCGCCAATGGCGGTGATGGTACCCAGAAACCGCGATGCCGCCGGCGCCTGCGCAGTGATTGTGCTTAAGGAGGCGGCGGCCAGCAAAGCCATCGTGAGCACCACGCGCGACCTTGAAGCGGAAACTCGAATTCTCATTTTGCTGTTCATAGGCCATTTCTCCACTGGGTATGATGCGATTTGTTCCCCAGTGGGAATCTTGTCTGTATTCGTAGACGAAGCAATGCGCCAAAAGGTTGAATGACTCCGTTGATACGGTACCGGGTTGTGAAAGATCGGTGCGGATTGGCTTAAATCTCTTTATTTCAGCGGTATCAGGACGGACAGGCCCGCATTGGCTGCGAAGCTTATTGAGTTCTCTGTGTCAGTTCGGCAGACTCAAGAAAGGTATAACTGCCAGACGGCGTTGGGACCAGGTTAGTCAGACGGCGGTTGTGAACCACCACCGTATCGCGGTACCAGAGGTTCAGGGCGGGCAGGTCGCGCGCGAGAATCTGCTGCGCCTCGACGTAGTCCGCGCGCCGCCTGGATGTGTCTTCATTTTCGGCGGCATCGTCGAGAAGAGCGTCGAGTTTTGGATTGGAATAATGGCCGCGGTTGCCGCCTTTGGGCGAAAAGCGCGCGGTGGAGAAGGCATAGCCGAAGATGTCAGGTTGCTCATTGCCGCCGATCCAGCGCAGGGCATACAACTGAAAGGCTCCGCGCGTGATGTCAGAGTAGAATGTAGCGTACTCGTAGCTGCGAATATCAAGCGCGATGCCCACCGCGGCGAGCTGCTGTTGAAGCACCGCGGCCAACAGACGCGCGCCTTCGTCGTTGCTGGTTTTCATCGTCAGGTGAAGGCGAACTCCGTTGCTCCCGCGCGGATGGCCAGCTTGATCGAGGAGCTGTGCGGCGCGCGCCGGATTGTAATCGTAGCGCGCAACGTCTCCGGTCCAGGCCCAGTGCGTGGAAGGCAGCAGACTCGCCGCGGGCTGTGCGTGTCCCAACATCAACGATTGAATGATCAGGTTGCGATCGATGGCGCAGGCAATGGCCTGGCGAATGCGGACGTCCCGGAGCAGAGGGTCGAGCAAATTGAAGGCGAGGTAGTGAATCTGCGTGCCGGCGGTGTCCTCCACTGCCAGGCCCTTGCGCGCGGCAAGCACGGGGAGCGAGTCCATGGGCAGGGAATTAATGGCAATGTCCGCCGAGCCTTTTTCCAATTCAAGCGACTCGGTAATGGCGTCGGGCACAACGGCGAAGCGCACCCGCGCAATCTTCGGCGAAACATTCCAACTGGATGGATTGCGCTCGATTACCACTTCCTGATCGATCTGCTGGCTGACAAATTTGAATGGGCCCGTCCCCACGGGATGCTGCCAGAAATCTTTGCCGCTGCCCTCGGGAACAATGCCGATCGCGCCGGTCGAAAGGTTGATCAACAAAAAGTTATCGGCATGCTTCAGATGGAAAACCACCGTGCGATCGTCTGGAGTGGCCATCGAGTCGATTGATGCGTAGGATGCAGCCTTGGCAGTGATCACCGCGCCGGGACGCCGGGAATCGATCATGGAGTTGATGGTCCACAGCACATCGCGCGATGTTAACGGGCGGCCATCGTGGAAGCGTACGTCGCCACGCAGATGAAAGACGATTGTGAGCGGGTCGGGCTGCTCCCAGCGCTCGGCCAGCGCCGGAATGAAGTGAAAGTTCGCGTCGCGTTTCACGAGTCCATCGAAAAGCAATTCGTCGATATGCTCGGATTGAGCGTCGGTTCCGATGCGCGGGTCGAGGTTGGCGGGACTGCTCTCGATGAGAAAGACGACTGTGCCGGGATCTCTGGGCGCGGACCTGCAACCAGCCAGCAAGAGCAGCGCAGCCAGGGCAAGGCCTCTAGGCATAAGTCACCTGCCCGAGTATCGCGGGACGCGTTGCTCCGGTTGCCGCGGGCACATTGCCGGGCAGCCGATGCCACGTTTGCCACGCCAACAGCGCAAAGGCCGCGGCTTCCTTGGATTCGGCGGGCAGGCCGAAATCATCAATTGCTGTGAGCTCGCAGCTAAGCGGTTCGAGGCGCTGCGCGAGCATGGCCATGAGCGTGTGGTTGCGCGCACCGCCGCCGGAAACGATGTAGTCGATTCCGGTCATCATCTTTTCCTTTTTCATGGTGGACGACACAAATCGCTTGTAGCTTTGCGCGATGGTCTCCGCGGTCAACGCCGTTGCTGTGGCCAGGGCATCCTCGGGTCTAGGGCTGTGGCGCCGACAAGCGGCGAGAAACTTCGCTGCGAACTCGCGGCCAAACTGCTCGCGGCCGGCGGTGCGCGGAGGCTTGAGATTGAAGTAGGGGTTGCGCATTGCGGCGGCGCGAACGGGCGCAAGCACTGTTCCGCGCGCGGCGATGGCGCCGTTGCGATCGAAGCGTTTGTTGAAGAGTGTTTGGGCGAGGGCGTCGATGATCATGTTGCCGGGGCCGGTATCGAAGGCCACGACTTGATCAGGCGATGCGCCTGCGGGAATGGCTGTGAGATTGGCGATGCCGCCGATGTTCTGCAGGACCCGGCCGCGCTTCTCGTGGGCAAAAAGCACATAGTCGAGGAGCGGGACGAGGGGCGCGCCCTGTCCGCCTGCCAGCATATCCGCGGGGCGAAAATTCGACACCACGGGAATGCCGAGTGCGGCTGCGATGACTGCTGCTTCGCCGGCTTGCCAGGTGCAGGCAAAGGTGCGGCCGGCGTAACTTGCCGGTCGCGCTTGATGATAGAGAGTCTGTCCGTGGCAGCCGATGAGATCCAGTTGCACTTTGTGGCGCTTCACCGTTGCAGTTACTGCTTCCGCGCAGGCAAGGCCGAGACGCCATTGGAGGCGCGCCAGTTCGGCGGTCGAGGTCGAAGAGGCGTTCATTGCTGCCAGCACTTTGCGGCGCAGGGCCGCTGGGTAGGGGAATGCCTCGTGGGCCAGCAGCGTGAGGCTGGGACGCAGCTTTCCGGGTGTAATGCGCACCACGGCTACGTCGATCCCGTCCGCGGATGTGCCGCTCATGATGCCGGCAACAATCATTGCTTTCGTCGTGTTCAATTGGATCTCCGCGTGCTTATTCAATGATCGCCGTCCCTATCGCGATTCTGTTCTCTCCGTTTTGAGATGAGTCACAATTTCTTCCAGGCGCTTTAGGCCCTCATCGTTGCAGTATTGGCGGCAGTTGCCGGGAGGGTATTTCTCCGGTAATTCCGCACACTCAATGCGTATGGAATTGAGCCGTTGATCCTCAATTTTGAGAGAAACGAAGTCGTCCCAGTCGTACGCGCCGCCAGTTCCATTCAAGAACTTCGCGATCTCGTCGATTACTTGGCTCGCGCTGAGTCTCTTGCTCATTCGGGCTGCATCTCCGATGCGGGTTGGGCATTTGCAATCTTCTCGCCGAAGCGCAGGATTCGTATGCGCAGAGCTTCGAATTGGCGATTGGTCAGCGGTTTTGAATCGGATGCAGTCAATAGGCGGGAACGCTTCCGCGCTGATTGTGCTGCGCGAGACAGGAGAAGCTTTCGAAACGCGGCTGACCGCTCGGCTTCCGAAATCAGCGATTCAAATGCGCGCAGAATCAGCTCCGGGTTGTGACAAATCTCCAGCAAATCCATGCCGGCGCGGATAGCGCCAATCGCGGCTTCTTCAATGGGCATACTCTTCAAAATCCCGCCCATTTCAAGATCGTCGGAAAAAACGATTCCGCGATAGCCGATGCGTTTGCGCAGGACGGTGGTGATCCAGAAAGGAGACGCGCTTGAGGGAAGATTTCCGGCCGGAGTGTCGGGATAGGCAGCGTGACTCACCATGACCATGGGTAACTCGCGATGTAACTCTCGATAGGGGAATAGATCTTCGCTCCATAGTTCCTGGTAACTGCGGTGAATCGCCGGCGTCTCCAGGTGCGAATCAAGCGAGCCGCCGCCGAGACCGGGGAAATGCTTTCCGCAACCGGCGACACCGTGAGCGGCCAGGCCGGCAAGAAAGCTGCGCGCGAACTCGACTACGCCGGACGCCGAAGATGCCGCGGCGCGTGTTCCCATGACTGCGGCGGAAGCAGGTAGCGCGAGGTCAAGGACCGGGGCCAAGGTTGTATTGAACCCGAAGACCGTGACGGCGCGCGCCACTAACTCGCCGTGTTCGCGGACCAGGCCCGAATTGCCAGTTGCTTGTGCGGCTTTCGCGACGGCTTGAGCGGAGGGCGTCGGCGCCAGCGCATCGCGCAGACGATCTACTATACCGCCTTCGAGATCGACGCAGCGAAAACTGCCCGCGGCGCACAGGGCCGTTGATTCAGCAAGCAGTGAACGCGTCTGGCGCGCATCGGCGATGTTGCGCTTGAAAAGGATGATCCCGGCAGGACGGATGAGCTTGAGCCACGCGCGTTCGAGGGGCGTAAGCTCAGTTGCACCGAGGCCCACTACGAGCAGGCTTCCTACGGCATGGCGTACGGTCGCAGTCATGCCTTCTCCTTCAATTCCTGCTGTAACTCTTCGAGGAGATTTAATGCTTGCAGCGGCGTAAGCGAGTTTACATCGGTTGCTTCAATTCGATCGACAATGCGTTGCGACAGCGGGGTGAAGATGGTGAGTTGCATGGGCTCGGCGGTCTCCACCTGCACGCTTTGCCGTTCGGCTTTTTCATGCTGCTTGAGAACGCGCTTGGCGCGCTCGATGACCTGAGACGGCAGTCCGGCGAGGCGGGCCACTTCAATGCCATAGCTCTTGCTTGCCGCGCCGGGTTCAATGGTATGAAGAAAGACTATGCCACCTGCCGCCTCTTTGACACCTACGCGCAGATTGCGCACGCGCGGGAGCTTTTCGGCGAGCATGGTCAGCTCGTGGTAATGCGTGGCGAAGAGCGTGCGCGCGCCGGTTTCAGCATGGAGGTATTCGACGGTTGCCCATGCCAGCGAGAGGCCGTCGAAGGTGGCTGTTCCGCGCCCCATTTCGTCAAGGAGGATGAGGGACTTGTCGGTGGCTGTGTTGAGAATGGTGGCGGTCTCGGTCATCTCCACCATGAAGGTGGAGCGGCCGCGGGCTACATTGTCGCTGGCGCCGATGCGGGTATAGATCCGGTCCACAAGGCCGAAACGCAGGCTCTCGGCCGGGACAAAGCTGCCCATTTGAGCTAGAAGCACTAACATCGCGGCCTGGCGGAGATAGGTGCTCTTGCCGCCCATGTTAGGGCCGGTTATCAGCAGCAAACTCGGCCCGGTATCGGTCTCATTGAGGCGCGCGGCATTCAGATATAGGTCGTTGGCGATGAAGCGGCCTTCACGCGTCTCCTCCATCCACTGCTCGAT
>PLPU01000272.1:15106-24288 GCA_003159975.1 Acidobacteriaceae bacterium
TTGCGCTCCAGATCTTTGAGTTCCGGCGTGGTAAACCGCTCGGCATTCACAAGCGTCTGCTTGCGTTCATAGTCGGCCGGAGCCAGGGCCATGTTTGCCTTGGTGATCTCGATGTAATAGCCGAAGACGGAGTTATAGCGGACTTTCAGCGAACCTATTCCGGTGCGAGCGCGTTCGCGCTCTTCAATCGCTGCGATGGCCTGACGGCCTGTGGACGAAATCGCGCGCAGCTCATCGAGTTCGGCGTCGACGCCGGAGGCGATTGCGCCGCCATCGACGAGGGTCAGCGGGGGTTCAGCGACGAGTGTGGTCTCGATGCGCGCCGTAACTTCGCTCAACACATCGAGACGCGCTGCTAACTCGCGCCAAAGGGTCGTCCGCATGGCATCGAGCGCGATCTTCAATGCCGGAAGGCGACTCAGGCTGGAGGCGAGTGCGCGGACATCGCGCGGGCCTGCGGAGTCCAGGCTCAGACGGGCAAGCAAGCGTTCGAGGTCCAGGATTCCGGAGAATGCGTGGCGGATTTCTTCGCGGCGCACCAGGTCGGCCTGCGCCTCGCCGACTGCTTCATAGCGCGCATTGAGGGTCTGCACATCGTAGAGCGGGCGCACGATGGTAGCCCGCAGCAGGCGCTTTCCCATGGGCGTCTGACAGGCATCGAGCGTGTAAAACAGCGTGACCTTGTTATCCTGGCCGGCCTGCCCTTGAAACAGCGGTTCGATGAGTTCGAGGTTGCGGACTGTGACCTGGTCGAGTTCCAGAGCCGTCGAGTGCTCCTGAAACTTGAGCGAATCGATGTGCAATGCCTCGATCTTCTGCGTTGTCCGTACATAGTGGAGCACCGCTCCGGCGGCAATCGCGGCGGCTGGATGCGTGGCGAGACCGAAGCCTTCGAGGGAGCGCACGTTGAGTTGACGCTCGACAAGCGGCACAGCAAAGTCGCGGGTCCAGACCCAGTCTTCTACGCGGGTGCGGGCGGGAATGCGTTCGAGCTGAGTGGGAAGCTCAGCGCTCGTGGCCAGCAAGACCTCGCTTGGGCCGGCTTTCACGATTTCGTCGACGGCCTGCTGGCGCGCGGTTGGGCCGGAGAACTCGGCGGTGCGGAATTCACCGGTGGAGACGTCGAGGAGGGCAATGGCGCTGACCTGTTCCCTGCCGAAGCCGGTTTCGTGGAGCGCGGCAAGGAAATTGTTTTGCTCCTGGCCGAGCGCGGAGTCGAGCGCTGTGCCTGGCGTCAGGACCCGGGTTACTTCGCGGCGGACGATCTTTTTAGTGAGCTTGGGGTCCTCCATCTGGTCGCAGATGGCGATGCGGTAGCCCTTGCGGAGGAGGCGCGTGAGATAGGATTCGACAGCGTGATAGGGAACCCCGCACATGGGTTGGGAGCGCTCGCGGTCGCGTGCGGTGAGGGTGAGCTGAAGTTCGCGGCTCACCGTTACCGCGTCGTCGTAGAAGAGTTCGTAGAAGTCGCCCATGCGGAAGAAGAGCAGGGCGTCAGGGTTTTCGCGCTTGGCCGCGGTCCATTGGCGCATGAAGGGCGTTAATTCCGCCGGGGGTTTATCGGTGGGGGCGGCGGGCGGCGTCAATTCCAGCAGTGTTTCCTGCAAAGGAGGAAGCGGCGGCGCCGCGCCGGGTTGGGAGTCTTCTTTGATCACGTCGGATTTAAGAGTATCGCGGCGGGTCGCGATGCCGGTAGCAATGGGACGGCAGAGTAGAATTCTCCAGTGTATAAACACGGCCAGGGAAGCTGTGGATACCTAATCGACGGAGAATGTCACAATGAAGATACGCCTGCTTGTCATGGGAATGCTGGTTGCGGCGATCGTAGCCGCCAACGTGGGACATGTGCGCGCGGCAAGCGCTCCCAAGCCTCCAAGCGCCAAGAAATTCGACGATTTAGCCAAGTCGGCCCTGGATGCCATGAAAAAGCGAGCTGCGGAACTCAATGTGACGGGCGTCGCAGTGGTTTCCTACGCTCAGGGGGACACGATTCAGGGTTGGACTTCAAGGATGGCCGTGGTGGGCCGGATGAAGGACGATCCAACGGCGACCAGCAAGGGCAACAACCTGCTGGGGATTGCCTACGCCAAATCGGCCGAGATGGCGGAGACGCTCCAGGACAGCGGAACGGCCAAGCGGCCGCCGATGACGGGAGAATTCGGCTGGCAGGGCGGCGTGATTGGGCGTGGGAGGACCGGCTACATCATCGTAGCGTTCAGCGGCGGTAAGTCTGAGGACGATGTGCAGGTTTCGAAGGCGGGGCTTGAGGTACTGAAATCGGCGCTGTAGCCTTCCGCCTGACGACTCTCTGCGCTCGAGCAGCGACTACGGCGCCGCGCGTGCGTGTCCGCGACCTGCTCCAGCTATTCGTGGATGCATTTTTTGGTGATTTGCGTCACAGTATACTGAGGGTTTACGCCTTAAGGTAAACAACGATATGTATCTGCTTTGGCTAAGAGTTGCGGCGATTTTGTACGCGTCGGCGAGTGTCGCCGTCTTTCCGGCCGTGCTCTACAAAGTGGATCGGTGGCGCCGGTGGTGCGTTCACCTGGGCGGAATGGCGTGGTTCTTCCACTTTGTTTCGGTGGTTGAAATGCTGGTTCAGGCCCGTCACCTGGTCCCGGTGGGGTTCAGAGAAGTGCAGTCGCTGCTGGGTCTTGCAATGGTGTCGGTATTCTTTCTTGTCTGGTGGCTTTACGAGGCGATCTCGCTTGGTTTGTTTGTTTTGCCTATTGCGTTCTTCCTGGTGCTGGTGCCCGCGCTGGGCCCCGATCACTACACTTTTCCATCCCAGGGAGTACGGGTCAGCTGGCTGATTGCACACATCACAGCTCTTCTGTTGGCCTATGTTGCTCTCGGTTTCAGCCTGCTGGCCTCAGTACTCTACCTGGTGCAGGAGCGGCGGCTCAAGGCCAAGCCTAAGGCGCGATTTCTCACCAGTGAGGACTCCTGGTGGGCGCCGTTCGACTGGCTCCCTCCGCTGGATACCCTGGAGCGGCTCTCGGAGGCCATGCTCGAGTTTGGTTTCCCGTGCATGACCGTGGGGCTGGTGATTGGGGCGGTTCTGGCCCAGGACACTTATGGCGCTACGTATTTTCTTGACCCGAAGATTATTGCCGCGTTCGTCAGTTGGGCTATTTACGTTCTGCTGCTGCTGGTGAGGCGGGCGGCCGGACTGAGGGGACGCAAGGCAGCTTATCTTTCCGGCGCTGTCTTTGCCGTGATGGTGGTCGTCTGGACGGCCAACCTTTTCAGCCACGTTCACAGGTTCGGTGCCCAATGACGCTCGTACTCATTGGAGTGAACCACAAGACCGCGCCCATCGAGTTGCGCGAGCGGATTGCAATACCGCGCGATGAACTGCCTGAAGCGACGCGTGCACTTGCCGCCGTTCCGGGGGTCAGCGAATGCATGATTGTTTCCACCTGTAACCGGGTGGAGATGCTGGCGTCTGTGGAGTCGCCGGATACCGATTTGAAGGGGTTTCTGCACCGCCATTTCGGGCTGGACCCCTCGCTGCTCGCAGCCCACATTTACGAACAGCACGATCGGGACGCGGTGCGGCATCTGTTCCGCGTGGCCTCAAGTCTGGATTCGATGGTAGTGGGTGAGCCGCAGATTCTTGGGCAGGTGAAAGAGGCTTTTGCCGTGGCGCGGGCTTCGGGCACGGTGGCCGGGCAGTTGGAACACCTGCTGCAAAGTGCGTTTGCCGCCGCGAAAAAGGTTCGCTCGGAGACGGAAATCGGATCGAATTCGGTTTCGATTGCTTCGGTGGCGGTGGAGCTGGCGCGAAAGATCTTTGGCTCGCTGCAAGGGCGGACAGTGTTCCTGGTGGGAGCGGGAAAGATGAGCGAACTGGCGGCGCGACACCTGGTGCAGCAGGGCGCCGGGGCCATCCTGGTAAGCAATCGCACGCAGGAGCGCGCACGTGTGATGGCGGAGGAATTCAAGGGCCGCGTGATTCCGTTCGAGAAGCTTTATGAGGCGGCCAGCGAAGCGGATATCGTGATCAGCTCGACAGGTGCACCACATCCGATTTTCCGCCGCGAGCATGGCCAGGCATTTATGCAGCGGCGGAAGAACCGGCCCATGTTCTTTATCGACATTGCCGTGCCGCGCGACGTGGACCCGGAGATGGGCAAGCTGGAAGGCGTCTTTGTGTACGACATTGACGACTTGCAGGCGGTGGCCGCAGCACACATGGCAGAACGCAGCCGCGTGGCCAGCGATGCGGAGACGTTGATTGCAGGGGAAGTGGAGCGGTTCCAGCAGCGGCAGCGGACGGTGAACGTGGCGCCCGCGATTGTGGCGTTGCAGCGGCAGGCGGAGGAGATTCGGCTGACGGAATTGAAGCGTGTGCAGGCGCGGCTGGGTTCGCTGAGCGCTGAGCAGGTTGCCGCTGTGGAGGCACTGACGCGGGGGCTGGTGAACAAGTTTCTTCATCCGCCGATGCAGGCACTGAAGCAGGCGGCGCGGGAGGGGAATGCGGCACGGCTGGATGCGCTTTGCGATGCGTGGTCGGTGCCGAGCGCCGCGGACGTTGTTCTGGAGCCGGTGGTTGTGGCGGCTGCGGCCATTCCAGCGAAGGCCGAAGTTGAAAGCGCTGAGCAGGTGGTTGTGGATGAGACGAGGGTGGAGAGCCGCAGATGAAGCTGAGAATTGGTAGCCGCGGCTCGCAACTGGCGCTATGGCAGGCCCACCACATTGCTGCGCTGCTGCGCGGGCAGGGGCATGGGGTCGAGATTGAGATCATCAAGACGACCGGCGACCGGTTGCAGGAAGTGACTTTCGCGCAAGTTGGGTCGAAGGGAATGTTTACCAAGGAGATTGAAGAAGCGCTGGCCGAGGGTCGCGTCGATCTGGCGGTGCATTCGCTCAAGGATCTGCCGACGGAATTGCCGGAGCCGTTTGCGCTGGCGGCGACACCGCCTCGGGTGGATCCGCGGGATGTGCTGGTGTCGGTGAAGTATGACAGCCTGGCGGATTTGCCGCTTGGCGCGCGGGTGGGAACAAGCAGTCAGCGGCGGCGGGCGCAGTTGAAGGCGTTGAGGCCGGATATCGAGGCGCAGGAGTTTCGCGGCAACGTGGACACGCGGTTGCGGAAGCTGGCCGAGGGGCAGGTGGATGCAATTCTGCTGGCGGCAGCGGGGCTGGACCGGCTGGAGAAGACGGAGTGGGTGCGCGAGCGGCTGGAACCCAAGGATTTTTGTCCGGCGGCGGGACAGGGTTCGCTGGGAATTGAGAGCCGTAAGGATGATCGAGAGACGATTGCGGCAGTTGCATTTCTGGATGACGCGGCGACCCGGTTTGCGGTGACGGCTGAAAGAGCTGCCCTGGCGGCGTTGGGCGGAGGGTGCCAGGTGCCGATCGGGATATATTGCCGGGTTGGAGTAGAGCCTGGAACGGGCGGCGGGGAAGAGCCGTGGGACGAGGTCTTTGGGGTGGTGGCGGCGCCGGAGACGGGGTCGGCTGTGCGGATCTACCGCCGGGCTGTTCGCGGGGAATTTGAGCCTGCGGGATTGGGACGACTGGCGGCGCGGATGCTGATTGAGGCCGGAGCGGGGCCTCTGCTTGAAGCCCAGGGCGAGGTTTCGCGGTGAGTTCGCTTCCGTTGGCTGGGCGGCGGGTGCTGGTGACCCGTGCCGCGCACCAGGCTGGAAAACTCAGTGAGGGGTTGCGGACGCTGGGAGCGGCGCCGGTCGAGGTTCCGGTGCTGGAGATTGGGCCTCCGGCCAGCTTCGAGGCGTTGGACAGGGCCTTAAACCATTTCAATGATTACGATTGGCTGATTCTTACCAGCGCGAACACGGTTCGGGCGCTTGGGGAGCGTGCGGCTGCGTTGGGGATTGAGCTGGGGCGGTCTGTTTCGATGAAGGTGGCAACGGTGGGTGAAGGGACGGCGGCTGCGGCGCGGGAGGCTGGGTTTCAAATTACCTTTGTACCGGTGATTTACGTGGCCGAAAGTTTGATTGAGGGAATGGTTGGATTGGCTGCTGGGCAGAGGATCCTGCTGGCGCGGGCTGCCGTTGCGCGGGACGTGATTCCGGATGCGCTACACGCGGCCGGGGCGACGGTCGATGTGGTGGACGCTTACCGGAACGTGATGCCCGAGGCTGCGCCGGANNGCGGGCGGCTGGGTTGGAGTGGCCGTTGGCTGGGGTTCCAGCGGTTTCGATTGGACCGATTACGAGCGAGACGCTGCGGGAACTTGGCTGGGAGCCGGCGATTGAGGCCGAGCCGTCGGATATTCCGGGGCTGGTTGCCGCCGTGAGCCAGTTATTCTGGCGATAGACCGTGCTTGCGCGCGATTTTTATTGCTTGCCGCCCACTGACTAACTGGCTTGCTTGGTTATGATTGCCAGGTTTTGTCTTTGGAGTGGCAGAGCTGCTCGAGGTTGCAGCGGTCGCATTTGGGTTTGCGGGCGTCGCAGACCTGGCGGCCGCGGCGGGTGAGTTGAGGAAACTCACTCGGTTGGATTGCCGCTGTTCACGAGCTCGTGAATTCGACGAGTTAAACCCGATTCCAGATTCTCCGATACGTCAAAACCCTCATGGACAAACCTCACCTTGCCCGCGGAGTCCAGCAGGACCAGCGAAGGAAGGGCATCCACCTTCAATGCCTGTGCGGTAGCTCCCGAGTCGAATGCCATGGGGAGAACGATGTGGCGCCGCTGGAGAGAGTTTTCTCCGAGTTCCGGCGTCTCACCGCCCCATCCGGTATCGACGGCATAGAAAGCGACCCTGGAATCGTTGCGAAATTGCTGATAGACCTTGTCGACGTGAGGAAGCTCTTGAAAGCATGCGGAACACCAACTCGCGTAGAAGGCGAGAACCGTAACGCGGCCGCGAAGATCGGCAGAGGCGATGCCATGACCGTCAACGGAAAGGTTAACTGCGGCCGGCGACTGGCTACGCGCATCGAAGGTGGAATACGCCGGCAGGTTCGGCATTGCTGCCAACGCGCCAATCGCGACCAGGAGGAGCGTTGTCGTCGCAATTCCGAAGCTCCGAACGCGACTGCCTGGCCATGAATGCCGTGCAACAATGCCCGCCGCCGAAGCCAGCACGCCAGCGGCGAACAGGCTGGCCGGAAAAGAGAGCCGATGAAAACCGTTGTTCATGATCAGCGCGGCGACTCCTAGAACACCGCCTGCGCTTACCCGAAGCGCTTGCCACACTAGCCCAGTGGGCGTTGAGCCTCTGGCAAAGCCGGCGAAGAAGAAGGCCACGCCGCTGATAGCAAAGATGGCGCGAAAATCAAATGAGATCCGAGTGGAAGCAAAGCAACTGCCGAGGACGATTACGATCGCAACAATTCCAGCCCCGAGATCGAACAGGGCGGATCGTACCGCACGATTGCGCATGTCTTTCTCTTTCTGCAGATAGTCTACGGCAATTCGCTGGCAGAGGTTCCTGGATGGTTTCTCGATTCGAGGGCTCTGCGAAGAGAACTGAATATCAAGACTGCCAGGTTTTGTCTTTGGAGTGGCAGAGCTGCTCGAGNNTCGCAGACCTGGCGTCCGTGATGGATGATCTGGTGGGAGAAGTCGATCCAGCGGTCCTTGGGAATGACGCGCATTAACTCCTGCTCGACTTTTTGAGGTATGTCGCCTTTGGCCAGGCTGAGGCGGCGGGCGATGCGGAAGACGTGGGTGTCGACGACGACGCCTTCAGCCTTTTTGAAGCTGACGCCGAGGACGACGTTGGCGGTTTTGCGGGCTGCGCCGGGGATGGTGATGAGTTCGGCGAGGGTCTGCGGGACCTGGCCGCTGAAGTCAGCGATGATTTTGCGGGCGGCGCCGTGAATGGATTTGGCCTTGTTGCGAAAGAAGCCGGTGGTCCTTATAAGGGCTTCAAGCTGTGGCTGGGTTGCTTTGGCCATGGCCGCGGGGGTGGGGAAGCGCTTGAAGAGCTCCGGCGTGACCATGTTGACGCGGACATCGGTGCACTGGGCGGAGAGGATGGTGGCCACCAGCAGCTCCCAGGGGGAGGAGTGGATGAGGGCGCACTCGACGGCGGGGTAGGCTTCGTCGAGAGCCTTGAGGATGGCGGCGATACGGTCGGGGGCCAGGTCGCCGCGCAGGGGTTTCATTGCGGACTTCTTCTTCGGCGATGGTTTCGTTACGGGCATGGCTTATCTTAACTTGGTGCGATTTGTGAGGTCCTTTCTTGCGGGGTGTGAACGGTCCGCAACGGAAGCACCCCCCCTCCCCATCCCACCCGGTGTGTTTGGAGCAAATTGTCTCTTTTCAAGGCGCTGGAGGCGGAGTTCTGGCGTAAGTACCTTGTTTTTGAGGAATCTGGAAGCCAAATTCCTGAAAACGGAGAACTTGCACGGGCCTGTGCGCGAACCGAGAGTTGGGCGCGACGGCGCGGGGGAGTTCTCTAATGATTGTGCGCCAGATGGGGGAAATGATCGGCAAACAAGCTGCGGATAATTTTGGGGACGAATCATGCCGCCCCCCCAGGACGGCGGCGTCGGTGGGGGCGGGATTCCACGGGTTCCACCC
The DNA here is from genome assembly GCA_003159975.1 of Acidobacteriaceae bacterium. GTDB lineage: Bacteria > Acidobacteriota > Terriglobia > Terriglobales > Acidobacteriaceae > Telmatobacter. Next base: position 23,617 of record PLPU01000272.1, read on the forward strand.
GTGGCTATTTTCGTCCGGTCCCTCCGGGACGAGTGCCCAGGCTATTCCTTTCCCTTGCGCCCGGCCACCCCGCGTACTTCCCAGGATAGCGAAGAAAAAGAGAATGAAAGGCGAGGTAAATATCTGTTTATGTTTGTGCAACTTAGACTCTTTTATGGCGAAGATTCGGCAAAAGTGGAATGGGTTCATTCTTTTCTCTGGGTTCAGTGGACGGATTTTTGCTGCGGCGATGAGTTTCTGAGCACGCGGTGGGCGATCTCGAGCGGCATAGAGGAGACGGGCAGCATCGACTCTGGTTCCGCTGTGATCATTGTGCGACAAATGAGGGAAATAATCGGCAAACGGGCTGTTAGCGGAAAGCGTTGACAGCAAAGAGGATGCCTTGAAGACAGGTGGAGATGGGGATTGACACTACGTGGGGTGCACCCCTCGGGTGAGACAGATTGTAAATTGACAGTTCGCCGTTTGCTGAAAAAGCGTGTTCATTTTGTTGACTCTTCGTCATTGTAGGTTTCGGTTGGTGAAGCGGAGACAGGCTCGGGTGGAGACCAACCTGTCAAGGAATAGCCAACTGGAGACTCATCGATCCGATGAGCCGGGGAGCCGGGCTGAACTGGCTCCCCGCTTGCTTTGCTCGGCCGGCCCCTGCGCCGTTTCCAGGATCGATAGATT
>PLPU01000334.1:0-2717 GCA_003159975.1 Acidobacteriaceae bacterium
CTTATGCCCGGCTGAGGTAAGCCCCTTCGCTCGTGTCCACGCGAATCTTTTCGCCCTCGTTGATAAAGGCGGGAACCTGGACCACCAGACCGGTTTCGGTCTTGGCCGGCTTGGTGACGCTGGAGGCGGTGGCCGCCTTGAGCCCGGGCTCGGTCTCGACAACTGTGAGCTCAACGGCGGAAGGCAGCTCGATGCCGACGGCCTGGCTGTCGTGGTAGCTGACCTTGATTTGCAGGTTCGGCGTCAGGTACTCGACCGCGTCGCCCAGCGTCGAGCCCTTCAGCACGGTCTGCTCGTAGTCCACCGGGTTCATGAAGTAATAATCATCGCCGTCGGCGTAGAGGAACTCCATGGAAACCTCGTCCACAATGACCTTTTCAATGGCGTCGGCGGAGCGAAAGCGATGCTCGAACATGGCGCCGGTGCGAAGGTTGCGCAGCTTGGCCTGGATGAAGGCGCGCAGGTTGCCGGGCGTGCGGTGTTCGACTTTGAAAACCAGGTGTAGTTGGTCGTTGTGCTTGATGATCATGCCGGGACGCATTTGAGTGGCGGGAATCGCCATAAAAGTTAAAGCTCCTTGCTCTAGTTGCGCTCACTGCGCAATGAATTCTGGCCTTGGCCCATCTTCCATTGTAGCCCAGCGGCGGCTCAAGCTCGGGGACGCTGAACATCGTCTCCACCGGGTGATTCGCTCTCGACGCCCGTTTGTTGCATCGCCCACTCATCGGCTACCATTGCCCACTGATGATCCTGCGGGGTTGTTCCCGCTCATGGAGTCCCGCCAATGCGCCCTTCCCGGATTTCAGTTTCCCTCTCGTTCCTTCTTGCCTCCCTTGCAGCCGCAACGCTCTATTCCGCGGCCCTGAAGGCACAAGAGCCCGCGCCGCCTTCCGTTCCCGCCAACGCACCGTATAAAGACGCGAGCCTTCCCGTCGACAAGCGAGTCGCCGACCTGCTGGGCAGAATGACCATCGGCGAAAAAGCGGCCATGCTCTCCGGCTCAGGCTGGATGGAGTCGGCGCCCAATGAGCGCCTCGGAATTCCATCCATCAAGATGGCTGACGGGCCCATGGGGGTGCGTTCGTGGGCGGGAAGCTCAGCCATTACCAGCCTGGCTGATGCGCCTCAGAAGGTGCTCGCCACCAGCTTTCCGGCCGGTGTGGCGATGGCAGCCACCTGGGACACGGAACTGGTAAAGCGCGAGGGCCAGGCGATTGCCCAGGAAATGAAGGCGCTGGGCCGCGACATGATCCTCGGCCCCACCGTAAACATCAACCGGCTGCCTCTTTGGGGACGTAACTTTGAGGGCTACGGCGAGGATCCTTACCTGACAGCGCGGCTGGGCGTGGCCTACATCCAGGGCGTGCAAGGCGAGGGAGTCATTCCTTCGGTGAAGCACTTTGACGCCAACAACGAGGAGTTTGAGCGGCACCGCATCGACGCGCACATCGATGAGCGCACCCTCCACGAGATCTATCTGCCGGCATTCAGAGCCGCGGTGGAAGAGGCGCATGTGTGGACCGTGATGTCGGCCTATAACAGGGTCAACGGCGTCCATATGGCCGAGAACACGCCGCTGCTCCGCGATGTGCTGCAAAAGGAGTTCGGCTTCAAGGGGTTTGTCATCTCCGATTGGGGCAGCACCTACTCAACCGCGGCCACCGTGAATGCGGGGATGGACCTGGAAATGCCCGGCGGTCCTCCAATGATTCCCTGGTTGGCCAGCGAGCGCGTGAAGACCGCCGGCAATAGCGACGGATGGCTGGTAGCCGACAAAGTGCTGGCCGAGATCAAGGCCGGCAACATCGCCGAAGCTACGCTCGACGACAACGTAAGCCGCATTCTGCTCGTGATCTTTGAGAGCGGCCTGTTCGACCATCCCCACCAGGCCACTGGCGAAGTGGATACACCGGAACAGCGGGCCGTGGCCCTGCAGGGCGCGACGGAAGGCATTGTGCTCTTGAAGAACGAGGGCTCGCTGCTGCCGCTGGACGCGACAAAGATACATTCGATTGCAGTCATCGGGCCTAATGCCGCTGTAGCGCGGACGGGCGGAGGGGGCAGTTCGCTGGTGCGGCCCAAATATGCAATTGCGCCTCTGGACGGAATCGGGGAGCGCGCTGGCAGTTCAATCCGTGTGCAGTTTGAACTGGGCGTTGGCATGGAGGGTGAAGATCCGGCGCAGGATACGCCCGAGGCGCGCGCGAAGGCCTTGAAGGAGGCCACTGACGCAGCCGCCCACGCGGATGTGGCCGTCGTGGTGGTTGGACGCTATCCAAAACTCGAAGGCGAAGGGTTTGACGTGAAGACCATGGACCTGCCCGCCGGTCAGGACGAGCTGATAGAGGCCGTCGAAAAAGCGAATCCGCATACGATTGTGGTCTTAAATACAGGCGACCCGGTCACCATGACCAAGTGGATCGACAAGACGCCGGCGCTGTTGGATATGTGGTACGGCGGCCAGGAGGGCGGTCACGCGTTGGCGTCAATTCTCTTCGGCGACGCGAATCCTTCCGGCAAGCTGCCGGTTTCGTTCCCGAAAAGGTGGGAGGACTCGCCGGCTTACGGCCACTATCCGGGCGAAAACTTAAAGGTGGATTACGCCGAGGGAATCTATGTCGGCTACCGCTACTTCGATACGAAGAATGTCGAGCCGCAGTTTCCGTTTGGTTTCGGGCTGAGTTACACGAAATTCGATTACAGCAATTTGAGAATCG
>PLPU01000334.1:2775-7710 GCA_003159975.1 Acidobacteriaceae bacterium
GGCAAGTTCGAAGTCCAGGTAGGCGCATCGTCGCGCGACATCCGCCTGCGCGCACCCCTGACGCTGGCTCCAATCATTACCAACTGAAGCGCACTTACCGCGCCGGCTGGTAGGGTTCCACGCGCAGCATGTCCGACAAAACTCCCCGTTCTTCGGGCGAAAAGACACCCTGGTAGCGGCTGGAGTTCAGCACAATCGCCCGCTGATCCATCGGAACCGCGCGCAGATCCCGAAAAGCTCCGCCCATCAGCGCCCGGCGATCCGGCGGCATGGCGGCAAAGCGCCGTGCAGACATGTTCACCTGCATACGATCCTGGGGCGACAGGTGCTCGATCATCTCAGCGCGGGCCAGCGTGCGATCACGCTGCTGCTCGGGCATTTGATTCACCTGGTGCAGCCGGTTCAGCAGCCGCTCTTGTTCCGGGGCAGGAAGCCGGTTAAATCCAGGATCGCTGCGCAGCATCCGCTCCTGATCCTGTACCGGAAGATTGCGATGCTGATTGAGCCAGTCGCCAAGATGCCCCGGAGGATAATTGCCCTGGGCCGCATAGCCCCTGCCTGCATACGCCCCGCCGGGATAGCCGGGAGCGCGATAACCAGGAGCGCCATAGCCCGGATATGCGGGGCGCTGACTGCCCTGGATCCCATAACCAGGAGCGGGATAACCCGGTCGCGCGCCCGCTGGTGCGTTCCCCTGCGGCCGGCCCTGTACCTGCGAACCCGGCCGGTTTCCGTTCTGCGGCTTTGTGGACTGCGGTTTGCCGGCCTGAGGCCGCGGTGCGGACGCGTGGGGCGCGGAACGCGGTGCGGACGCGTGCTGGCCGCGACCCCAGGCCGCGGGCAGACACAGAACCGCTGCCACCACAGCGGCCATAGCCGCGCGGCTCACACGCCCCGCATTGATTCCCGCGTTCACAAGCGTCTCCTGGCCTTCGCATCGACCGCTGCGAAAGTTGAATCAGTCCCCGTTCTTGTCATTGGCGCCGGAGATCGAATCCAATTGCTCAAGCAGTTGGGCGTTATTATCCAGCGTCTGCAAATCGTGAACCACGGCAGCCTGCACGGGGGGCGCCGCCGGTCGTTCGCCATCGCTGATGCCCAGGTAGGTTCCACCGCCCAGCAGCAGCACAACGGCCAGAGCCATGGCAGCCAGCGGACGAACATGCATCGACGGCCCATAAGCAAGGCGCGCACGCAGACGTTCAAGCCAACTGGCCGGCGCGGTCGCGCGTTCTTCGCGCATCCGCGCATCCAGCTTGCTCAGGAAGTAGGGGCTCGGCTCAGGGCTCTCCCAGGCGTCCAGCAGGGACATGGTCGCGCGCAACTCCTTGAGCTCAGCGCGGCAGCTCTCACACGCGTCGACATGCGCTTGAACCTTGGCAGGCACTCTCTCGGGATCGAGCAGCAGGTCCGCCAGCTTCGATTCCATCCCAGTGCAATTTGTCTTCATCCGTTCCATGGTTGCTACCCCACTCCCTGCCGGTGTTGCCCGGCTTCTTCACTTGAACAAAAGCATTCTGCTTCCTGCTTATACAAAATCCTTCAACTTGTCCCGCAGTGTCTGGTAGGCGCGGAAAAGCAGCGACTTGGTCGCCGACTCGCTCAACTTGAGCACCTCCCCGATCTGCCGGTAATCCATCCCCTGGTACTTGTGCATCAGCACCGCCATCCGCTGCCGCTCCGGCAGTGCCATCACGTGCGTCCGAATGGCCGCCATCCGCTCATCGCGCATCATGCGCTGCTCCACCGAAGGCTCATCGTCCGCCACATCCGGCTTGGTACCGTTCTCTTCGTCCGGAGCATCCAGATAAATCGTCTGCGCCGACCGCTCATGCCGCGTATCGCGCGCGTGGTTGACCGCCAGGTTGGTCGCGATCCGGTAAAGCCACGTGGTGAACTTGGCTTCGGCACGGTAGCTCTCGCGCGAGCGGTAAACGCGCAGGAAGACTTCCTGCGCCAGCTCCTCNNAATTGAAGCCGGCCTCATCGCCGGCGGCCACGCGCAGCATGATGGCTGCATCGCTGGCTGGGTCGAGACTCACCTGCGACCCGCTGTAGCTCTCCGGTGCGCCCGGCCGTGAGGCCGCGCCCGCTCCCAGAACCGAGTTGTCCAGGACCAGAGTCGCCATATCCTCTGGAACCCCATTTACATCGGAAGGTTGCGCCGTTTCATCGATTTCATGCGCCATTTCCGGGCCGGAATTCCCCTTTGCCGCCCCATTTGGACGGCTTTCAGCGCGCNNGCCCGTCCCACCCAGACCCGGCAACGCCCGCAGCGCCGCCTCCCCGTCCCGCGGGAAATCAGCTGCTTGGCGAATTGAAAAGACTCTCCAGCGCATCGGCGAATGAGCAGGGGTCGCGGCCATACCGATGGGGAGCACGGGGTGGCCTTGAAAGCCCTGCTGGTGTTACTCTAACCCATGGGATGCCCCGCTGGCGCAGCTTTCGCCACTCCTCTCTTGGGGCGCTTAACTCAGCGGTAGAGTGCCACCTTCACACGGTGGAAGTCGCAGGTTCGAATCCTGCAGCGCCCACCAAGCTAACATCGCCGCTATAGATATTGCAGTGGTTCCGTTTGCCGAACTCAGCAATCGACAAGCGTTTTTAAAAGCAAGAGCGATAAGCTGTAAAATTGCTGATAATGAAATGGTTACCTTTCAATTACGGTGGAAAAAGATACGATCTTGCTCATTTACATCCCTGCACTTTGGAGTATAGGCGTCCTAGTGAAGGTAACAAAGCTGCTGAAGTTTACAGGGTAGAAGTAACGTACACCCTTCACTGCTTCTCTCGCGAACTGAAAGCTGAAGAAATCTGCGATAACGCTCTAATATATTCAGATGGTTATGAAAGCCGGGTTTTCGACTTTCGAAGATATGAACTGTCGAAACTGCTCCCGGCGATCATCCAGGCTTTGCCGGATAGAAAGCCTTACCACAACAAAAACCGGCGGAACTTCTTCACAGTTGAAGCGGTCACTGACGAAGCTCTAACCGTGGAATATGACATCTTTTTCAAGGTGAAGAAGAAGGCGAAAGGTCGGCTTGAAATGATTATCGAAACTGCCTTTGTTCGCGATCTTGGCCATAATTCCACACGGCCAGATGGGAAGCCAATTCGGTTTTGGATTATTCTGCACAACACTCTGAATAATAAGAATATAAGCACATAACGGAGAAAAGGCCCTCAATGAAGAGAGCCTTTTCATATTCCATGCGCCTCTTTTATCCCCACACTCGTAGAGACCATTGCTGGCGGGATCGACACCACGGCTTTAGACCGCTGCACTCATATGCCGACCTCATTATCCTGCGCTTTCATTGCCCAATTGTCAAGTATCTGTCAATAGGGAAATGGAGATTACCGCCTAAAGCACACCCCGCACCAGCCGCCGGACAAACTCCGTAGTCGCTCCATACACCAGGTGAGCCGCATAAGGCGTGGCGAGCGACGAAACCGGCGCCTCGCCGGAACTTGACGACAGATTCAACGCTGGAACGGCGATCATGTCCGCCCCGGTAAACAGCGCGGTGCCAAAAAGAGTGCCGTTCCCCAGCCGAGCGACCCTGGAGTACTCCGCCGCAGCGCCGTAAAGACCACCCATCAAGGTTCCAAAGGCATAGTGGACGATCGGCCCCCCGATCTTCTTCTCTTCCCAGGACAGGTGCCGGCCGCCGGTAACGGCTCCCACCAGGGCATCCGCGGTCTTCATGGTCGCGTCTTCTTTGGGAACGTCGGCCTGCATCGCCTGCTGCCACGCGGCCTCCGCGCGCTCCTCCTCGGTTTCGACCGCGTCTTGGAGCTTTGAGCCGACGTTCTCCATGAACACGTTCATCACCCACGAAGCAACCAATCCGCCCACCGCCCCAGCGATCACTCCGCTTGCCAGGTTTGTTCCGTTCCCATTTTGCATGCCAGTCTCCTCCTGGGTCACAGCCCATGCCCACAGCCCATCCACAGTTCAGATGCCAAAACGTCTACTGACGTTCTTCCGCATCGACCCTCGGTTGAGCCACCGGCTGAGTTTTGTGTGCTGGATCACACAGCCTGTCAGGGTCTGGAGATATACACTTCCCTTCGTTGTTTCATGAGCCCGAATCATGCCCTTTGAAGAAGAAGCCCGCACCCTGAGCTACGCGCGGGGACCCGACCGGCCGCTGTTGAACCTGACCATCGGCGACCTCTTGCACCGCACAGCGAATCGCTTTCCCGACCGCCTGGCCGTTGCGTCCTGCCATCAGGCCCAGCGCCTGACCTGGGCCCAGCTGAGCGACGAAGCGAACCGCGTGGCACGAGGGCTTTGGTCGCTCGGCATTCGGCGGGGCGACCGCGTCGGCCTGTGGTCCACCAACTGCATCGAGTGGATCACGATGCACATGGGCTGCGCCCGGGCCGGAGCGGCGCTCGTCAATGTGAATCCCGCCTACCGCTCCCATGAGCTGCAGTACACGCTGAAGAAGTCGCGCATGAAGGCGCTCTTCCTGTGGCACAAAGACAAGCGCGCCGACTACGAAGAGATCCTCGGCCGCGCCCGCCACGGGCTCGATCTCGAGCTCGATCACACCATCTACTTCGATTCGTCCGAGTGGCCCGCGCTGAAGGATGCGCCGGGCGAACTGCCAGCGCATGTAGCCGTGGACGACGTGGCCAACATCCAGTACACCAGCGGCACCACCGGCCTGCCCAAGGGCGTCATGCTGACCCACCACAACATTGTGAACAACGGGCAATTCCTGGCCCATGGATTCCACTATACGGAACAGGACCGGATCTGCCTGCCGGTGCCGCTGTTTCATTGCTACGGTTGCGTGATCGGGACCATGACGGCGGTGAATACCGGAGCGGCGATCCTGTTGCCCAACTGGACCTTCGATCCACGGGCCACGCTGAAGACCATCCACGACGAGCGCGCAACCTCCGTCTACGGCGTCCCCGC
>PLPU01000334.1:7789-7994 GCA_003159975.1 Acidobacteriaceae bacterium
GAGATTCGCGTGAAGACGGTGGGCCGCGCCATGCCTCAAACGGAGATTCGCATTGTGTCCACCGTGACCGGCGAGACGCTGCCGGTGGGCGAACAGGGCGAGGTATGCGCACGCGGCTACGCGGTGATGAAGGGCTACGACGGCGACCCCGAAGGCACAGCGACGGTGATTCACCCCGACGGCTGGCTGCACACCGGCGACCTGG
>PLPU01000317.1:0-5536 GCA_003159975.1 Acidobacteriaceae bacterium
ATCAATGAACATTCCCTCCTCCAAGAACGCGGGCAAGAGCCTCCCATCACAGCTGACCGTAAGTGGCCTTGGGACCGTGCTTTCGCTGGTAGTGGTGTTCAGAAACGTACATCGGAATTCCGTTTTCGGAAGCTCCAAGCAGGACGCTCCGGAACGCCAGCCGGGCGATGTATTCCAGCACATCCGCGTGCTCCACAGCTGCGGCCGGCGACGCTCCCCACGTGAAGGGTGCATGCCCCGCGACCAGAACCCCCGGGATGGCCACCGGGTCCAGCCCTTCCGAGCGGAAACGCTCCACAATAACCGCCCCGGTATTACGCACATAGGCCTCGGCCACCTGCTCGGCAGTCAGCGGCAGAGTCACTGGAACCGGCCCGTGGAAGTAGTCCGCGTGGGTGGTTCCGAGGCACGGGATGGCCCGCCCCGCCTGCGCCCAGGAAGTAGCAAACTCCGAGTGCGTATGGACGATGCCCCCGATCTGGGGAAACGCGCGATAGAGCAGGGTGTGTGTGTCCAGGTCGCTCGATGGCCGCAGCGAGCCTTCCACAATCTTGCCGTCCAGGTCGGTGACCACAAGATCGGCCGCAGTCAGCGCGGCATAGCCCACCCCGCTCGGCTTGATCACCACCAGAGGTTGCGCGCCGGAGCGGTCGATCCCGCTGGCATTGCCGAATGTATGAGGCGCCAGGCCGCGACGCGCGATCTCCTTGTTGGCGTCGAGCACTTGTTCGCGAAGAGAGGCAAGCAGCATGGCCGATTCCTTGAGCGCACCGGGAGTTGGAAAGCGTTTACCTCGACCCAGTTTAACAGCACACCCGTTTCGAATGCCATCGATCGGCCAACGTCGCCAGGGTTCCCATAAGCATGATGCGCACGGCATGACGTCCCGGAGCTCTCCACCCCGATCGGAAATGCGCCTCTACGGAGAGAATCGCGGAGATGACTGTAAACTTGCACACAGTGCGGGCGTCTACACAAGGGATGGCAGCCGGCACAGCATTGGAAACGATGACCATGGCCACCGCGCAAGAGATTGCTGCGCAGGAGTTTTCGACTGTCGTCGCCACGCACCGGCCGCGGATTTTCCGGTTTCTGCTGGCGTCCACGCGCGATGTCGATCTGGCCGAGACGCTGACCCAGGACTGTTTCCTGAAGGCCCACAGGAACTGGGGAAGTTTTCGCGGCGAGTCGAGCGCCATGACCTGGTTGATGCGGATTGCCATCAACCTGCAAAAGGACCACTGGCGCAACCGGCGCATGCAGTTCTGGCGTCAGACTCGTACCAATGCCGTCGATTTGGACGAGGCCAGCGAGTGGTTGCCCAGCGGAGAGCGATCGGCGGAGCAGCGATTGCTGGCGCGCGAGCAGGTCAAGCGGGTTTGGCAGTCTGTAAAAGGGTTGAGTGAGCGGCAGCGAACGGTTTTTCTGCTCCGCTACGTGGATGAGATGGAGTTGAGCGAGATTGCGCAGGCCACCGGGTTGAGCGAGGGAACGGTAAAGGCGCACCTTTCGCGGGCACTGGGAAGAGTGCGCGCGGAATTGGGAGGGAAACGATGAGTCTTATCAGTCGCTTTGGTGAGAACCCGCGGGGAACGGGTGCGAATGCGAATCTCGACAAGCTGGTCGCCGGCGAAGCGAACGAGCCTGTATTGGAAGAAGCCCTGGCCAACTTCAGAGCCAGCGTCCTCGCCTGGAGCGGGGCTGAGTTTGGCCGCGCCCGCACGCCGGCGAAGACCGTACGCCGGAGAAGCTGGCGCCTGGCTGCGGGATGGGCGCTTGCTGGTGTGCTTGTTGCCGGCGGTGTCGGCAGCGGGATTCAAGAGCGCCAGCACAAGCTGGAACTCGCCAGAATCGCGGCAGAGGCGCGCGCAGCCGAGCAGCGGAGAGTCATCGCCGAGCAGCGGGCCAGGGAAGAGGAAGATCTGCTGGCCAATGTGGACAGCGATGTATCGCGGGAAGTTCCCAGCGCCATGGAACCGCTGGCGCGGCTGATGGCCGACGACGAAACCAGGTAAACACGAGCCAGGTAAACACACGCAGTCAACGGAAATCTCAAGCAGCAAAACCGACACCACATAGCGGAGGAGAAAAGCACAATGAAGTCTTGGATGGCAATACGATTTGCAGTAGCGATTGCAGGCGTCGCAATGGCCGGATCGGCGCTGGCGCTGGCACAGGGGCCCGGTGGCGGCCCTGGCAACGGCCCGGGATTTGGAGACCATCGGCCTCCGTTTGAAAGAGCCTTCGGATCTCACGGCGATCATGGAAAGTGGTGGAACAATCCCAAGCTCGTAGCGGAGTTGAAGCTGACCGACGCACAGCGCAAGGCTATGGACGAAACGCTCCTGCAGCATCGCGAGAAGCTCATCGATCTTCGCGCCACGGTGCAAAAGGCGGAACTCGAACTCGAGCCGATGATGGGCGAAGACCAGCCCAACGAAAGCCAGATCCTGGCCCAGATCGACAAGGTCGCCCAGGCTCGCGCTGAACTCGAAAAGGCGAATGCGCGCTTCCTGCTCGCCATTCGCGGCAAGCTGTCGCCGGAGCAGTGGAAGCAGTTGCAGACAGACCGCGCCAGCCACGGGCAGCCCGGCCACAACTGGAACCGGGACCGCCAGGGACCCGGCGGCCAGTACCGCCGCCGGCAGGGACCGCCCGCTCCCGGCGATGCCCCCTCGGCGGGCGCTCCCGCGCCTCCTTCAGGCGATATGGAGTAACACGACTTTAAGCACGATCGAGGTTTCAGGCAGAGAGCAAATGCGGTTGTTGTTCAGACCGGTGGCGGCAAGAGGCGATCCTCTTGCCGCCGATTTTTTGTGCGCGCCGAGCCCGCCATCGCGGCCTTCCTCTTCTCCTTAAAGCCACAATCTGTCGCGAATTGAGACAAGCCAGTGCAGCGCAATGAGACAGCGTCTGAATCGCAACAGGACAGTCAATGGACCAAACCCGGACACTCTGACTCGCACCGCGACAAAACTGCCTGGGATCGATTCGAAAGAAAATGACTAAAGTTATTTTCGCCGGCTCCGATGAATGGGGTGGATGCGGAAACGCTCATCCGGATGTTGCGGAGGGGCCGGACGGCGAGAAAAAACCGGCGGCCACGAGCGCGGCACAGGGCATCCAAGAAGGAGTTGAGTCCCATGGCCCTCGGTGTCTTGAACAATCTTTCAGCGATCTATGCGGAGAACAACCTGAATAACACCAACAACAGCCTGCAGACCGTGTTGCAGCAGTTGTCGTCAGGTTCGAAGATCAACTCCGGTGCGGACGACGCCGCCGGACTTTCGCTAGTCAACGGGCTGGCAGCCAACTCGGCTGCCCTGACGCAGTCGGGAACGAATGCGACGGAGGGTGTAGGGCTGCTGGATGTGGCTGATGGGGCGCTTTCGCAGGTAACCAGCCTGCTCGACCGTGCCATTACGCTGGCCACCGAAGCCTCCAACGGCACCCTCAACAGCACCCAGGAAGGCGCCGCCAACCAGGAGTACCAGTCGATCCTCGCTGAGGTCAACAATGTTGGGTCGACAACCACCTATAACCAGCAGGCCGTCTTCTCCGGCAACACCACGGCCATTTACACGGGCGACTCTTCGACGACGGGCTCTTCGATCGACGATTTGAATATTCGCACGCTCTCCGAGCAGAGTGTGGGCGACACTGGCGGCGCCATGTCCTATAGCAGCGGCGAAAACAATGTGTTCCTCAATCTCTCCAGCAGCACGGCAAATGCAACCGTAAACGACACGCTGAATTCGACGACTGGCACAACGACGATCGCTGTGAAGTACCTGGTGAAGGGATCGGACCGCACTTCAACGACGGCCAGCACTTCAATTTCGGTGGGTACCGGTACAAATTCCCCGAATACGGTCTCTGGATTGATCAGTGCCATTAACAACTCGGGGTTGGGGCTGTCGGCAAGCTTCGCAACGCAGGCGGTGGCCGGGATCACGGGCGGCGGAAGCCAGACCGGGATTGAGATCTCTGGCGGATTGGTTTCGGCGGGCGTCGATCCTTCATCGTCGAGCACCAGCGGCATTTTGGACCCAAGCGGGATTCCGGCCAGCGAGCTGTTGACCCAGGGCCAGACGATCAACGTGAGCGTGGGCGGCGCCAGCGTTGGATCGGTAACGATCACTCCACTCTTGAACAACTTGGCGGAGGTGGCAGGCGCAATCAACGGTTGGAACAGCAATAACAGTCCTGTGACGGCAACGGTTATCACCAACGGCGATGGCACACAGAGCCTGTCGCTGACCGATATTGCGGGCGGCGGCGCGCTGACGGTATCGACTTCAGGTGGCGTTGTAGCCGCAGTTCCGATTCTCAGTGCTCCCACAACCTCGAACCCAACCGTGTTTTTGAATAGCGTGACGGGTAATACGCCGGGGATCCCCGCCAACGCAGGTTCCTACGGATCTGAAACCGTAGGTGTGGCCAACAATACCATCGGCATGGCCGACGGCGGCAGCGATACGGCCTCCGGCAGCATCGTCATTACCGACGGCGCCGGCGCCCCGCAAACCTTTATCATGGGCGGTACGGTTGGGACTGCCGGGACCGTGGGCAATACGACAACGGTTCTGGGCAATAATCTTTCCGCTTTGGCCACTGCGATTGGAACGGTGCTCGTAGCCAATGGCGACACTGGCGCTACTGCAACGTACGGCGCCTCGGGCCTGGTGATTACCTCCGGCACCCTTGGCAACAGCATCGTTATTCCGCCGGCGACCAACCTCCTGATGAATACCACGTCCACGGTGGGCGTCTACAAGCCCGACGACGGTACCGACTACAACACCGCCCTGGTTGCGCTGACCAATACCGCTGGAACATCGATTACAGGAACCATTGGCGTCGGAGATACGGTCGCTGGCAGCATCGTTATCCAGGACGGCGCGGGCGCTGCTGAGACGTTCATCATGGGCGGTACGGGCGCAACCCAGACAGTCGGAACCACGACCACCGTTCAGGGCAACTCGATGGCCAACCTGATCAGTGCCATCAACACTGTCACAGGCTCGGTCGGGGGCCCCGCGTTCAAGATCGCCGCCACTCCGGACGCCTCGTCGGGAGGCATGTACCTCCAGTCGGAGACGTCAGGCAACGCGCTGACCATTACCTCGACCCTGTCGGATGCATTCGCGGAGAACAAGGTAGCTGCAAACCCCGCGGGCCAGCCGGTGGTGGTTGGCACGCCTACGACGGCCATGCTGGCTCCATCCGCTGGGACGGTGAATACATCCGATATGCTCACCGGCAGCGTCAGGATTGGGAACGCCACGTTCACCATGGGCACCAGTGCCTACAATTCCGTAAACGCCGCCGCTACGGGAATCGGTACCAACACCCTGGTGGTCAACGGCGATACGATCACCGACCTTGCGCGCGCTATCACCGCCGACAGCGCCACGGATGGTGTGAGGGCGCTCGCCGGCACGACGGGCATCCAGTTGACGACGACGACGAATACCGGCACGGCCATCGGGCTGAGCGGAACCAACACTCTAACGGACATGACGCAGGGCACGGA
>PLPU01000110.1:0-4544 GCA_003159975.1 Acidobacteriaceae bacterium
GCCGAAAGCGCGCAGATACGCGCGTATCTGGGGCCCCAATGAAAGCACGACGCACCAATCGCTATACTCAGCAAAACCTGGGGCTGAAATAGGATTCGCCCCAAGCGCGGCAGCAGCCCTGTCTTGATATATGACAGAAGCGGCTTGATCATCCCCTTCTTGCCTCTGCTCGAGCTTTCTGGAACTCCCGGAGCTTCTCCTGGATATCTCCACTGACAACATGGCCGTTGGTATCGACTTCGACGTAGATCTTCTGGTGGACGACATGGTTCGCAAGCGAAACCGTTGTCTCGGCCGTCTCACCTTGTCGCACGCCAACGACTTTGGCGCCCTGAAGGCTGGAGACGTGTTCTCCAATCATTTGCCGGATGTACTGAATAATCCCGGTTCGTTTCGAAAGGCTGTCGTTTCTATGGGCAGTCACAATCAGCTCGACCGCCCTGCCATGCGACTCACTTCCAACTTGATTCAGCCCTTCGTAGTTATCGGTCCAGTCGAAGTTTGGCCTGACAACTCTCATATTCGCGATCTTGATACGCCCGAATCGTTCAAGGGCCTCCAGAAAGCTATGGTCCACGGTTGGGTTAAGCTCGACGGCAAAGTCTGAGCCAAATCCCACCTTCCTGCCCGTTTCTTCCAACAGCGCTGCGATGTCGCGTGCCTTAGCTCCGCGTTGGTTGTACTCAATGATGGCCTCGCGGCTTTTCAGGTCGATAACTCCATAAGTTCTCGTGGCCATCACTTGTCTCCCAGTCAACGGCTCGAAGCGCTCTCTACCAGTCGCAGCGTCAAAGATCAGCGGGTTGACCCCGACCGGGCCCTCATAGGCAGTGAACTCTACGAGTCTCCGAGCTGAATTGAAGCGGAGGCTTGGTAGCGCCAAAAGCTTCTCACCATCTTCGAGTTGCCGAGTGGCCGGCCTCGTCCGGCTCATTCGCGCAAAGAGGTCCCCGTAATCGAGTTCCTGAGCGAAGCCGCCGGCTCAAGAAGAAAAACCACATCTGCTCTGCCAGATTCAAGCAGGGATAACTCGCTGCCAATCTGGACCTCGATGATTTTCGCGTTGACATGGGACTGCTTCAACGTGTCTGCCAGGAGAGTGTAGGTTGTGGATGGGCGTGGAAATGTACCTATTCGGAGACCGGTCAGATCCTCAGGCTTGCGAATTGGCTTTGCACCCTTTTTTGCAACGCCCCACAGAGCTACCCTCCCGACAATGGGCGCCACCTCTACGCCTGGAAGTCCCTGTTGTGTGCTAATGGCCGTGAAAATCGGGTCGCCAACGCCAAACTGAGCGTCGCCGCGAACAACGGTGGCAAATACTTGATCATCGTTCCCAGAAAACAATAGATCTGCATGGACGTTGTGCTTTTCAAAGAAGCCCTGCGATTGGGCAAGATAAACCGGAAGATAGATGAGGTAACGCTCCTGCCCCCATTGCGCGATTTTGACACTCCGATATGCAGATGGTGGGGTGGCCTTCTTACTGTCGCAACCGGCGGAAACGAAGACCACGGCACACAGAAGGATCGCGCTCACTCGCTTCAAAATCATCGGCTTACCCCCAATAACGGTAGGTTAGCACAGCTCGCGGGTCTTCCGACCGCTTCGCGAAAGAGACAAGTTATGACAAACGGTATATCCGCCACAAGTCGAGCCATTCGACGAAACGACAGGCGCTTCCGCCGGAGAGTCGTTACGCCCGAGAACGATTTCCGACGCATGTTCAGCGACAGAGACGACAGTCAGCCATTAGGAGTTCCCCTATCGAGTTCCTAATCCGATCAGCCGAAGACAATTGTTCAGCGGAAAATCAATAGGGAGCTTTGAAATAGCGCACCGCCGATGTTGAAACCTCATCAAGTGTCGTCGCGGTTCGCTGGCACAGGATCGGATTCCGTGGAATTGGACTATCTCTTGGGATCCAACGGGAATTTGCAACTCTACGTCCGATAGTAAGGCAATCATCGAACTGAACCTAGCAGGACGGCAGCATCGCATGGCACCAAGAGCAGGGTCACCGCTTCCGCGAAGAGCCATATCACGTGCTTAGGTTCGCTTCGCAACTCGTGCAACGAGCTAGGAAATCCTTATTGTACCTTTATTGTACCTTTGAAAGTCACTTGCCAAACACCCCTAAGTCATTTGGAATGTATGGCGGGGACGACGGGGCTCGAACCCGCGACCTCTGCCGTGACAGGGCAGCGCTCTAACCAACTGAGCTACGTCCCCACATCTAAACTTCTCTGCTCAACGCCATTGCCCGCGATCCCATCCGGATCCCCTTACCGGGGTCCGGCTATTCCGCTTGCTTGATGTTCCAGCCCTGTCTCAGCCCGGTTCGACATCAAGCAATTCAGCTTGGACAACATGAATGAGTGTATCAGAAAGGGAGCGCCTTGAGAGGCCGCGTCTGACGCCTTCCGCTCATTCGTCCCACAGGCACTAGCACACCCTTCCTTGCCGAGACCAGCCCATGAGACTCCATCAATGCGCTACGCCGACCAAGGCCGTCCGGTTGCTGCGCGCTGCCGAGGTGTATCCCATATCCGCCGAGATTCCCCGCACGCATTGCAGCAATTGGTTGGCGATCGCAGGCAGTTTCTGTGCGGTCACGCGGAACGATGGCCCGGAGATGCTCACCGCCGCTACAGGCAGCCGTTGCGCATCCAGCAGAGGCACCGCAATACACCGCAGCCCCTCTTCCAGCTCTTCGTCGTCCACGGCATATCCGCGCCTGCGGGTTTTCTCCATCTCCGCGCGCAAAGCCTCGGGAGTTGCAATGGTACGGTGGGTAAATCGCTCGAACCGCGTGCGGCGAACCACCTCAGCGGCCCGCTCCTCGGGCAGAAATGCCAGGATCGCCTTACCTACCGATGTGCAATGCACCGGATTGCTCGAACCCACGCGCGTAATCATGCGCACGGAGCGCGCCGGCTCGATCTTGTCGATGTAAATCACACGCGCCTGCTCCAGAATGCACAGATGAGCGGTCTCCTCGGTCTCGGCAACCAGCCTGCGCAGATGCGGCTGCGCGCGGTCGCGCAGGTCGTACTGCTCAATCGCCCGATTGCCAAAATCGAACAGCCGCAAACCCAGCCGGAACTTCCCGCTTGTGGTCCGTTCCACCATGCGGTGACGCTCCAATACCATGAGAAATCGGTGCGCCGTGCTCTTGTGCAGTTGCAGCGACGACGCAACCTGAGCCAGCCCAAGCGGAGTTTCGCTCTCTCCCAGCAGATCCAAAACGGCAAAAGCCCTGTCCAACGCCTGCACTTTGTACGTGCCTTGTGGAGCAACATCTCGCATAATGGTCCTCTATTTCGCCCTCTGAAGTTACTTTCAGTCTTCTAGATAAGATGAGCCATGTCAACCAGTGGGACGCAATTTCTTTTAATGGGACCGGAAATGCAGCCCGATCCAATCGTTTTTTCCGCCGCCATACATTTCGCCCCATGGTTTCCTTAGACCCAAATGCTTTCCTTAGACACTCGGTGAGAGAATCGCAACAGATCAAAGTCCACCGATCGGAGATTCGTTTGATCCAATCCAAACTTGCTTTCGCATTTCTAGCACTTACCGCCGCAGGCCTTTGCGCGCAGGATGCAACTCCCCCGATTTGGCAGGTTCATCAGGCCCCTGACCAGGATGGCGTCTACTACTCCGGCCCCGAAGTCAGCGTGCCGGTCCTCGTCCGCGACATCATCGCCGGCTACCCCTCCAACGTCGCCCAGAAAGATGTTCAAGGCTTTACCGTGCTGGCCATGGTCATCGATGCCAAAGGCGTCCCCCAGCACATCCAGGTGCTGCATAGCCACGGCGACGCATTCGATCAGTCCGCAATCGCAGCCGTGAAAGCGTCAAAGTTTGACCCCGGCAAGCTGGCCGGCAAGCCTGTGCCAGTGTGGATCGACGTCCGTGTCGTCTTCTATGCCAACTTCAGCCAGGCCGTTCCGCAGGTTCTCATCACCGAGCGGGATCTCCCTCCTCCAACCGAATCGCAGGTGGAAGACAAACATCACAACCCGCTTTCCTATACTCCGCCCTTCCCCATCCACACCGTCGATGCGGACTTCGCCGATCCCTATGCCAAACACCCTTACGTGGAGGTCGCGATCGTGACCGTTCTGGTCGGCGTGGACGGCCTGCCGAAAGATGTATACGTCCGCCGCGGCCTCGGCTTCGGTCTCGACGCGAAGGCCAAGGCAGCCGTCGAGCATTACCGCTTCCTGCCCGCCACCAAAAAGGGTAAGCCCGTCGAGGAGCGCCGAGACATCCAGGTCAGCTTCGCCAAGTTTTGACAAAAGACGCGCCTGCGGAAGTGTGCTTCTATGCGCGCGCCGAGAGCCGGAAATAAGCGGCTCGCGGAGGCCGTGGAGCGTTTGCATATAATTACAGCGGTTTGTGAGATGATGTCTCCATACAGGCCACAATCTGATCGTTTTTTGCGTCGTTTTGACGCTAAAAGCAGGGGTTTTTACGCACTTTGCCTGCGATTAAGGCAGTGCGCCTGAACCCTGAAGAAGGACTGCGTGCCGGGATGG
>PLPU01000093.1:0-4329 GCA_003159975.1 Acidobacteriaceae bacterium
CTGAAGTCGTCAACCGAGGATCCTGCCGCGACGGATCGGCGGACACTTGCAGACATTCTGATTACCGACGGGTATCTGTTCTACTTTCGACTGCCAAAACGGTAAGAGATAGAACCACCAATGAAGGAGACCATCCGGACGCCCACCGCGCGTTCTGTAGTGCCGCAATCGAAGTCATTGGCAACGCCGTCGATGCCAGCCGCACAGGATGGCGCTGAATCCCCCACCTGCCAGCCGGGGGCGAAAGTTTCGGTGGTCTGGCCAGTGTAGCCACGTGCGATCATGCCGTCGAGGCCAAGCTGCAGGCGACCATCGAGAAACGGGCGTACGAGCGCGATCCGTGTTTCACCGACGGGGATGGCTTCGTACTGCGCTGGGTGCTGGGCATTACCGGCGTCGAGAAACTTGTGGCCTACATACTCGTACTCGGCGCGAGCGCGCAACCCAAGCGGCAGACGATCCAGTGTGGTAAGCGCGTCGAAGACGGTGCGAGGAGCTTCGGCGCTCGGCAGGCCCGTGTCGTCGTCGCGAGCATCCGCCTTGGAGAAGATGGCTTGGACCATGCCAAAGCTGAACTGGTGACGCACGCTGGCGGTCATGAACCTAAGCGAACCGGGGCCTTCGTCTTCCGCCAAGCCGGTATCGGGGTCGATCTTGGCGAGCGTAGCCGTAGTGGTCGACCGGCCGAGGGTGAGTCGGACGTCGGTGCCGCGGGTCTCTCTTTCGAGTACCAGTTGCTCGGAGTGAGAGCGCTCAAAGGGAGAGGCCAAAGCGGAGGAGCCGGTGCCAGTGCTGCCGGCAGCGGCGATGCGCGGGTCCTCGGTGAAGAACGCCTGCCCGATACTGTAGGAGACCGAGGGCAACGATCTCAGCGGGCCTGATCCTGGCGTCCAGGTGAACGTTGCCTTGGGACTTTCAAAGCCTCGCCAGAGGTCGAACGATTGATCTGGTTTGAGCACGTCAGTGTTGTCCATCTCGACCTGCTCGTGACGCAGCCCACCGTACAAATGAAAATGCGATCCAAAATCAGCGTGGGCCGCCAAAAACGGGGCCAGCTCGCGGAGGTTGATGTTGTTTGCGAGCACCTTCACGAACGGTCCATAGACCTTTGGGTCGGCGGAGAGATAGTGGTCAAGGTTGTCGCGGTGAATGTCGTCCTCGTTGTAATCAAGACCGCCCATGAGTTCAAACCATGGAGCGAACCGATGGGAGTCACGCGCTTGCCCTCCTTCAAGCGTGCGAAACTCGCTTTGTCGGATGAGGCCTTCGCCGAAGTTGGAGTAGAGCGCGAGGTTGTAGGTGCGAAAGAAACCCGAACTGGAGATCGTGTCGGCGCGAGCGGCTCGCCAGTCGTCATTCACAGCAAGAATGCTGGTATGGGTCTGGTCCATCTGGCGCGGGTCTATCGTGTCGTTCAGTTGGAGACCGTAGCCCAAAGGGACAAGATTGCCCTCATGCGAGTGGCCGTAATAGCCGATGCTCAGCAACGTGATCTCGTGCGAGGCAGAGTCAAAGATGCGCGAGGCGTTCCATTTGTACTGCTGCCGATGCTCCAGCGCACGCATCAAGCCATTGCCATAGTTGGCTTCAAGCGCAAGCCACTCCTTCTTGTTGGGATCGGACGGCGCACGTCCGAGAGTTCCGTCGAGATCCCTGTAGTCACCCGTGACCGTGAAGAAGCGGCGCACCTGCGACCGCAGGCTGTACGTTGCGGCCAGGTTGAGTGCGTGATTCCCCTCCAAAACGTTGAAGGCGCCCCCGTCGGTTTGCACGCTACTTAAAACAGCGGAAACGTAGATATTCGGGTCGGCGTAGCCGTTACCGTGTGCGTTCGCTGACAGGTTGTTCGAAGCCAGATAGTCGCCTACCGCGATGTATTGCGCTATGGGCTCGCCGTGGTCACCCGCCACACCCGGCACAAAATACTGCGGAGCCTTGATGCCACCGGAAGCCGTTTCAATCGGCATGCCGGGAATGGATACCGGAGCGCCCGGCCTGCCGGGGTTCGCGTCCAGCAGCTCTTCGCGAACCAGAATCTTTTGAGATGGGTCTGGACTGTCCAGTTCGATCGTGCCCACGCTTCCCGAGACGACAACCTCTTGAGTGTCGGATGCCACCCGTTCCAGCCGCAGGGTTAGGTCCATGCCGGAACTGCTGAGAACAACATGCCGCGAGAGAGCGGCGAAGCCGGCAGCTTCAATACGAACGGTGTAATCCACGGAGGCAGGAAGTTCCAGAATGAACCGTCCATTAGCGTCGGTTGTGGTTGAAAACTGTTTCCCTGGGGCGAGATCAAACTCCACGCGAGCACCAGCGAGCGCTAGTCGGGTCGGGTCCAACACTGTGCCGGTAACCAGAACCGTTGCCGATTGCGATTGCGCAGAGACTGGAACGAAGGTGAGTAGCGAAGCGGCGAGCAAGACAGCCTCGACAGCATATTTGGCTCGAATCGTAGTCCCCAGTCCACGGAGTGAAATCACGGAATTGCCGTTTCTCTCAGTTTACCGTCCGGCTATAGGCTCGCGGATGCTGGTGCGCAACGATCAGCACCTTGAAACGTCGATGTCCACGGGAGTATTTCTGGATTGACGCAAATCGCCGAGGCGCTCTTCTACGATGATTGCTCTCGCACAACCGGAATGAAACGGATGTAGATTTGCGCTAAGGCCTGTCAACAATTGAGAATTACTTCAGGTTTGCTCCTCAACTGCCCGCGATCAACCGAAACTTAGAATAGGCTTCCGGATGTACACCATGGGTTTTCGGGGAATTTCATTTCTCTGCGTAGATAATGTCTCCACCGCGAATCGTGTAGCGAACCTTTGAAAATGCCGAGGTGTTCTGTGCCGGGTCGGCACTTAGGACCACAAGGTCGGCATCCATTCCTTTCGCGATGCGTCCGCTGTGAGTTGCGTAGCCGAAGCGCTGGGCGGGGTTGGTGGTGAGCGAAGCAAGAATTCCCTGGAAACTCATTCCGGCGCGGGACATCCACTTGAATTCTTCGGAAGTGTCGAAATGCTCGATGAAGCCAACATCGGTCCCGAAGAGAACCTGTCCTCCTGCCTGGTAGAAAGCCCCCAGTTGCTGGGCCGCCCTGTTCATGCCCTTTTCAAGTTCGTCAGGTGTGGCGTTCGGGGACACGACTTCCCAAAGAGTAAGCGTCGGGGTAAGAGCCATGTGAGCTGCCGTTAGACGGTGGACGAAAGATGGACTCCAGAGGTCATCGGTGGGAGTCGTGTGGGCCAGGATATCGACCCCGCTCTGAATCGCTACCTCGGTGCCTTGATTATTGGAGACATGAGCAAAAACAGGTTTGCCAGCATGGTGGGCCTCGGCGACGATCACTTGGGCTACGTCTAAGGGCATTGTGAACATGCCATCGCGCTCCGCGGAATTCGCGAAAATCTTGATGCCATCTGCTCCGTCGTTGATCTGCTGGCGCACTCGCTCTTTGGCTTGCGCCGTTGATTCCACCTCCGGAATGCTGATGTGATTGGCTTCGAGGAAGCCTTGAACGTAAATCGGCGTTCCGCCTTTCATCCAGAATGGCTCACCGGTTGTGAGAATCTGCGGCCCTTTCACCTCGCCACTTTCTATGCGATGGCGGATGAGATTAGTGTTCTGGAGCACAGAAGCGATGTCGAATACGGTCGTGAATCCCCACCGTGTGAGCATCTGTTGAAGCTGTGAGGTGATCTGGCCGGAGGAGAGATTTTCAGCGTGAAGCAATCCCGGCAAAAGAATGTGTACATGGCTGTTCCAGAAACCTGCAGTCACGACGAGACCCTTGCAGTCAATTACGGTCGTACCGCGTGGAACTTTGATCTTTGCAATCGGCCCAACCGATAAAATGTGGCCGCTGTGTACGAGGATTGTGCCGCTTTCGATTGGTGGTTCAGATGGGGAGAGATAAATCTTTGCACCAACCAAGGCCAGGTCGGACGCGTGGCTTTGGAGACTTGCAAAAAATGCCAGAACCAGAAGAAGAGGTAGCGCAAGTCGAAGTCGCATGTTAAAAATATACGCGGAAAGCGAAGAAGTCGTTCCGAAGTGGCTTTTGGAACAGTCACTTTGCCATGCTGTACAGATAGTCAAAACGCTCATTCAATCATTCAATCATTCGATCATCCGGCTCAGAGGCGACTCTTAACCTACAAGAGGACGCTCTGGGCAGAGCGCCGGCGACC
This sequence comes from Acidobacteriaceae bacterium, assembly GCA_003159975.1. Taxonomy (GTDB): domain Bacteria; phylum Acidobacteriota; class Terriglobia; order Terriglobales; family Acidobacteriaceae; genus Telmatobacter. Next base: position 4,188 of record PLPU01000093.1, read on the forward strand.
CGGAAGCTATCCTGAAACAAGTTCTGGGAATCGCCGAATGATGGGTTCCGTGCGATGTATTGCCATCTGGAAACTGAAGTGGCTCTCGGTGAGTGCAAAATCGTCACTCACCGACATGGATTACTAGGGGAAAGTCGGCTAG
>PLPU01000377.1:0-3152 GCA_003159975.1 Acidobacteriaceae bacterium
AAGAAGCGCAACGAAATAGAACGGCTCTTTCGCAGACTGAAAGGCTTCCGTCGCATCTTCTCCAGATTTGAGAAGCTCGACATCATCTTCCTCGGCTTTATCAATTTCGTCCTTATCGTCGAAGCCCTTAGATAGTGTTAACACGCCCTAGGAAGCATGCGGGTTTATGAGCGGTTTTCAATGACTTTCGAGCGGAAATCCCACCCCGAAGGTAATGGGCCTGATCTCAGTCGTTGTCTATGGTCCCAGCGCCCGTCCTTCGAAGGAAGCTTGCTCCAAGGATGGGCGCTCAGATTCTTGAAATCGAGGAGCCGATTCAGTCGACGAATTCAACCTGCGGGGCGATGGGGATAATGCCACGCTCGTGACCCAGTTCGAGGAGCTTGACGATGGCCTGGCGGCCGTCTGCGCCGTAGTCGAGCGTGCGGTCGTTCACATACATGCCGACAAAACGATCAGCGAGGCGGGAGTCGAGGTCGCGGGCAAACTGCATGGCGTATTCGAGGGCCTGCTCGCGGTGGTCGAGGGCGTGCTGAATGCTGTCTTTGACGGCCTTTGTGACAATGCGCATGGAGTCCTTGCCCAGCGAACGGCGGATGGCGTTGCCGCCGAGCGGAAGCACCAGGCCGGTGGTTTCACGCCACCAGACGCCGAGATCGAGCACCTTGTAGAGGCCGCTTGACGAGTAGGTGAGCTGGCCCTCGTGGATGATGAGCCCGGCGTCGAAGTTGCCTGCCAGAATCTCCGGGATGATGCGGTCGAAGGGGACGACGACGGTTTCGAGGGCGGGATTGAAGATCTTGAGCGCGAGATAGGCCGTGGTGAGGGTTCCGGGGACGGCGAGCTTGATTTTGCCGAGGTCTTCGGGGGCGAGGCGCTTGCTGGAGACGACCATGGGGCCGTAGCCCTCACCCACACTGCCGCCGCAGCCCATCAGCGCGTAGCTCTGCTGCAGGTAGGGGTAGGCGTGGAAGCTGATGGCCGTTACGTCGTAGAAGGCTTCGTTCTGGGCGCGCTGGTTGAGGGTCTCGATGTCGCACAGGGTATGGGTGAAGCGGTAGCCGGGGACGCGGACCTTGTTGGTGGCCAGTCCATAGAACATGAAGGCGTCGTCGGAGTCGGGACTATGGGCGATGGAAATATCGATAAGGGCAGGGCTCGCTACTTCGGATTGGGAACTCACCAGGGTACTTCCTTTCAAGGCGACAGACGGCAATGAATTTGGATGCGGTTATGCGGTTACTCGTGAGTCCGGCGCAGGCGACGAAATCCGGAGGCAAGCGCGGCGGCGGCGGTGACTTTGAGTGCGTCGCCGGCCAGGAAGGGCAGCACGGCGAGCATAAGGACGGACCGCACCGGAACGTGGGTTTCGACGGCCAGCCAGAGGGCTCCCCAGCAGAGGATGGTGAGGTCGCCTGCGGCCGCGCTGAAGGCGGCGGCGGTGAAACCGCGTCCGGTGCGGCGCCAGAGGGCGGAGGTCAGGAATGCAGCCAGCGGATAGGCGAGCAGGTAGCCACCGGTGGGTCCGAAGAGGTGGGCGAGGCCAGCCATTGCCGGGGTCGGGGTAAAGACGGGCAGTCCCGCTGCGCCCTCGGCCAGGTAGGCGATCAGGGTGGCCGCGGCCAGGCGGGGCGATAGCAGCAGGCCCAGCAGCAGCACGGCGAAAGGCTGAACCGTCAACGGGACCGGCGTGAAGTAAAGAGGAATCGAGATGTGGGCACATGCGGCGACAAAGGCGCTGCCGGCCAGCACGATTCCCGTGATGCGGAGCCATGCGGGGGTCCGCGCGCTCGATACGGCGATCTGGTTCAGCGGTGCGGAGAGTTCCTTGCTCACGGCAATTCCTCCAAAGTTCCCATGGACAGGTTCTGGTCCGTGGTTGGCGTTGCGGAGTTCGAGATCATGGTTCAAGCTCGAGGTCGATATCGTCAACCGGGTCAACGACCGGGCCCGCGGAGAGATTCTTTCCATCCGGCGGCTTGCTTTGCAACCTGCCGCGCCGGAGCCAGATGTGACGAGCGACTCCCGCAGCCACAAACAGTAGCCCGCCGAGCGAGACGAGAAGGCCAATCATTAACCAGCGCATGGCGGCAAAGAGCGGTTTTCCAATTCATACGGTTGGTGCAAGGTGAACAGGAATTGGAAACCGGCTGAAGGCCAGAATATCAGACGGCGTGGTCATTGCCGGGGTCTCCAAGGCAGCCAAGAAGCCAGTCGAGGTAGGCGCGGCTGCCGGCTTCGACGGGCAGGACAAGGAATTCCGGCGTCTGGTAGCTGTGCAGCGCGTGCAGGCGGGCTTCGAGAGCGGGGATTTGGGCGGGGCCGGTCTTGAGCAGCAGCAGGGTCTCGGTCGCCGATTCAACCTGCCCCTGCCACCGGTAGATGGAGTGGACGGCGGGGATGAGTGTGGCGCAGGCGGCGAGGCGCTCCTCGACCAGGGTGCGGCCGAGGCGGGCGGCTTCGTCAGGCGTGGCGCAGGTGGTGAGAACGATCTTCGCTTGCGGCTCGGTTTCGGGCATGGGAGGTTCCATGGACAGTCTACGAGCAGGGGCGGCGCTTGACAGGAAATCTCTGGACTGGTGCCGGAGCGCCCGGTGCCTGGCAAATCGCTGCGGCTGCCCCTCCCCCCCACCCATTTTTGTAATATCCTTCTTTTCATGATGTTACGGGCAGACAAACTCCATCTATGACATAACAAAGGGGTTACTCGCAGTTGTAAGAAAACAAATGAGTTGTAGGCGAACTCTGAGCATCTTGTCTCACATTGCAAGATGTATCCCGCACTGCGGGATATTCCTTGTGTACTGCCAGGCTGAGAAATCGCCTAGTTTCATTGTGCGCCAAGTGGGGGAAATTATCGGCAAAACAGCGTCGAGTTTGGTGTATCTATTTTAGGGCGCCCGGCAATGGGGAAGACCACCTGCGGTGGGGCAGAGGCTGGCGGGAGGCTCGCACTGGGCATCGTGCGCGTCACGCTAGCTGCAGTGTCGGAGATGCGCCCGGTCTATTTCGTCGGAGATCCGCCCGGTTTATACCACCCCTGGGGTATACCCCTCCCCCCCCATCTCTGCAAGGAAGTACCTTGTTTTTCAATGGTATAGGGCATGGGCTGCGCTGTAAGCGGTTGATTGCAATGGAGTTCTTTGCAGATA
>PLPU01000006.1:0-3752 GCA_003159975.1 Acidobacteriaceae bacterium
ATTCTTCATTATAGGCCGAGTCGCAACCTCCACTCGGGCCATTGTTGAGGAAGGCCCCAAACCCCACAATCAAGCTGGACGCAATGCTTCCGACGTGTATCATGTTTCTGTGATCCGCCGCCTGTATGTAAACAATTTTCGGTGCCTGCAAAACTTCGACTTGCCCATCTCCGGGAAGTCATCCGCCCTCCTAATCGGAAAAAATGGAGCCGGTAAAACCACCGTCGGCCTTGCCCTTGAGATTCTTCAGAAAATCGCGCGTGGAACGAACCGCGTTGGCGAGCTCGTAAAGCCCAAAGACTTTACGCGTGGCATCAGCGACGTCCCGATCCGCTTCGAGATTGAAGTCGATCTCGATTCCAAGGTCTATGCGTATTCAGTCGCGTTTGAGCTTCCCGCTGGATTCAAGGAACTGAGAATTCAGGAAGAGAAACTGGCCGTTAACGGTAAACCCGTCTATACAAGGGAGATTGCACAAGTTCATTTAGCACGGTGGGGGCAAGACAGGGAGGCCAACTTTATCATCGACTGGCACTTGGTTGCTCTGCCGATCATTCAACAGCAATCGCAAGACGACCCGTTGTTTGTTTTCAAGCAATGGCTTGCCCAGATCCTCATCCTTCGGCCAATTCCAAGCCTGATTCGAGGAGAGTCCGAGGAGGAGACACTGCGGCCGAACCGTCAGGTTACTGACATCGGGGCATGGTTTACCGGGCTCTTGGCCTTCGCACCTTCGGCATACTCCAAGATCGACGGTTACCTCAAACAAGTGATGCCCGATCTGCAAGACATCCGGAACCCCTTGACCGGCGCCGAGTCACGAAGCATGGTTTTCCAATTCGCGAACGAACAGGGAAGCATCACTCTGCCTTTTGAGGACTTGTCGGACGGAGAGAAGTGCTTCGTTGTTTGTGCACTCGTTCTGTCAGCAAATTCGACCTATGGCCCTCTCTTCTGCTTCTGGGATGAGCCGGATAATTACCTTTCGCTAGAAGAGGTCGGGTATTTTGTGCTTGCTCTACGCAAAGCCTTTCAATCCGGGGGGCAATTCATTGCCACCTCGCACAACCCCGAAGCGATTCGCCGATTTTCGGACGAAAACACGCTCGTCCTCTATCGAAACAGCCACCTTGAGCCGACAATCGTGCGTTCACTCGAGGATCTTCAATTGAAAAGTGATCTCGTCGCGTCATTGGTTCGTGGCGACCTATTATCATGAGCGTAAATCGATTCCAACCGCACGTCTTGGTTCTTCCTGAGGACGACGCCAATAGCCAGGTAGCAAACGGCTTTTGGCTATTTCCATCACTTCTATCTCGGCGCATGCAGGTGCTTCCCTCAGCCGGCGGATGGCATAGGGTAATCGATTGCTTCGAAGAAGACCATGCCGAAGCGATGAGAAGCAACACCAATCGCTTCATGGTTCTATTAATCGACTGCGACGGACTAGAAGACAGGCTCGAACAAGTGAGGGCTCGAATCCCCAGTGAACTGGCTGACAGAGTTTTTGTGCTCGGAACCCTGAGTGAACCAGAAGAGCTCAAAAAAGCGCTGGGCAAGTCATATGAATCCATCGGCTCAGAGCTGGCCAAGGACTGCCAAGATGGGAGCGATGACATGTGGTGCCACACGCTTCTAATCCACAACGCCAACGAGGTTCTACGTCTACGCGAACATGTGCATCCAATTCTATTTGCCTAACGCGGAACGGACTCATCGCCCCTGAAAACGCATAAGCGGCGGTGAACCTTCCAGTTCACCGCCGCCTCGAACCCTTTTTTTGAAATCTGTCAGAACCTTGACGCTCTTTTAGAGCCCGGGCTCCAGTTCGCGCAACGCCTTGTCGATATGCTCCACCGAGCGTTCCCGCAGTCCGTGATTCTCCGGCAAATCATGCCCATGATCCACGTCGCCGCGCGCTTCTCTCAGTAGCTTCACCGCCGAATGAATTGGCCATCCCTCACTGCCTCCGCTCTGCGGCGGCGGCGTGTGCCAGGTGTTCTTGCCGTCGTCCCGTGCGGCGACCTTGATTTCGTTGATAGCCTTGTCGATCTGCTCAATAGCATGTTGCCGGTGGCCGGCCCATGCAGGCCGCGTGTCGTATTGCAGGTACGCGCGCGCCGAGCGCAGATCTGAAAGCGCATGGAGATACGCAGGCTCTTGTGCGTGAACCGGCATTGCCTGCGCCAGGAAGAGAATCGTCAGCAGCGCGGAGGCTGCCACGGTGAGAGGTTTGAAAATCCGCATATCGCTCGTACCTTTCCTTTTCGGGAGGACTTCAACTGCAAACGCAGCATACCCTTGCCGCACTTCCGCTGCATAGAGTCTGTACCGAAAATCCTCCAACTTTTCATTCCCGGCCGCGAAACCTCTCCATCCGCGAGCCCGAGTTCCCGCTCACTTGTTAAATCGATTGCTGTTTTCCTTGTCGTAATGCTGCACCGTCTTTGTGCCTTTCGTAGCTGCCTTCTCGGCCACGCGATCAATCCTCTTCTGCGCAGTAGGTTCCAAAGCCGCCTCTTCATCCACCTTGATTTCTTCCTTGTTTTCGAATTGTTCCGCCATGGTTGATCTCTCCTGCTGTTAGAGTGCGCCCCGTCTCCACCAACGCGATGGTCAGTTTTGCACGCCCTCGCCGCCGCAAAACTTCTACGCTGGAAACTGCCTCCCTATCCGTCCTCTGAGCCAGCCGTCCAATCCAAAGCAGCCCTTTAAACTGGTAGCTGAGGTAATTCGTGCTTCGTCTCGCCATCGCCATCCTGCTCGCCGCTGCAACCACTGTCTCCGTCCCAGCCCAGCTCCCAGCACAGGCCCCGGCGCAAAACCCTGAAAAACTGGTCCCCGCCGCGCCCGCTCAGGCCGGAACACCCATCGACAAATCCCCTTCGATGGGTTCGGAGGAAGTCACCGCCGCCGAAGCCGCCATGGCCAAATCCGACTGGGCCGCCGCTGAAGCCAAACTCAACCCCTGGCTCGCCGCCCATCCAGCCGACGCCCGCGCCCTCTTCGACTTGGGTTACGTCGCCGACGCCCAGAACCGCCTCGACGACGCCGCCAGTCTCTACCGCCGCGCCATCGCAGCCGACTCCCAATCCTTCGAGGCTCATCTCTCCCTCGGCATGCTCCTCGCCCGCCAGGCCAACGCGCAGCCCAACGCCTCAGACACCGCAGCCAGGCTGACCGAAGCCCGCGGCGAACTCGCCACATCCACCACCCTCGACCCCGGTGACGCCGGCCCCGCCCTGAAAGCCCGCGCATGGCGCGCCCTGGCTCAAATCGACCGCGCCACCGACCCCGCCGAGGCCTCCAGCGACCTGCTTCAGGCCCTCAAGCTCACCCCGGAAACCACCGACGATACCATCCTCGCCGCCAACCTCGCCGACCAGGCCGGTGAATCCACCGCCGCCGAAGCCGCCTATCGCCGCGTCCTTGCCAAGGACCCCAAATCCGCCCCGGCCAACGCCGGCCTCGCCCATCTGCTCATCGCTAAAAAGCAATATCCCGAAGCGGAAACCTTCCTCCGCGCCGCCCTCGAGCAGTCCCCCGACGACCCCGCCCTCACCGCCCAGCTCGCCACCGTCCTCGCCGCACAGGACAAGGCTGAAGCCCTGCCGCTGATCCAAAAGCTCCACGACGCCCACCCCAATAACGCCGCCATTACCCGCATGCTCGCCGAAATCCTGGCCGACGCCGGAGACTTCGCCGGCTCCGATCACTACTACACCTCCCTGCTCGCCGCCAGTCCCAATGAC
>PLPU01000204.1:0-11534 GCA_003159975.1 Acidobacteriaceae bacterium
AATCTATCGATCCTGGAAACGGCGCAGGGGCCGGCCGAGCAAAGCAAGCGGGGAGCCAGTTCAGCCCGGCTCCCCGGCTCATCGGATCGATGAGTCTCCAGTTGGCTATTCCTTGACAGGTTGGTCTCCACCCGAGCCTGTCTCCGCTTCACCAACCGAAACCTACAATGACGAAGAGTCAACAAAATGAACACGCTTTTTCAGCAAACGGCGAACTGTCAATTTACAATCTGTCTCACCCGAGGGGTGCACCCCAGCACTTGTCAAGCAAACATTCTCCGGCGCTCAATGTATCCCCTTTATCATCAGCGCCTTCCGCTGCAAGTCCATTTGCCGATTGTTTCCTTGAATCCGCTAACATGTATTTAAGGGTTGTGTTCTCTGAGTCAACCCGCTGCGTCGCGCCCGGCTCTTGGGGCGCACACAAGAATCCGCCTAAGTTCCACGTTTTCAGAAATCTGGCTTCCAGGTTCCTCAAAACAAGGTACTTATAGTAGAACCCTGCCGCCAGCACGTTGAAAAGAAACAACTTGCTCCAAACATACCGGGGGGAGTGGGGGGAGGGTATGGGTTGACGAGTGCCTGATCGCCAGCGCTCGAACCGAGCGTCCCGGATGCAAACTCAGAGCCTCCGGTCGAGTGACCGGCAATCCGAAATCACACCGCTGACTTGCTGACTAGCTGATTTGCCGACTCGCTGTCTTGCTGACTAGCTGACCAGCTTTACCGCCCGGCCATCGCCACCATCAGCCCAAAGATCAACACCGGCAACAGCGCCAGCCCCGCGTAGAGCATTGCCTTGCGTTTATCCAGCGGGAAACGTGCCCGCAACGCCGGTCGCCGCGCTCCGTCTTCAACAGCAACCCGCTCCTGGTGCTCCAGTTCCAGAGCCATTTCACTGGCGGTCGCGTAGCGGCGGCGCGGGTCGCGCTCCAGGGCACGGTCGAGAATCTCCTGCAATTCGGCCGAAATCTCCGGCCGCAGCTTCCGCGCCGGCCTGGGATCGTGCAGCACGCGCTCGTTCATCACAGCCAGCGGATTCGGCCCGCTGAAGGGCGCCTCGCCGGTCAGCATCTCGTAGAGCATGATGCCCAGCGAATAGATGTCGCTGCGCTGGTCGCCGCGCTGGCCCTTCACCTGCTCCGGCGCAATATAATCCGGCGTTCCCAGCATCGGCGTCACGTTTACGTGTGTAATGCGGCGCGCGTCTTCCTTCATCGCGATGCCGAAGTCGATCAGCTTGATCCTGTCCGCCGAGTCCACCATCACGTTTTCCGGCTTCAGGTCGCGGTGCACCACGCCGTGCTTGTGCATGGTGTCGAGCGCGTCGCAAATCTGTAGCGCGAAATTCGTTGCCCGCTCCACCGGCAGCCGCTTTTCCTGATTCAACACCGTTCGCAGCAGGCGCCCATCCACCCACTCGATGACCATATACAGGCGGCTGCGCTCTTCGCCGTCAAACGTCTTCACCACTCCGGGATGGTCGATCTCCTGACCGATCTCCTGTTCCCGCTCGAACCGCGCCACCAGCACCGGATCGGCTTCCATCTCCGCATGGGGAATCTTGATAGCCACCTGGCGGCCGTTGTTCATATCTGTCGCCCTGTAGAGCGTAGACATGCCGCTGCGCGCAACCAGCGCATCCAGGCGGTAGTGGTCCAGCGTGTCTCCGGCTTCGAGTGTGGTCATCAGCGCGTACTGCATATCAATCTAATCCTTTCACACGAATCGTAAGAAAACCGAAAGGAACATCGCAAGGTTCCGTCATAACCCCTTCCAATCGGGCCCTCTCTCAGGCGCGAAGCACTTTCTCCGCACAAACTGGCCATTTCAATGCCGGGAATTCTGTGTTCCTATTCCTATATGCCCCCTTTTCGAGGATTCCTGGCGTCCTGCCTCCTGATTGCCGGGACAATTGCGGCCATTGCGCCCGGGACGGCGCACGCCCTCGAGTCCAGGACCCATCCCGCCCATCCCGAGCCGCCGCAGGATACAGGCTTCCTGAACCGCACGGTCGAGTCCCACGGAATCGCCTACCGCTTCCAGGTCTATTTGCCCGAAGAATGGCGCCGCGACGAACGCCGTCTATGGCCCGTCATCCTGTTTCTGCACGGACGCGGTGAGCGCGGATCGGAAGGCATGTGGCAGACGCAGATCGGCCTTCCCCAGGCGGTGCGCGACCATCCCGAGCGCTGGCAGTTCGTGATCGTCATGCCGCAGTGCCCTCTGGACCGCTACTGGACCGACCCGGACATGGAGGCCATGGCCATGGCCGCGCTCGATCAGGAAACGACGGAGTTCCACGGCGACCCGGAGAGGATTTATCTTTCGGGTATTTCGCTGGGCGGGTACGGCGCCTGGGAGCTGGCGCGGCTCCATCCTCAGCGCTGGGCGGCCCTGGCTATCGCCGCCAGCGGCGTCTTCTGGAGCTATGCCCCGGAGCGCTGGCAGGAGATGTCAACCCTGCCGGCCGAGTACGCCCGCGCCCTTGGACGAACGCCGGTCTGGCTCTTCCACGGAAGCGAAGACAATGTGGTGCCGCCGCGCGAGAGTGAATTGATGTTCGATGCCTTCAAAGCCTCCGGTGGCCACATCCGCCTGTGGCTCTACCAGGGACTCAAACACGACTCATGGACCCGCGCCTTCGACGAACCGGAACTGCCCCGCTGGCTGCTCGCGCACCGCTCCGGCGGGGCGGAGCCGCCTGCCATGGCCGAGCGCCTGGTGATCCCGCTTCATCCGCAGATCATCAAGCTCACTCCGGCACAGCTCGATGCCTTCACCGGGGAATACACAGACCCCCGCAATCACCCTACAGCCACCATCTTCCGCCAGGGAGACCTGCTTTACAGGAAAAACTCATCGGGCGAGATCGAGGAAATAGCGCCGGAATCCCCAACCGTTTTCTTTTACCCCAACGGACCCAATTCAGCACGACTCACCTTCGAACACGATGCGCAGGGGCACGTCATCGCCCTGGTTCTCCGCGACGACCGTCACGAAGAGCGCTGGGAACGGCATGCCCTGCCCGCAACGCGGTAAAAGGCAGCTTTCAGCTATCAGCTCTCAGCTTTCAGCTTTCGGCTAGTTGGCATCGATCGCCTGTGCATCAGCTGAGAGCTGAAAGCTGAGGGCTAGAAGCTGTTTCTTCTGGAACACCCTGCTTCGCTTTTGCGTAGTAATCTCAGTGTGACTCCTTAGGAGGTCCCATGTATTGCAGTGGATGCGGTCAAGCGTTAGCGCCAGGGCAGCCCTTCTGCCCCCAATGCGGTCGTCCGGCCGCGGCCGTGGTTCCCCCGGTCCCGGGCCTGCAATTCGAACTGGAAAACTACGCCGGCAAGATCAGGATGCTCAGCATCTTCTGGTTCGTCTATGGAGCCTTCAGTTTGCTGACAGGGGTCCTCGGCCTGACCATCGCCAAGGCATTTTTCTCCCATCACTTCGGCAACTGGGATAATGGGCCCTGGCCGCACGGACCCGGTCCCGAATGGTTTGGGCCTGCCTTCTTCCACTTGATCTGGATAGCGGTCCTTTTCCGCACAGCACTGGCCTTTGCCGCCGGATGGGCGCTGATGGAACGCTCCAGGTGGGGCCGCGTACTGGCCATCGTGGCCGCTATCTTCTGCATGCTGAAGATTCCGTTCGGCACCGCGATCGGCATCTGGACCCTGGTCCTGCTGCTCGGCTACCGCAACACGACGCTCTACGAGCAATTATGATTCGGCCGCGGTTATGATCCGGCCGCAGCTCCAGATCGGCGGGCGCCCCACGCCCGGTGGAGTTACTTTGCGGTTGGCTGAATCGGTGCTCCGTCGCTCGCGCTTGAAACCGCCGGCGCAACCGGCGCAGTGTGAACAAGAATGACAAAGTTCTTGTCTGTGTAAACGATCTTCCATTCATGCAGCAGGAGCAGCACTTTAACCATTGGAGAATAGCTGGCCAATAGGCAGTAATTGACTCCGTATTTCTGAAGAAGAGCTCGAGGGTCGCTCTCGAGCGTGGCCCAACTCATATACTCGTCCAACACTCCGGCCCATTCATACAGATCGGTTCGGCTGTCAATGAATACGGGCTGCTCCGGCGCTGCCCAGATCAGGTAACCCCCAACCCCATAATCGTTCAACATCGGCCCCTGAAGATGACTGCTCTTGATGAATTGCACCGCCTTGACCGGACTCCTGTCCTCGACTTGTTGCTCTAGATACCGGTAGCTCGGAAAGGCGAGAATCACCACCAGAGCCGAAATCCCCAACATCGCCGCATTCGGCCAAATGCGATCCTTGGCTGCGTCATAACCATCCCACAATGTCGACAGTTGCCGGGACAGGATCGGCGCGGCCAGTATTCCGAAGAACACCATCATGCGCACGTGGCTCACCGCCATCCATGTTGCCAGTGTCAGCAAAAGAAACTCATCCCAGAACAGCTCCGATCGCCGCGTCATCACCAACACGAAACTGCAAAGAAGAACAGCCATCAGCGCTATTCCTCGCCCGTCTGTCATCTGTGCGGGCTTCCATTCGTCCACACTCCGGAGCAGGGTCGTCATATTGAGTATCGAGTCGAAGGGATACCACACCTGCCTGATGCCGGCAGGGTTTAAGAACACTGCTCCGGCAGAAAGGGCCAACGACAGCGCCAACCTCCGACGGCATTGCGTGTCCCAGCGCCGCGCCTCAAGCGAGCCTGACTGGAAACAGAAAAAAGAACTAAAGAGATAAATCCCCGCCACTACCATTCCGAGAATGAACGACGCATGACAGTTTATCCAGATCGCGAACAAGATCGGCAGTCCGAAAAACCAGCGGGAATCGCGAGTGCGGCCGAGGTGAATCATGGCCATCTCCACGACCATCAATAAGTAGCCGATCATCTGCGGCCGTATCGCCAGTCCTGCGGTCGAGAACCACCAGATGACCAGTGCCCCAACAAAAGCCACCTTGCTGTTTCCGCAATACAGCGAACAGAATACATAGCCGGCGATCAGCAGTAGCGCGGTGAACAGGCACAACCAGGTCATCAATCCCGGAAATGCGCCCCACTTATAGGCGCCATAAATGGTCACTTCCGCGAGCCATTCCTGTGGTATCAAGGCGTGATTGTGAGTCGTGTAAGAAAAGGTATCGGCAAGCGGAATCGTGTGCGTCTTCCATATGATCTCGCCTGTTTTCAAGTGCCACCACATATCCAGGTCGTCGAAACGCGACCTCACCGTCAGCACCGAAAACACGATTAAAAGTCCGCCCAGCATCGTGGGGAAGCTGAAGGCTCGCTGCAGTGCTCGAGTCAAGCCTGCGTGGGCGGAAGCACTCCCATTTCCCCTGGCATCGACAATCTCCCGATTTTGCAAGTGCCTAACCGTTACCTTTCAAGATTTGAAAGCCGATAGTCATTTCGAGTAAGTGTAATCTTTGCGTCCCGTCTTGTCGTGCTGGTGTGCCAAAGCGCCGGCGCCGCGCTCGACTCTATCCGCCGGCCTGGTCTCTTGAGAATTCATGATCATTGAGATGCTAGCGGGAATCATTTGCCGCCGAGCCGCCTCCCGAATCGTAACTAACCCGAGTGAGATTCGGCACAGAGCCTCTTTCGCCGTTCAATTACAATCGTCAGCATGAGTTTCCCTCAAACACGGATGCGCCGCCTCCGGCACAGCGAATCGCTACGGGCCCTGGTCCGTGAAACCAACCTCTCACCCGGCGACCTGATCTACCCGCTCTTTCTCTGTCCCGGCGAAGGCGTTCGCCGCGCCATCGGCTCCATGCCCGGCGTCTTTAACGTCTCCGTCGACGAAGCCGTGCGCGAAGCCGAAGCAGCGGCCAGCCTGGGTGTTGGCGGCCTGCTGCTCTTTGGNNCTGCGCGCCATCAAGGCGTCTGCCGCCTCGAAGAAGCTCGTCCTCATCGCCGACGTCTGCCTCTGCGAATACACCAGCCACGGCCACTGCGGCATTGTTACGGAAACCAAAGACGGCTTTGAAGTCGAGAACGATCCTTCGCTCGATCTGCTGGCCCGCACCGGCCTGAGCCTGGCCCAGGCGGGCGCGGACATCGTCGCGCCCAGCGACATGATGGACGGCCGTGTCGCGGCCATTCGCCGCGCCCTCGACAGCGAAGGCTGCTCAGACACCCCNNCAGTTCGGCGACCGGAAGACCTACCAGATGGATGGCGCAAATATCCGCGAAGCCATGCGGGAGATCGACCTCGATCTCGAAGAAGGCGCGGACATGATCCTGATGAAACCGGCCATGCCCTACCTCGACGTCATCCGCGCTGCCCGCGAGCGTGTGGATGTGCCGATCGGCGCGTACCAGGTCTCCGGCGAGTACTCCATGCTGCAAGCTGCGTTTGAGAAAGGCTGGCTNNAAACTGCTCGCATAATCACGACCGTTCGCTGGCAATGATCCCGCACCGAACCATCGGTGGAGCGCAAAGCTGCATAGATTCTCTGCGAATAGCAATAAATCGCTTGCAATTCGAATCTGAGCCCATGTAGAAATTGTTGAAGGTTCCCCTTTCCCCCGCGACGAGCCCCGGTTCCGAGTGTTCAAACGCTGGAGGTCCATTGGTGCGTCATTCCCGCGCAGTCACCTTCATCTGCCTTGTATTTATGGGCGCATCCATGGCCGCCGCGCAAGCTTCGGCGCCCAACCCTGTCCAGCAGGCCGCCGACACTCTCAACAACCAGGCTCATGCCTTATACCTCAAAAGGAACTACACCGATGCAATCAAGCTCTACACCGCGTCTGCCCAGATGGGCAGCGCAGTTGCGGAATATAACCTCGGCCTGATGAATTTGTACGGCCAGGGCGTTCCCAAAGATACGGCTCAAGCGCGCTCCTGGCTGCAGAAAGCGGCAGGCCACGGATCCTCCGACGCCAAAACGGCAATGGCTATATTGGATGCCCAGGCTGCTCCCGCCAGTCCAGCCACTCCGGCTTCGACGCCCGCCGCTAAAACCACCGCAGCAACCTCGTCCAAGACGCCAGCTACGGCCAAGGAGAAAGAGATAGACGCTCTCTACCAGCAGGCCAAAGACCTGATGAACAGGAAGCAATATGCAGAGTCTTTCAAATTGTTTTCGACTTTAGAGCAGATGGGCAGGCCCGAAGGCCAAAACGGTGTCGGACTTTGTTATTTGTATGGCATGAGCGTAACCAAGGATACGGCGCAAGCGATGGAATGGTTTCAGAAGGCTGCCGCACAGGGATTCCCTCAAGCGAACGCCAATCTTGGCGATATGTACCTCCGCGGAAATGGTGTGCCCAGGGATTACGCGCAAGCAATGGTCCTGTATCAGAAGGCAGCGGCCAAGGATTATCCTTCGGCGGATAACATGATCGCCCAAATCTATCGAAGTGGCTGGGGCGTGCCTCCTGACCTTCCCCAGGCCCTGACCTGGTACCAAAAGGCTGCGGCCCTGGGAGACTCCTCTGCCCCTGTCAGTATCGGATCGTTCTACCAGAACGGCTGGGGGGTGACCAGGGACTACGCGCAAGCGATGTCGTGGTATCAGAAAGCAGTTGCGCTGGGGAATCATGGGGCTGAATACGAAATCGGCAGCCTCTATGAAAACGGCTGGGGGGTCGAAAAGGATGTCGCGCAGGCGCTTGCCTGGTACCAAAAGGCAGCGGCGGCGGGGAACGTCCTGGCACAGAACAGAATCGGCATCACTTATCAGAGTGGTCTGGGGGTGTCCAGGGATTATGCACAGGCCATGATCTGGTACCAAAAGGCAGCAGCAGTAGGTTATTCCCTGTCCCAGTTCAACATCGGCACTTTGTACGAAAGTGGTCTGGGAGTGCCCAAGGATGTCGCACAGGCTATCTCCTGGTATCAGAAAGCAGCCGCGCAAGGGTTTCCCAACGCCGAGGATGCGCTAGGCGACATCTACCGTCAAGGCAAGGGAGTGCCACAGGACTATTCGCAGGCCATGTCCTGGTATCAGAAAGCGGCGGCCATGGGTTATCCAAACGCTGAAGTCAGCCTGGGTGGCATGATTCAGGACGGCAAGGGCGTGACACAGGATTTCGCACAGGCCGTCTCCTGGTACCAGAAAGCCGCCGCCCAGGGATATGCGAAAGGGGAGAGTTATCTTGCCTCAATGTATTTTCGTGGCCTGGGCGTAGCTAAGGACGCGGCGCAGGGTATGGCTTTGGCCCAGAAGGCAGCGGCGCAAGGGGATATGGGCTCAGAGAATTTCCTCGGCAACGCATACGAAAATGGCAGTGGGGTGAACAAGGATTACGGACAGGCGATGGCCTGGTACCGGAAAGCAGCAGAGCAGGGCGACTCCACCGCTGAGAACAACCTCGGGACGATGTATCTCAACGGTGAAGGCATGCCTCCCGACTACGCACAGGCCATGCTCTGGCTTCAGAAAAGCGCAGCACAAGGAAACCCCACGGCTGAACTCAACATTGGATCGATGTATCGCACCGGTTCGGGCGTGACCACGGATTATGCGCAAGCAATGTCCTGGTTTCAGAAGTCGGCAGCGCAAAACAATACGATTGCCATCAACAACATTGGGAACATGTACCTGGGCGGCGATGGCATGCCTCGGGATTTCAATCAGGCCATCTCCTGGTTTCAGAAAGCCGCTGCGCTGGGGGACGTTACTGCCCAGCAGAACATTCAGATTGCAACCCAACTTCAAAAAGTCACGGCTCAGACACAGCAAGCGGTAGGCCTCATAAAGAGCTCCAACACCCAGGCAACAGCTCCACCTCCCCCTGCGCCCGCGGATCCTCCAAAGAAAAAGGGCGGAGGCTTTTTCAGCGCCCTGAGCACCTTGGCCACTGTCGCGAGTTCCGGAATGACCCTGAGCTCGGATTTGAATTCAGTTGAAAACGGCGGCGGTGTTGTTGCTGTCGTCAAGACCGTAGAAGACGCAAATGCGGCCAACACTGCCGTCGAGAACAGCGGCAACGGCGACAATCTGACCAACATTGCCAACACGTTGAATCAGGTCAATTCCATGGTCGGCCAGGCCCAGGGCAGTGGCTCGTCCGCAGGCGGTTCCACGGCCGGCAGAGCGGGCAGCACTGCGGCCTGCTCAACAAACGGCGCCTACATGATGTACATGACCCAATGCAAGAGCAATCCTCTTTCACAAGCTCCCTGCTATCAGGCGGCCGCGGCGCTCTGTCAGTGCTACGTCAATGCCGACCCCACCAACCCCAGCGTTGCCTCGTGGCGTCAATGCGTCACCAACAACACCAACAGCGCCAACGCCCTCAGGAGCAACGCACCAACTGTAAATTAGCCGCGCGATGCACTCAACACATCCCACTGGGGAGGCGAAATCGCGCGGGTCAAGGGCCTCAACGTTGTACCGGCTTCCTGTTGTAAATGCGGGACGCAACAGAGCCAGTGCGAGCGAATAGCGAGCGCCTGCCGCACCGCAGGTGGAAATCGCTTTGCGATCCGCCCAGCATGTGGTCTTCTAAAGGCACCCGCCTATGCTCAAGCGATTAGAAACCTACTTTGAATTCGCCCGCCTGGGAACCAACTGGCGCACCGAGTTCCTTGCCGGCGTCACAACCTTCCTGACCATGGCGTACATTGTCCTGGTCAATCCCGCCATTCTTTCCGCTGCCGGAATGCCGCTGGCCGCCGTCACCGCCGCCACCTGCCTGTCGGCCGCGTTCGGGTCCATTTTGATGGGCGTGGTGGCGCGTTATCCCATCGCGCTCGCGCCCGGCATGGGGCTCAACGCCTACTTCACCTATACCGTCTGCATCAAGATGCACATCCCGTGGCAGACGGCTCTCGGCGCGGTCTTTCTTTCCGGCGTCATCTTCCTGGCGCTGACCGCAGCGGGCATCCGACAGATGATTCTGCACGCCATTCCGCACGAGCTATACGCCGCCGTGGCCAGCGGCATCGGCCTGTTCATCGCCTTCATCGGCTTTCGCAACGCGGGCCTGGTTGTCGGCGATCCGGCGACCCTGGTTGGCCTGGGCAACCTCCGCAACCCGACGCCCGCATTGGCAATGCTCGGCCTCATCCTGATGGTCGCGCTCGAAGTTAAAAAAGTCCGCGGCTCCATCCTCATCGGCGTCCTCACCATCACCGGACTCGCGTGGGCACTCGGCATTGTGCATTGGACGCCGGCACCCGGAGGCTTTCACGCTCTCGCCGCAACCGCCTTTAAACTCGACATCCGTGGCGCGCTCAACAAAGGCCTGCTTGAGATTGTTTTCGTCTTCTTTTTCGTCGACCTGTTCGACAACCTCGGCACCCTGGTCGCCGTGACCAAGCGCGCAGGCCTTATCGCCAAAGACCATTCCATTCCGCGGCTCGACCGCATCCTCCTTGCAGACGCGACAGCCACGATCTTCGGCTCCCTCACCGGAACTTCCACAGTGACCAGCTATGTTGAATCGACTGCCGGTGTAGCGGCGGGCGGACGCAGCGGTGTCACCGCCATCGTCACCGGCCTGCTTTTTCTGGGAGCCATCGGCGCCGCGCCGTTTGTTGGCATCGTGCCGCCCGCGGCTACCGCGCCCGCGCTGATTCTGGTCGGCTCGATGATGCTGGCCACCATCACCGAGATTCGCTGGACCGACCCGCTGGTCGCCGTCCCATCGTTTCTCACCTTGATCCTGATTCCGCTGACGTATTCCATCGCCAACGGGCTCGGCTTCGGCATCATTGCGTGGGCGGTGCTCCATCTCGCCACCGGTAAATTCCGCAAGCAGGACTGGCTGCTCTACATCCTCGCCGCGCTCTTCCTCGCACGCTTCATCTACCTCGGCGCAAGTTAGAATAGCTGCAGATGTTTGGCTTCACAGCCGGAGGCGTACAGCCATGCCCTGGTACCACTACGTTTCCTACTTCTTCGGTGGCGCATTCCTAGCCAACGCGCTGCCGCACATCGGCAACGGCATCTCCGGCCGCCCGTTTCAAAGCCCATTCGCAAAGCCGCCCGGTGAAGGCTTGTCTTCTTCCACCGTCAATGTTCTCTGGGGATTGTTCAACCTCGCCGTCGCTTACCTGCTCATCTGCCGCGTCGGCAGCTTCAGCCTGCTCAACACCGGCCAGGTGCTTACGCTCGGCGCTGGCATGCTGGTCATGGCGTTGATGCTGGCCCGCGCATTCGGGCGCTTCCACGGAGGAAATCGGCCCTGAACTCCTTCAGCGCAAATCTGCGGCGATGCTTCCGCGTCGCTTTCATCCTGTCGCTCAGTTTTCTGGCGGTCGCGCCCGCGCGTGCCGCCGACACCTATCAAGTCATCCACACCTATCCCCACGACCAGCAGGCCTACACGCAGGGCCTCATTTATCTGGATGGCCATCTCTACGAAAGCACCGGCCTCGAAGGCCGCTCCTCGCTGCGCATGGAGGATCTGGAAACAGGCCGCATTCTCAAGTTCCAGGACGTGCCCAGCAAGTACTTTGCCGAAGGCCTCACCAACTGGGGCAGCACGCTGATTCAGCTCACCTGGCAAAACCACATTGCGCTGGTCTACGATCGCGCCACCTTCCGTTTTCTGCACACGCTCCCCTACACCGGCGAAGGCTGGGGGCTCAC
>PLPU01000214.1:0-20322 GCA_003159975.1 Acidobacteriaceae bacterium
GGCTTGGTGAGCACCTTGTAGATGTAGTCGACCAACTGCGTGAAGGGCTCGGATTTGCGATCGCGGGGCTGGGCAAGCTGGACGCGGAAGTCGGTACGGATGTGGCCGGGGTTGCGGCCCAGAACGATGATACGGTCGGCCAGCAGCACCGCCTCCTCGATGTTGTGGGTGACGAGAAAGACGGCCTTGGTAGGCATGGTCTTGTTGGCCCACAGTTCGAGGAGTTCGGAGCGAAGGTTCTCGGCGGTGAGCACGTCGAGCGAGGAGAAAGGCTCGTCCATGAAAAGGACTTCGGGTTCGACGACGAGGGCGCGGGCAAAACCCACCCGCTGGCGCATTCCACCTGAGAGTTCCTTGGGATAGGCGGCTTCAAAGCCGTCCAGGCCGACCGTGTCGAGCATCATGATGCTGCGGTCGTGGCGCTCGACGGGGCTGACGCCGCGGGCCTGCAGCGGGGCTTCGACATTTTCAAGAACCGTGAGCCAGGGAAAGAGGGCGAAGTTCTGGAAGACGATGGAGACGTTGATCTCGGCGCCGGCGATGGGCTGCTCGTGCCAGTAGACCTGGCCGGCCGTGGGCGTAGAAAGCCCGGTCAACATGCGCAGCATCGTGGATTTGCCGGAGCCAGAGGGGCCGAGCAAGGCAAGGATCTCTCCGGGGAGGATATCGAGGTCGGTGGCGGAAATGACCTGAATGCGATTCTGACTGGGTTGGGCGTAGTATTTTTCGATCCTCTCGGCGCGAATGATAGGTTCGTCTGCCGGGATCGGGGCCTGTGCCGGGGTTTGGTTGGGGATGGCCGCTTCCTGCATGGGTGGTTCTCCGGTTGGGGTCCGCCGGGCCAAAAGCCGCGGCCGGTGGTTGTTGCAAGTGTATGATTTCCGGGTTGCTCCCAGATGAATTGGCTTTGGCAGGGGCGGATTCCGCCCTTGTACCGGATTGTGGTCCTCGCAAGCGTACGAACTGCGTTCAAGGCCGGGAACGCCGGCATCGAATGGCCCAAACCGAGCGTATCATTCTAGGAAAGCGTCTTGCCAGGAAAGCGTCTTGCCTGCGCAAGGGTATCTTTCGCCGATGGCGGCCGAGGAGCGCATTGCGGAGTTCGACAGCAACGCGTTCTGATGCCTGGCCGCTGAGACTTCCAGGAGAGTATGCCGGAAAACGCTCAAAAACCCAAGGTTCTGGTTGTCGACGACGAACGGGTGATCGCCGACACGCTGTCCATGATATTGAACCAGAGCGGCTTCGACGCGCGAGCGGTTTATTCGGGCGAACGGGCGCTGGAGCTGGCCACGACATTTGCGCCGGATATGCTCATCTCCGATGTGATCATGGCCGACCTGAACGGAATCGATGCGGCCATTCAGATCCGCGCCCTGCTGCCCAGAATCAAGATTCTGCTCTTTTCCGGGCAGGCGGCGACGGCCGATCTGCTGGAAAAGGCGCGCGCTCGGGGCTACGAGTTCGAGATTATGGCCAAGCCGGTGCATCCGCAGGATTTGCTGACCAAGCTGCGGGGGTAATTCAGGCAGGGGACGTGCTCTGTGTGAGCTAGAGCTCGCGACGGCCCTCGATGGCGCGGGCCATCGTCACTTCATCGGCATATTCAATGTCGCTGCCGGCGGGAACGCCGGTGGCGATGCGGCTGATGCGGACCTGGAAGCCGCGCAGGGCGCCGGCCAGCCAGTTGGCGGTGGCTTCGCCTTCGAGAGTGGGGCTGGTGGCCAGGATGACTTCGTCCACTTCGCCGTGCTCGACGCGGGCCACCAGGGTTCCAGTGCGGAGCTGATCTGGACCCACGCCGTGCAGGGGCGAGAGGGTGCCGTGCAGGACGTGGTAGACGCCCTGGTAACTCCGGGTCCGCTCCACGGCTTCGATATTGGTGGGCTCTTCGACTACGCAGACCAGGCGCTGATTGCGGGTGGGGCTCGAGCAGTAGGCGCAGGGGTCGACGTCGGTGACGTTGTTGCAGACGGAGCACAGGCGCAGACTGGCCTTGAGGCCGCGCACCGCCTCGGCCAGCGCCGCGGCGTCGTCGTCGCTGGAGCGCAGGATATGGAAGGCGAAGCGCTGGGCGCTCTTGGAGCCGACGCCGGGAAGCTTCTTCAACTCTTCAATGAGCCGGGCCATCGGCTCGGCATAGCGTGACACGGAAGGCACCTCCTAGGTGAACGGAACCACGGGCGAGTTTCTAGGTTTCCCACCCTAGCCGCAAAAATCCGCCGCGGCGGACGGCGAGGGTGGGGCACCCGGCGTTTGGACCGTTGAGAATAAAAATCAGGTGAGGCCGGGCAGCTTGAGGCCGCCGAGAATCCCCTGCACGCTGGACTTGATAGCCTCATCGGCACGGCGCCCGGCGTCGTTGACGGCGGCTACGACCAGGTCTTCGAGCATCTCGACGTCAGGCTGGCCGCCGCCGAGGCCGATGACCGCCGATGGGTCGATGCGGATTCTGAGGAGCTGCTTCTTGCCGTTCATGGTGGCGATGACAGCGGAGCCGCCGCTGCTGCCCTCGACCACGGTCTCGCCCAGCTTGCGCTGGACCTCCTCCTGCATCTGGTTGGCCTGGGAGAGCATCTCGGAGATTTTGAGGGGGTTAATCATGGTTTTTTCCTGGGTTTGTTTTCCTGGTTTGGAGGGCGTGGTCACTGTTGGCGAAGATCGACCACGCTGCGGACTTCGGCCTTGAAGATCTCCTTTGCCCTTTGGATCAGGGGATTGGCAAGCGCGGCCTCCTGGATGCTGCCGGCGAGAGGCGCAGAGATTGTGGCGGAAGCCGGAGCGGTGCCGTCGCCGGGAACTACGAGGAAGCGGGTGGGCGCGCCAAGCCGTTGCAGCTCCTGGCGAATGATTTTCTCCGCCGCGGCGTTCACCGTCAAGGCCAGCATCTTCTTGCCCATGGCCAGGACCTCAATGCGCAGGCTGGCGCCGTCGAGGGTCCATGCGCCGGAGCCCAGCAACTGGGCGGCGGACACGTGGCCGGCGTCGACCAGCGCGGAGCCGATGGCGTGGCGCAGGGATTCCATGCCGGGGGCAACTGAAGCCGGCGCTGAGGCTTCAGGGGCTTTGGCTGGCGCGTCTTCGGTAAGGGTTGCGGTGGAGCCGTAACTGGCGGCGGAGCTTGCGGCGGCGGGGAAGAGAGCATTGCCGGAAAACGGGCTGCCGGCGGCTTCAGCGGCGAATGCAGGTGCGGACGATGGGCGATCCATTGTGGCGACTGGCCCGGCGGTGGATTCCGGCTGGAGTACTGAATCCAGGTTGGGAGTCGTTCTCTGGGGACCTGAACCCAAGCTACCGCCGACGGAGCCAAAGGGGGTGGCCGGCGGGGCAGCGGAGGCTGGGGACGGGCGCGATGGGGCTGCGAATGCGCGCGGGGCGGAGGACGGCGAGACGCGGCGCGAGGTTGCGCCGCTGGAAACACCGCTGAGGAGCTCTTCAATAGGCAGCAGACGCTGGGCATGGATGAGCTTGAGCAGGCCGAGCTCGAGATGGAAGCGCTGCTCCTGGCGGTAGTTCAAGTCGTCGAAGGTGCGCAGGACGATTTGCAGATTACGAGTCAGCTCCTCTTCGGTAAACAGGAGCGCGGTGCGTGCAGCGCGGGCGCGTTCGTCGGTCGAGATCTGGAGCAGCTCTGTCTGCTCCCCGCCCAGCTTGGCCATGAGGGCGTTGCGCAGGTAGCGCACCATTTGGCGCGCGAGCGAGGACGGGCTGTGGCCGGCGTTGACGAGAAGGTTGAGCTGGTTCATCAACTCGGCGCTCTGGAGGGCGGCGACAGCGTCCAGCAGGCGCTCAAAGACGGCGTTGGGCACCGCGCCCATCAGCTCGCGAATCTGCGCGGCGGAGAGCACGGGCTTGCCGCCCTCGACAGGCGCGGAGGCGATGGCCTGGTCCATGATGGACAAGGCATCGCGCATGGAGCCGTCGCCGGCNNTGGCAGCGGGAGCGGATGGTCTGCGGAATGTTCTCCGGTTCCGTCGTGGCCATCATGAAGATGACGTGCGCGGGCGGTTCTTCGAGGGTCTTGAGCAGGGCATTGAAGGCGGCTTCGGTGATCTGGTGCGCCTCGTCGAGGATGTAAATCTTGTAGCGGTCACGCGAGGGAGCGTAGCGGGCGGCTTCGCGCAGTTCGCGAATTTCGTCGATGCCGCGGTTGGTGGCGGCGTCGATTTCAATGACGTCGGTTGCGTTGCCCTGGCGNNGTGCGGCAGTTGAGGGCCTGGGCGACGATGCGGGCGATGGTGGTTTTGCCGATGCCCCGATGGCCGGAAAAGATGTAGCCGTGGGCGATGCGGTTTTGCGAGAGGGCGTTCATCAGGGTGCGCGTGACGTGGTCCTGGCCGGCCACGTCGGCGAAACGCTGCGGACGGTATTTTCTGGCCAGAACCTGGTAACCCATGCGTGCGCTCCCTGAGACCGACGGCAGATTGCGACGGGCTCAAGTGGATTGTATCGTTCCAGGGTGGCAAGGCGCGGAGGTGGAAAACGGATTTGCTGCTTGTGAATTCTTGCGGGAATGGTCCAATGCTCAGGCGCTTGCAGGGCTTGCGGTCTTTCGAGATTTGCGCGTGATCCGCTTCTTTTTTGCAGTTTTGGCGCGGGCTTTTTTCGCGGTGGCGTTGCGCTTGCGGATTTCTTCTGCTGAATACATGGTGCCGCGGCAGTTTTTTGCGCCGCAGTTGCAGGTGGCCTCGTCGTCGCCGCCGTCGTAGAGGCAATAGTCGTAGGTGATTTCCTCGCCCGCGGCTATGTTTTTGATGGCCGTGACCCAGACGCGGCCATGCTCTTCGCTGGTTTCGCAGTTGGCGGCGCAACTGTGGTTGATGAACATGGCGGCGCAGTGGCCGTCGATGACGATCTCGCCGTCACCCAGTCCAAAGAGGTAGGTGATGGGCGAGTCCTCGTATGCGGCGTCGGCCTCGTCTTTTGAGATGCGGCGGCCGGTGTATTCAGCCACGTGTTCACCCTTGCGGATGGGCGTGGTGGTGTAGCAGCCGGCGGCGTGGATGGCGGAGGAGCGGATGATGAGGCCCATGCGAATGTGCGATGCTTTCCTTTAAGGCGGAAAATGTTGTATGCAACGCATCGTACCATTGAAGGGATAAGGAACATGAGATGGGGCTTCGGATTTGCGCTGGTTTTAGCGGGTTGCCTGTCGGCGGCGGCGCAGACTCCTACGCAAACGCCGGCGCAGACACCGGCTCAGGCTCCGGCAACGCCGCCGCAAAAGCCAGCGGGAACGCCTCCGCAGACCCCGGCGCAAACGCCCGTGCCCCAGACCGGTTCCACGAACGCGTTTCCTGAGGATACGACCAACATTCCGGTGGTGCCCACGAATCCCACGGCCGCGGACAGGATTGCAAGCGGCGATGAAGGCAGGCCGATGGCTTTGCCTGGGGTGGACATCGATCCGGTGCGCAGTCCGGACGACGCATCGGCGCCGGCAGACGATGCGCAGGGAGATAGTTCGAGTTCGGCGGACATGGACAAGCTGCTGCCGGCGACCGGCGACGATGCTTCGGACAGAAAGAGAAAGCTCTCGGTGAGGGAGCCCACGCACACGGAGGGGGCTTCGGAAGACATTAACGTCGGGGAGTACTACCTGCAGACAAAGAACTGGAAGGCGGCGCTATCGCGCTTCGAGTCGGCCATGGTGCTTGCGCCGGACAATCCCGACGCGTTTTGGGGATTGGCGGAGGCGGACCGGCACCTGGGGAATTTAGCCGATGCGCGCAAGTACTACCAGATTGTGGTGGATTACGATCCGGACAGCAGGCACGGGAAGGATGCGCGCAAGGCGCTGAAGGACCCGGAGATTGCGAATGCGAAGGCTGCGGCACCCGCGGCTCCGGGGGCAAAATAGCCCAAGAATGGTGCAAAATGGCGGTTTCTCCGACGGATGCGTGTCTGTAACTTCTTTGTTTTCTTGAGCTGCAAAAAAACGAAACGGTTAAGTGCTTTGTTTTCATAGAAACGTGTGGGGGGTAGGGGGGGTAGGCTGTTTTTTGGCGGGACCACCCGGTTTGAAGGGGTTCGTATTGATGCGAATTCAGCGCTCTGTTCTTCACAGTTTCAATTGTGCGCCTTTTGCAGTTAATTATCGGCAAAACCCCTGCGGTGGGGCGGACGCTCGCGGGAGGCTCGCAGAAGTGAGTCTTAGCTCAGAGGCCGGACCAGCGTAGATAGGCCGCTATGATCGGCTGGCCCCACAGGCTGGCGATGATTCCACCGATGCAGAGGAATGTGCCGAGGGGCAGCTTGCTGGCGGACCAGAGGGTTGAATCTGTGTGCGCTGAAGGGTCCCTTCGAAGTGATGGACTGACGAGGACGGCCAGGGCAACGACGGTTCCGATGACGACGCCGAGGGCGAAGGCTAGCAAGGCGCCGGGCAGGCCTAGCCAGGCGGCCAACATGGCCATCAGCTTGGCGTCGCCGAGGCCGATGCCTTCGCGGTGGCGGATTAGCTTGTAGAGCCAGCGGATGAGGAGGATTAGGGCGGCGGCGGCTAGGATTTCGAGCAGCCTTTTGCCGGCCGACATGACGTCTTCTCGAAGTGTTCCGGGAATGTTCAGCGCCCAGCCGACCTGTTCTCCCTGGAGGAACCACCAACCAAATCCCACAATTATTCCTGGCAAAGTGATGGCGTCTGGGAGCCAAAGACGCTCAGCGTCAAGGGCGGCGAGGCAAACGAGCGCCCACATGAGAGACATCATTCCGAGAGCGAATTCAAGAGGAAAGAACGCAATGTAGGATCGCCACGCAACAGCGGCCCACAATACCCCTACAGCCAACTCCACTAGCGGATAGCGCCAGCCGATTGAGGCGTGGCAGTTGCGGCAGCGGCCGCGGAGGAAGAGCCAGCTTGCTAGCGGGATGTTCTCCCACCAACTTAGCGTGTGATCGCAAGTTCGGCAGTGGGAATGCGGGTGGACGATGCTTTCGCCCTCGGGCCAGCGGCTCAGGCACACGTTGAGAAAGCTGCCGAAGGCGAGGCCGAAGAGGCCCGCGAATATCGTTCCAAGAATGCGAATCATGCGCGAGGTTGAGTATACGTCGAGGCGACCGGTGGAGCGCGGCGTGATTACATTCTCAGGCCCCAAAAGCGAGAGCTGGGGCATCCGGCGGGTTGCGTTTGCCGTGCTGGAGATCGCGAAGCTGTCGGAGTAAACTGTAGGGGCATGGACGTTCCGTCTGAAAGCTGCCCCGCACATGCTGCCGATGCGACTACCGTGACCAATGCGGCTCGGGCGGCGGCGTCGTTTGAGCAGTCGGTGCGCATCATGGCGCGGCTGCGGGGGCTGGACGGTTGCCCGTGGGACCGCGAACAATCCTTTGACTCCATCAGAAAACACACGCTGGAAGAAACCTATGAGGTTTTTGACGCCATTGAGCGCCGCGACTTTCCGCATTTGGCCGAGGAGTTGGGCGATCTGCTGCTGCAGGTGCTGTTTTATGCGGAGATGGCGGCGAACGAGGGGCACTTCACGATCACCGATGTGCTGGGTCATCTGAACAACAAATTGGTTCGGCGGCATCCGCATGTGTTTGGCGAGGAGGCTTCGCGGGCGGCGGGCAATCGCGCGGACGTGGATGCGGCGGTGGAGGGTTCTTCGGCAGCGGTGCTGCGGAATTGGGAAGAGATCAAAAAGGCAGAGCAGCAGGCAGAGGCACGGCATGCAGCTTGGGCGCCTTCGGGGTCCAGGTTGGATTCAGTGCAGCGGGCGATGCCGGCGCTGGCTGAGGCGGCGAAGCTTGGAGCGAAGGCGGCGAAGGCGGGATTCGATTGGCCGGATTGGCGCGATCTGCTGCCCAAGCTGGCGGAGGAGACGGCGGAACTGGAGGCTGAGGCTGNNGATGCGGAGATGGCGCTGCGCGGGTGTAACCGGCGGTTTCGGGACCGGTTCAGGGAGATGGAAGCGGGCTCGGCTAGGCCGTTGGAAGAGCTTTTGCCGGCGGAGTTGGAGGCGCTATGGGTTGCGGCCAAGGCGAGGTTGGCAAAGCAGTCAAAATCGGTGGAGGGAGCGTGAACGAGTTTCTCGAAAGGCATTCCTCAGGGGCTAAAGCCCATCTTGATTCGATGCGCTTAATACCGGGGATAAATCCCCTGCCTACCGCCCGGAAGAGCTTCTTCGCAATTGGGGGGCGGGCATGATTGTGATTCGACCCTGCTCGGGTTTTGATGAGTTGCAGGCCTGCGTCGATCTCGAAGTGGAGACATGGGGTTACGATGAGGCCGACGTGATTCCGCGCAGGGCGTTTCTGGTTGCGCAGAAGATCGGCGGCCAGGTAATTGGTGCCTTCGATACTGAGATTGCTGGGGCATCGGCACAGGGCGGCCCGGAATCGCTGGTGGCGTTTGCGTTTTCTTTGCCCGGATTCAAGGCCGGCAAAGACGGACCGCGGCCTTATCTGCATTCGCACATGCTTGCAGTGAGGGAAGGTTACCGGAACAGGGGCCTGGGCGCGCGATTGAAGCGGGAGCAGCGGCTGGACGCGCTTTCGCGGGGCATACGGCACATGGAATGGACTTTCGATCCGCTGGAGATCAAGAACGCATTTTTGAATATCCACAAGCTGGGAGCTCTAGTTTATTGTTATCGGGTTAATTTCTATGGTGTATCCTCATCTCGACTGCAGGCTGGGCTTCCAACGGATCGTCTTTTGGCGGAATGGGAACTGGATTCGCCGAGGGTTGAAGCAATTCTTGAGGGACGGCATGCAGCCGCAGAGGTCATAGAAGAACGAATTCTGGTCCCGGCTGCGATTTACGAGTGGAAGGCTTCGGAAGCGGACCGGGAACGAGCGCTTGGTGTTCAGTTAGAGAATCGGAAGAAGTTTCTCGATGCATTTTCCCGGGGGCTGGCAGTGGTTGGCTTCGTCCGGGACGCGGAAGGAAATGGAGTCTTTGAACTGGGAACGCTCTCATCCAAGGATCGTCAAGACTAAGGATCGTAAAAATCTATGAAAATCGATGCAATCATTCTTCGTGAACTGCACCTTCCCCTGGTGCGTCCGTTTGAAACCAGCTTTGGCGTAACCCGCAACCGAAGGATTCTTCTGGCCGAGATACGGTCAGAGGGACTGACTGGGTGGGGCGAGTGCACGGCCGGCGAGCGGCCGTTTTTTTCAGGCGAATCGACCGACAGCGCCTGGGCTGCGATTGTCAACGAACTGGGTCCGATGCTGGCTGCGGAGACGCCGGATCACGGCGGGGACTGCCCGCGGATCTTCAAGCAGGTACGCGGCAATCGCATGGCCAAGGCGACGCTCGAGAACGCAATCTGGGATCTGGAAGCACAGCGCGAAGGCATTTCGCTTTCGCGGTTGCTGGGTGGGGTGCGCGAAATCATTCCGTGCGGCGTGTCGCTGGGGATTCAAGCGACGATTCCGGAGTTGCTGGCGAACATCGAGAAGGAGCTGGCTGCCGGCTACCAGCGCATCAAGCTGAAATGCAAGCCGGGCTGGGACGTCGAGGTCTTCGAGAAGGTGCGAAACCGCTGGCCGGGGATTACGCTGAGCTGCGACGCCAATTCGGCGTACAAGCTCAAGGATGCGGATCACCTGGTGACGTTTGACGCCTTCGATCTGCTGATGATCGAACAGCCGCTGTGGCACGACGATTTTTATTATCACTCGATGCTGCAGAAGCGTCTGGACACGCCGATTTGCCTGGATGAATCGATTCGCAACCGGCGCGACGCGCTGGCGGCTATCGAGATGGAGAGCTGCAAGATTATCAACATCAAGCTGGGACGCGTGGGCGGGTTCTCCGAGGCGATTGCGGTGCATAACGCGGCGCACGAACGGGGGATTCCGGTGTGGTGCGGCGGGATGCTGGAGTCGGGGATTGGGCGGTCGCACAACATTGCGCTGTCGACGCTGGAGAACTTTACGCTGCCGGGAGATGTATCGGCGTCGGCGCGGTATTGGCGCGAGGATATTGTGGACCCGGAAATCACCGTGTTGCCGACGGGCGAGATCATGATTCCGACGACTCCGGGGCGCGGGTACGAGGTGCGGACCGAGCTTGTGGAAAGGCTTACCGTGCGCAGCGAGACGATCAGGGAATTTGCACTGGTAGGGTAACCACCTGCGGTGCGACAGACGCTTGCGGGACGCTCGCGCTGGCTTTGTCGCTTCCCACCCATTCCACCACCTGCGGTGCGGCTGACGCTCGCTATTCGCTCGCACGGGTCTAATTGGTTCCCACCCATTCCGCGATAAGGCTGCGGAATGGATGGAGGCCCGCCATTATCTTGGGTGTCAATGGAGTAGGAGGCGAGCGCTGGAACCGCGCGCAGGTGTCGGCGGGGATGGCAGCGGCGACGTAAGTTGATTCCCGTTATGGGATCGCCGCGTCAGGAAATCCGGAATTGTGCTCGATTGTGATTGCACGCACAGACGGTCCCTGATGAATGGCGTTTCCTGATGGTACTGAAGTTCAACTTTCTCTAACGGGCTGCCGGTCAAATCGGCGATCCAACTGCGTTGTCATGAGGGGACGCGGCGAAGGTGGAGAGTGGAAGCGGATGATCCTGGGCTGTGGAAAGCCCTCAATTAGATTCTCCGTGTAACGCACGAAACCGCCGAGCACGTTTCCCCGAAGCGTTTCCGATTCCGGTTTCGGTTCGGAACGCGCAAGTCCTTTTGCCTTGGGGGGCTCGTGCTCAAACGCAGTCTGGATATTGCACTCGCAGGATTGGTGCTGATGTGTGCGCTGCCGGCTCTGGCAGTTGCCGCACTGCTCATTAAATTGGATTCCAAAGGATCGATCCTGTTTTGTCAGGAGCGTATGGGCAGGAATTTCAAGCGATTTCAGCTTTTTAAGCTTCGAACCATGAGGGAGGGGGGCGATGGCCCGGCCTACACGCTGGGAGCCGATCCGCGCATAACGCGCGTGGGGCGCTGGCTGCGCTGGTTCAAGCTCGATGAGCTGCCGCAGTTGTGGAATGTGCTGCGCGGGGAGATGAGCCTGGTTGGTCCGCGTCCGGTTGTGCCGGAGCTGGCGGTTGAGTTCAATTGGGCCTATGCGACCTTACTAAAAGTGCGTCCTGGCCTGACGGACCCGGCAACGGTAAAGTATTGCCGGGAGGCGGAGATGCTGGCACTGGTTCCTGAGGCTTTTCGCTATTTCAAGAGGGTGGTGACGCCGGATAAGCTGCGCATTTCCGAGGCCTATATTCAAAACGCAAATGGGTGGCGCGACCTGTGCGTGATGGCGTCGACGGCCAAAGCTCTGTTTCTCTCAATGAGACACCTTAAGCCAACTCAGCCGCTGTCTGCCGGGCTGCGCCTTGCGCCTGTTCTGATGTTCAGGGCGCGTGCGCGAGCAAACCCTCTGTGGCGGGGGAAAGCCAGCGTTGGAATGGAAACCGTGAGAATGAATGGTTCGATGATCCGTTCGACTTCGGGGCTGGATCGCGGTATCGTTGCGCCGGGCGCATTTCGTCCGGTCCCTGTTGGGCTCATCAGGCGTGAGTCCGCGGCAATGGCAGGAGATCGCAGCCCCTCCGCGCCTTGAACGCTGGTGTCTGAACGGCTTGAATACGTGTGCTGACTGTCACCGGTTGGGCTAAGTGCCGTCTTGTTATGATTATCAGCGGAAAATAAACGGCCGCGCCCGTGTGGGTTGCGGCGAGGAGAGTGTAATGCCGGAAGTATTCTCATTCAGTACAATTCCCGCCAAAATTCTTTTGCCGATCGACTTCAGTTCGTCGTCTCACGAAGCGCTTGAGCATGCGACAGTGCTTGCCCAGCACTTTCATGCCGAGATCTACCTTGTGCATGTTGTGCCTGAGATTGGAAACGTAGAGGAAGCGAAGAAGCAGGCGGAGGCGGACTTTCAAGTATCCGTAGCCGGTCTCGGGGTCAAAGGGATCAAGGCGAAATCGAGTGTTGAGGTCGATAACGACATCGCGGGCAGCATCCTGGATGTGATTGAGCGCGAGCACATCGATCTGATCGTAGTGTCAACGCACGGCACGACGGGATGGCATCCGCTGGTTTTCGGGTCGATTGCGGAGAAGCTAGTGAAACTGGTGCAGATTCCGCTGCTGCTGATTCGCACGGCGAAGCCCGCAAGCAGCGTGAAGGTCGGATCGGGCCGTTTGATGGAGTGGTGGTAGAGAAACAGAGAACAGGGAATAGGGATTAGGGAGCAGGGCCAACGGTGATCGGCTGGCGCCTGTTCCGCCCAACTTTAGACGCCTTTATTCTGCGTCTTTGACGCAGCGGAATCCGATGCCGCCGGAGCGGTCGTAGCCGGGCGCCATCAACAGAAGCTTGCTGTGCTCGTCGTTGCGCCAGGCCTGGGGGAAGTACCAGATGGAGCCTTGCGGCTGGTAATACTCCCCGCCGCGAAGAATGGCGGCGCGGGTGTGTTCGTCGTCGAATTCGTCGGTCCACTGCCAGACGTTGCCGACGAGGTCCATGACACCGTAGGGGCTAGCGCCGGCGGAATGGGCGTCGACTGGATCGGGGCCGGGCATGGCGCGGCCCGTGGCGGGGGTGGGGACGTTTTCGGGCTGCCAGTAGTTGCCCCAGGGAAATGCGCGGCTATCCGTGCCCTGCGCGGCAATTTGCCACTCCCACTCATGGGGCAGGCGCTTGTCGGCCCAATGTGCATAGGCGCGAGCATCCTCAAGAGAGACCCATGTGACGGGGCGATTATCCCAGCCTTGGGGAAAGCCGCCATTTTTCCAGTCGCGCAAAAAGTTGATTGCGTCGCGGGGCGCGTAGTGCGCGGCATCGAGGAACTGCTTGAACTGCGCGTTGGTGACCGGAAATTTGTCGATGAAGAAGGTCTTGATCTCCATCGTGTGTTCGTGGAAGCGGCGCGGGGAATCTTCCCATGGGTACTGAACGTCGACGCCAACGTTTCCGCCGCCCTCTATTTCTGTGCCGCTGACTCTGAAATCGAAGGTTCCTCCGGGGATTTTGACCATTCCGGCTGGTGCTTCCGCCGCGGGCGCTGTGGGTGGGATGTCGACGATGGTTTGCGGCAGGATTCCCGACTGATGCGAGAACTCCGCGAGCGGTTCTTTGGTCATTGTGGACATGCGGCTGATTAAGGCCTTGATTGCATCGCTGGGCTCGCCGGGCGTGGCCAGAATTGCGCCGTAGCCATTGGCCTCGATGGGGAAGCTAAGCATGGCGACGGGGCCGGTGGTATCGGGCTTCAACTCGACGCCATGATAGAGGTCGAAGTAGCGCATGCCTGGCTTGAGCGGTACATCCATCTGGCGTCCGTTGATCTCGTAGGCATTGCGGTTGACGATCGTCCAGACCGTTTCCTGCCCGAGCGGCCAGCGACTGGCGTATACGCCGTAGCTGTGCATGGGATAGAGGGGCTCCCAGTCGGGGCTGACGAGGAACGGCGCAATGGCGCGTGAGAGGTTCGCAACGCGGCGGGTGGCTTCGGCGTCGCGCGGGGCGATGCCGACCCAGATGCCCCACACGTTTTCCCAACTCTCCCAGCCCACTCCGTTGAAGAAGGCGAATTGGAGGTCGTTGGTCTTGTCGGGGTTCCAGCGGTCGCTTATGTTGACCATGTGGCGGGTTTCAAGCCACTTGAAGCGGTCGACCATGGGGATGAAGGGAAAGCTGTACTGGCCCCAGGTCATCACATTCCAGGCGAGGGCTTCGTCGCTTGGGCTGTCTTCGGGCTCGAATGCCAGAGGGTGTCCGATCTTTTCAGACGCCAGGGAGAATTCCAACGGGACACCCTGCTGCGTGTCGCCGTTGATGCCGTCGGCGTCGATCTCCTTCATCAGATTGGCGATGGCGTCGGGCCAAAGGTCGTCACCGGGCTCAGAGGAGGGTGGGGATGAGGGCGGGTGCGTGCCTTCATCCCACATCATCATGGGAAAGAGAACGCGGACGCCGCGGCGATGGAAGTCGGCGACCATCTGGCGGACGCCCTCGACGCCGCCGGGCATGGACTCGACCATTTCAAGCTGGTTGCGGTCGTCTATCCCCAAGTTGGGATAGGTTGCCCAGGCCAGCACGGCATCGATGCCGCCATAGCGTTTGTCGAGGTCGTCGATGTAACGGTCGACGGTGTAGCGGCCGGCGACGGGATCGTAAAAGTATCGATCCTGAACCATCATTTGAGGCTGGATAAAGCTGGACTGGGTCCATTGGAGGGCAGGCAGCTGGTAGCGGGAGGAATCGTAGCCGGTGCGGATGTGGCGTTCAGAGCGCCAATGCTGGATGTCGTGGAGCCAGCGCTCGTGGGTGAAGGGAGCACAGCCGGCTTGCAGAATGCCTTCCCAGGCGTAGTGGAGGTTGAGGCAATCCGGCGGCGGAATCTGCTGGCCGCGTGCTGGGTATTGAGTGTCTTGCGCCGCAGCGGCGAGGGAGATTGCTCCCACTAGAATTCCAAGGCAAAGTTTGTGGAGCATGGTGCCCGATTCTCCCTGTTCGTCGATTCAGTATTTCTTTTGTCGAGAAGAGTTTTACGAATGTTGGATGAGGAAGGCATCCACCTGGGCTCGGGTGGGCATGGATTCCTGGGCACCGGTGCGAGTGACGGAGATTGCTGCGGCGGCGCTGGCAAAGCGCGCGGCCTCCCATGGGTCTTTGTTTTCAAGAAGCGCGACGGCAAAAGCTCCGTTGAAGCAGTCACCCGCGCCTACGGTATTGACGGCTTCGACTTTGAAGGGCTTGACCCACGCTGCTTTTCCGCCGGCGACGGCAACGTAGGCTCCCTCAGCGCCGCGCTTGAGGACTACGCCCCGGAGACCTTTGGCAAGCAGGTGCTGCGCGGCATCTTCGGGCTTCGAATCGCCGTTCAGATAAAAGGCGGCTTCGGTTTCGTTGGGAGTGAACCAGGCTACCCGGCTCCAGATTTCGTCGGGCAGCGGCGCGGCGGGCGCGGGATCAAGCATGACGGGAACGCCGGCTTCGGCGCAGAGGGCGAAGGTGTGGCTGATGGTTGCCATGGGGATTTCGAACTGGCAGAGAACCATGCCCGCGGAGCGAATCAGAACTGCGTGGCGATCGACGTCGGCACCGTCAACATGGCCGTTGGCGCCGGGGACGACGACAATGCTGTTCTCGCCGGCTTCGGAGAGAAAGATGGGGGCAAGGCCGGAGGGGCCGGCGGTGGTCTCCATTGCGGAGGTGTTGACGCCCGCGGCGGCCAGGTTTTTGAGCAAGGCCGGGCCGTATGCGTCGTCACCCACTTTGCCGACCATGTGGACGGGATAGCCGAGGCGCGCTGCGGCAACGGCCTGGTTGGCGCCCTTGCCGCCGGGGGTGGTTTCAAAGCCGGTGCCGATCACAGTCTGGCCGATGCGGGGAATCTGCGGGGTGCGGGTCACCATGTCCATGGTGACACTGCCGACGACGACGATGGGCTTTTGGGAAGTGCTCATGAAAAGGCCTCGAAGTTAGTAGAGCGGAGCCAGCGCGACGGCGCTGAGTCCGGCCAGAAAGAAGATGAACATGAAGAGGAGCAGAACCCTGGCCGCTCGTGGTGCGCCGGCAAATTCACGCCAGACGAAAATGCCCCAGCAAGCGGAGATCATGGTGGCTCCCTGGCCGATGGAGTAGGAGACGGCCGGGCCGATGGGTTTGGCCAGGTGCGCGACCGAGGCCACAAAATTGGCGACCGCGCCGACGCACCAGACTGCGCCGCCAAAAAGGCCGGCCAGGTGCCAGCCGAAT
Source organism: Acidobacteriaceae bacterium (assembly GCA_003159975.1). GTDB lineage: Bacteria > Acidobacteriota > Terriglobia > Terriglobales > Acidobacteriaceae > Telmatobacter. The sequence continues at coordinate 15,667 of PLPU01000214.1, forward strand.
GGAGCTCGCCAGTAGCCCGAGCCGTCGACAGGGGGTTTGCCATCGAGCGGCTTGGCCATCAACAGCAGGTTGGCGGGAATGGTGGAGAGGAGAACGCCGATGCCGAAGAAGAACGCAATGGCATAGGGGCCGGGGGCGGCATTGCTGGCTAGATCGCGCGTTGCGATGGGGTACCAGCCGCCCATGAGCACGCCGGCTATCAGCGAGAGGACAATGCCGCGGGTGGTGGTGGCTTTTGCAGTAGATTCGCGCTTGCGGTAGGCGGCGGCGTCGAGCACGATGGCGACGGTGACCAGGGCGACTCCGCCAAAGAGCAGCAGGGGATTGGCTGCGGGGTTGAGGAGATAGCTGGCGACTGCGCCGATGACCAGCGCCAGGCCGATGCCGACAGGGAAGGCGACGGCGAGGCCGGCGACGTCGATGGCGGCGACCAGCAGCAGGTTGGCTACGTTGAAGACCACGCCTCCGGCCAGGGCAAACAGGATGGCGTGGGACGACGTGTGGGCCACTGCATCAAGGAAAGGCGGGCCTGCATGGCCGAGGCTGCCGGCGGTGAATCCCCAGACGACGGTTGCTAGCAGCAGGCCGATGGCGTAGTCCCAGTAGAAAAGCTGGAAGCGGTAGCCGGGGCAGAGCTTGAGGGTGTTGGCCCATGATCCCCAACAGAACATGGTGAGGATCATCAGGAAGAGTGCGAATTCGTAGGTTTCCGGAAGAAGCATGGGCGGTTGGCCTCGGTCGATTGCTCGGGTGCGGGGAACAACGAACGATAGCGCGTGGGGGTGTAGGGGCGCAAATGCCGCGCTCGCGTGGGCGAAGACATTTCCAGATGCCGGCTAGATGGCTTGGACGATGGGTTGCTTTGCGATGGCGCGTAGCCGGGATATGGAGAGGAACACGAGCGCGAGGGAGCCAGCCAGCGCGACGCATGCGAGGAAGAAGGCCCGTCGAGTCCAGTCTGGCCAATCGGCAGCGCGGTAAAGGTTCCGGCGATGCCTGTCCACCAGTAGGCGAACAGGCCGATGTCCATCATGGTATGGCCCAGGATGCAAGGAATCAGCGATTGCGAAGATCGGGCCAGCATTCCAAGCAGTACACCTGCGCCGAACACGATCGGTACCATTCCGGCCGTGGACCATCCTTTGGTTAAATGCACAGACATAAAGAAAAACGAAGAAATCAGAATGGCCGGCGTCGCGCCATAGCGCGTTTCGAGGGGGCGCTGCATATACCCGCGAAAGCCGGTTTCCTCGCAGACTCCCGCCGAAATTGCGGAAATCACGGCCGCCAGCCATCGGAGAGGAAGCGTGGGAATAAAGGAGAAATCATATCCGAGCCGGAAATCTGCTGCCGGGAAAGGCACCAGACGGAACAAGACGACCATGGAAACATGAACAGTGACCGCGAAGAAAATGGCGGCAACCAGGCCCCAAAACCATTGCCGACTCGACAGCGGGCCGCTGCGGAACGATAAGGCGCGCGCGGTTTGCGTGGAGCGCGGGGAACCTCCTCCAGCGGCCCACCATACGTAAAGGGTGAGAAACGCAGCCTCGGAAATCGCAGCCAGCGGCACTCCAAGATGCCGCAGCAGGAGCGGCCACACATTCGCGGCAACAAGAGCGATAAGAATGCCGGAGACGACGGCGCGAAGCACGAGGGGCAATCGGATCCAAAGGCCGGTTACGGGGTTGGTCATCGAAGGCAGCGCCTCGGACTCGATGATTGCACAGTTCCGCGGTCCCCGTCGGCGGGCCGGGAGGGACGCATGGAGAGCTGTCTACTGCTTCGCTGCTTTGATTGCCTCCGTTAGCGCGGGGACTACTTCGAACAGGTCGCCGACGATGCCGTAGTCGGCGATTTCGAAGATGGGGGCGTCGGGGTCTTTGTTGATGGCGACGACGCACTGCGAGGCTTTCATGCCGACCAGGTGCTGGATGGCGCCGGAGATGCCGACGGCGAGATAGAGCTTGGGCGCGACGGATTGGCCGGAGCTGCCGACCTGGCGCTCCATGGGCAGCCATCCGTTGTCGCAGATGGGGCGCGAGGCGGCAAGTTCCGCGCCGAGGGCCGTGGCGAGGGCCTGCACGAGGGGGATGTTTTCGGCTTCCTTGATGCCGCGGCCGACGCTGACGATGAGTTGGGCGGAGCCGAGGTCGATTGTCTGCGAGCTGCCGCGGAAGGGTTCGCCGGGCTTGGTGCGGATTTGGGCTGGCTCGATGGTGGGCGTGAAGACGCTGATTTCGGCGGAGCCGGTGGCTGCGGCGTCAGCGCGGAAGGCTCCGGCCTGGACGGAGACGAGGCAGGGACCGCTGCCGGTGTGCCGGTAGTTGCCGCTGAGGCGGCCCTGGAGGAGTTGACGGGTGAAGACGGGGCCGTCCGCTATAGAAATGACGTCGCTGATGAGGACTTCGTTGAGGCGTGCGGCGAGGGCGGGGGCGTAGTCGCGGACCTGGTAGGTGTGGGGAAAGACTACGTACGCTGGACTCTCGCTTTGGATGAGTTGGTGCAGAGCGATGGTGAATCCGTCTGCCGTATACTGGCCGAGGAGCGGATGCTCGACACGGATGACCTTGCCGGTGATTTTGGAGGCGGTTTCGGCGGCGAGGGATTCTGTGGCCGCGCCGATGACGGCCGCGGTGACTGGGAGGCCCAGCGAAGCGGCGAGCTTATGGCCGGCGGCGACGGCTTCCCAACTGATGCGGCTGATTTTGCCGGCACGATCTTCAAAGATGACCAGGACGCCGCTCATAGGACGCGCACCTCGAATTTCAGCTTTTCAACCAGGGCTGCCGCGGCTTCTTTCGGTGTGCCGGGCAGGATCTGGGTTGATTTTTGTTTTTGCGGCAGCGCAACGCGATCGAGCAGGACAACTGGCGCGGCTTCGACGCCGAGTTCGGCAGCCGTTACGCGGCGGACTTCCTTGGTCTTGGCGCGCTTGATGCCCATCAGCGTGGCGTAGCGGAGCTTGTTGCCGCCGGACTGGATGGTTAGGACGGCGGGGGTGGGCAGTTCGATGGTCTGAAACCAGCCTTCTTCTAGTTCTCGCTTTACTGTGAGGCCGGAGTCGGTTTTTTCGACGTGCAGGATCAGCGTCGCGTGGGGCAGGTTGAGGAGTTCGGCGACGATGACGCCGGTTTGGCCGAGGCCGAGGTCTTCAGACTGCAGGCCGGTGAGGAGCAGGTCGGGGCTTTCGGGTTCGACGGCGGCGGCCAGGAGGCGGGCAACACCAAGAGCGTCGCGGGAACCGAGGTCGTCGCAGTCGATGTGGATGGCGCGGTCTGCGCCCTTGGCGAGGGCTTCGCGGATGGTCTGGCCGACTCGTTCGGGGCCGGCACTGACAACAACCACTTCGCCGCCGTGCTTTTCCTTGAGCTGGAGGGCCTCTTCAAGGGCATAGGCGTCGGACTCATTGAGGGCGTATTGGAGGTCGGATTCTTCAATCCACTTGGCGTGAGCGTCGATGCGAACCTGTGCATCGCGATCTGGAACTTGTTTGATGGCTACGATGATCTTCATAGTAAAAACCTTCGTTCATCTTAAGCTGTTGGGGTTAGGTCAAGCGACCAACCAGCGAAGATACGTTCCGGCTATTCTTGGGAAATGATTGAGCGAGTTCTTTTCGTCGCTTTTGGCGAATCACAACCTCGATCAGGGGTTTTGTTGAAGATGATTATTTCGGGCACATCATTGTGTCTTGATGTGCTGCTTAATCATTTCGAGACTGTCGCCGACGGTGGATTGTATTGCAGGGTCAGCATGGGCTTCATGCAGGGCCGGCAATACACGGTCCAAGTCAAGGTGCTTTTGAAACACAGCGATGTAGCCAAGGGAAAGTGCTGCCGCCCAGCGAACGAGAGGGTCTTCATGCCGCAAGAAGACGAGGCAATTCTCCTGTGCCCATCGCCAGTCTTCTTCATACCATGCGGCGCTGTAAAGGGCGGACCTTATTTGCTCGGAGTCTTTACTACCAAGCGCTTCGACAAGGTCGGCTTGTGATTGTGGATGAACTTCTTCGTATTGCACTTGCGCACTGCTCCGTTTGGTTGCGTTGTGGGTTCTGTGAAAGCTTGGTTTGTGTCAGCCACTGGCTACGAGGAGGGTTCTCCTGCGGTGATGTCTTCTTCGGGTTCGCGGACGATGAGGCCGCGCTGGCGGATGAGCCTGGAGTCGCGGATACTGAAGAACTCGTAGAGCGGATCTTCCTTGTCGACTTTGACCTCGCAGCGGAATTCGCCGGAGGCTGTTCCGACGGCTTGAGCCAGAGTTCTGAGGAAATCGACTACGAATTGGTTGGAGTCTCGGCCTTCGAATTCGAATTCAATGTAGTTGTTCCCGATCTCAATCGAGAGGCCGGACGCGTCGGCAGCTTTCTGGATGGTTTCGACCGCGCCTGGTGAGAGGGCGGGCGTGGAGATGGCGCCGCTATAGGAGCAATGCGCCCCCTGCGGCCGGGTGAGTTTGGGGCCGTTGGCAGGCACGGTCAACTCCGCCGCGGGTTGCGCGGGCTGATTTGGGTTGCTAAGGGGCAAAGTGCGGGCGGCTATCTGAGCAATGTCCAACAGTTGCGGCGCGCCTTCGCCGGTGGCTGCCAGGGCATCGCGGAACATGGTGTTGCAGAAGGGGCAGGCGCCGGCGACTGTCGTGGCTCCGGTGGCT
>PLPU01000214.1:20396-42143 GCA_003159975.1 Acidobacteriaceae bacterium
TGGTCGTAGACATTGCGATAGCGGCCGAGATAGCAGGGGTCGTGGAAGACGATCTTCTCTGGAACTGAGGCTGGACCGGTTGAATCGGGCTTGGGCAGCTTGTGGGCGAAGCGGGCGAGGAATTCGCTGTGGTGCTCGATTTCAGGGGGCGTGCCGTACTCCTTCCAGTCTTCCTGGATGGTGCGGACGCAGTGGGGGCAGATGGAGACGATCTTCTTGACCTTGTTTTGGGTGAGGGCTTCGAGGTTGGCTTCGGCGAGTTGCTGAAAGACCAGGTCGTTGCCAAGGCGGCGGACGGGGTCGCCGGTGCACTTTTCCTTGCGCAGGACGCCGTAGCTGGTGCCGAGGTAATTCATCACGCGGGCGAAGTCGGCCACGATCTCGCGGCCTTTGGGGTCGTATCCGCCCATGCAGCCAAGCCACAGGCAATATTCCTGCGTGCCGTCGAAGATGGGCAGTTCCTGCTTGGCAATGAATTTGTCGCGCTCGGCGGGGTTTAGGCCGAGAGCGTTGCTGCCGCGTTCAAGGGCGAGGAAGAGCTTGCTGCCGTGGTTATCTTCCCACTCGCCGGTGTTGACTGCGCCGCGGCGGAGGCCAACGATGATGGGGACGTGCTCGATGCCGACGGGGCATTGGAACTCGCATGCGCCGCAGGTGGTGCACTGGAAGACGGCTTCCTGGGAATTGTATTTGCCGAGGAGCGGCTGGTCGGAGGCGGGGCCGAGATCGTTGAGATAGGCGCGGACGCCGAGGATGATTTCCTTGGGGTTGAGTAGCTTGCCGGTGTTGGCGGCGGGGCAGTGCTCGGTGCAACGGCCGCATTCAACGCAGGAGTAGGCCTGAAGGCTGACCAGTTGCGTGAGGTCGGCTCCGGCGACCAGGCCGAAGTCTTCATCGCCGGCGAGCGGAGGGATCTGGCTGAAGCCGCCGCGGGAAAGAAAGATGGTGGCGGGGCTGAGGATCAGGTGCAGGTGCTTGGTGTGCGGAATGAGCGGCAGAAAGATGAGGATGGACAGCGAATGGGTCCACCAGAGGACGCGGGCGGCGGAGTCAGTGTCGGCAACGAAGAAGGCGGCCAGGTAGGTGGCCATCAGGACGAAGATCAGCAGGGCGATGAAGCCTGATTCCCAGGAGAGCTTGTCCCCGAGCCACTTGGGACGGACGAGAAATCGGCGGATTAAAAGGCCGAGAATGCCGACGGCGCAGGTGAATGCGAATGCCGCTGCGAAGTAGAAGTAGAAGCGGCCGAAGATGCCGGTGGGCGAGAGAAAGCCGATGCCGAGTCCGACGGCGAAGTGGTTCAGGGTAACGAGGGCGAAGGCGCAGAATCCCCAGAAGACGAAGGCGTGGGCCAGGCCGGGAAGCGGGCGCTCGCGGACCACTTTGGCCTGGCAGAGGACTTCCCAGAAGAAATCCCAGACGCGCTTGCCGATGGGGAAGAGATGGAAGGCGGGGTCTTTCTTCGATTGCAGGATTTTGTGCAGGACAACGCCGAAACGACGCCAGAAGAGGTAGGCGGAGGCGATGATCAGGGCGGCGATTAGCAGCTTCTCGATGAGGGAGAAGTGCTCGGGTTCAGCCAGGGTTGGGAAAGAAAGTAGCATAAACGAGCAGCGCGATTACAGGGCAACGATACAGGATTTGCCGCCGGGTTGTCGCGGGGCTGGATGAAGCCCAAAAGGAATGGTTCCTAGACCGCAAATGATTTTAGGAGATAATCTCCACAATGGCTTACGCAAACAATCTCGATCAGGCAATAGAAGGGTTTTACTCGGCATTCGCAGGGTACCCGCTGCCGAAGTTTACAGATCCCTGTATGCATTGCCATTCCTTTGAGGAGGAATTAAAGGTTCATGCTCAGCCGCTTCGAGAGCTTCACCTGGAACATCTGCGTGACTATGCGGTCGATGCGCTCAACGTGTGGGGCGACCTGGATGTGTTCAAACACTTCCTGCCAAGAATATTCGATCTCGTTGCGAATCTTCCGGATCCTTCATCGTAGCTAATAGACACGGAGATTCAATTCGGCAAACTTCGCCATGGAGATTTGCGGACATGGCCCAAGGCTGAACAAAACGCGGTGGAATCGTTTCTTCATGCTGTGTGGAAAGGTGTACTCAACGATCCACCGCTTGATGACAGCTATGCTGACGTCGAATGCTGGATATGCTCGATCGGTCAATGCGAAGAAGCCCTCGGACCCTATCTGCGCGAATGGATCGAGGATGAGCGTCAATCGGCCATACTTGCGCTGTCCTCGTTTTTGCGGACCAGCGCTATCTTGCGCGAGGGTCGCACGGGATGGAACGCCTTCTGGAAGGGTCGGGAAGCACAGTACATGCAATTGCAGGAATGGGCCAGGTCCTCGGCGGTGATCGCGAAACTTCGCAACGCCGAGACTAGATTCAGGGGCAGCGAGATCGCAGCTGAGCTGGCATTGGCTCGCGCGATCTGTTCAGGCCCAGAATGATGATTGTTCAGGCACGCCATTGGAGGCAGAGTTCGTAGTTGTCGGGGTCGCGAAAGAAGAGCTGCTTCATGCCAAATGGGCGGACTATGGGCCCCTTGACTGCTATGCCGGCGGCCTGGAGGTATTGGGCGGCCGCGTCGACGTCCTGGCATCCGATGTAGATCTGTGTGTCGCCGTGCATGGCGATGCGGGCAGGATCGGGCTGGGGCGGGCGGTGGGTGCGCTCGAACATGGTGTTGAGCATGAGGTTGGCGTCGTTGCGGCGGAGCCAGACCCAGTCAATGTGGCCGTCGGGCTCGGGATCGGATCTCATGTGGATTTCGAATCCAAGCAAGTCGCGATAAAAGCGAAGCGAGGTCGGCATATCGTAGACGGCGAGCAGGGGGCAAAGGCCTTGCATGTCAATCTGCATGGGGACCTGAGGTCAAATGATAGCTACTGGCTTGGTTTCTGGTTGTATTTTTCCAGCATGGCGGAGCCAATATCGGCGCTGGCGGGCCAATGGCCGCGCCGTTGCCCCGCATGAGTCTGGTAACGATCCAGGCGGTCGGGGTCCGGCTGGACAACGCGGCCGTTTTCGAGAAACAGGAGTCCGGCCTTTTCGGTGGGCATGCGGGAAGCGAAGGCTTCGGCCTCATCGAGAGCAACACGCAGACGGGCGAGGACGCTGGTTGGATCGATGGGTTCCGCAGATATGAGCGCCTTCCAGTCGGCGGCTGAATGGCGGGCATTGCGACGGATCTCGGCGATAAGGCCTTCGGGGGTAAAGCCCGGTGATTTATCGACCGCGGCCCACACAATCGCGCCGAGTGGCAGGACGGTTTCATGGATCATTACCAGGTCGACGATATCGCGCACCTCGCGCCGTCCCGCAGCGGCCATGGCCTTGTTCATGGCCAGGTCGACTGGGTGCAAAACGAATCCGAAAACTTCATCCGGAACGGCGGGGAAGAAGCGGTAGTCGCTGTCGGCCACCCATTCGAGGCGAGTTGCCTCGTCCCCCATACCGATTTGCGCGCTGTGGATTCCGGGAAGCCTGCGAAGCCAGGTAACGCGATAGCCTGCCGCCTCCAAAACTTTTGCGTCGCTCTCAGCGATTTCTGCCGCGCTCTCTTCGCGATCGTGAAAGACGTCGATGTCACCAGAGTAGCGGAGAGTGTTTCGATTGAGAGGGGTCGATCCCGCAACAAAGCTTCCCGGATCGCGATGTGAGGCGAGTAGCCGAAGTACGCCGATTTGCAGATTAGTCAGCGGCATGGCAGGCTTGCTCGATCTGCTCGGCCAGGCGGCGAGCCGCGAGATCGCCTTCAATGCGAAGAGCGCGAGCCACCGCCAGTGCGTCCGCCTCCGTGGGCTCATCGAACCGGCGCATGTACCAAAGGGCGTGCGCGCGGTACTCCGCAAAGGCGCGGTTGTAAAGACTCACAAAGTCGGACTGCACTGCTTCGGCGCTCATGGTGTCATTATCCGATCGGCAACGATTGTTGGCAAGCCGAGGGCAGTTCCGCTGCGAGAGTCGAAACCCCGCTTTCTCGTAGATGATTGCGTGGACTCTCTCTCAGCAGCGGAGGATGTTGGGTGAGTCGATGCCTTTGGTGGCGTTTCGGGTGTCTACGACCAACTGCGATTGCTCGACGATGGCGCGGTAGTCGTAGGTGGTGTGGTCGGTGACGATAACCACTGCGTCGTACTGGCCGAGGTTGTCGAGCGGGGTGTTGATCATGTTCAGGTCGTAATGGCGGCCGTGGCCCACGGAGGGGAAATAGGGGTCGTTGTAGGCGACGATGGCGCCTTTGTCTCGTAGCAGCTCAATGATGGTCAGCGACGGAGATTCGCGCAGATCGTCGATGTCGCGCTTGTAGGCCACGCCGAGGACCAGCATCTTCGATCCCTTGAGGGCTTTGGAGTGCTCATTGAGGCCGGCGGCGATCTGATCGAGCACAAAGTAGGGCATGTCGCGGTTGACGGCGCCGGCGAGCTCGATGAAGCGGGTGCGGAAGTCGAATTCCCGGGCCTTCCACGAGAGATAAAAGGGGTCGATGGGAATGCAATGGCCGCCAAGGCCAGGGCCGGGATAAAATGCCTGGAAGCCGAAGGGCTTGGTTTTGGCGGCGTCGATGACCTCGTGGATGTCGATGCCCATTCGCATGCAAAGCTGTTTCAACTCGTTGACCAGGGCGATGTTGACGCAGCGGTAGATGTTTTCAAGCAGCTTGGTCATCTCTGCGACCGAGGGGCTGCTGACAGGAACCACGCGGCGAAAGATCGCACCGTAGAGAGCCGAGGCCAGCTCAGTGGCCTGCGGGCTGCAGCCGCCAACCACCTTGGGAATATCGTGCCGTGCTACGGTGTCGTTGCCGGGGTCTTCGCGTTCGGGCGAGAAGGCTACGTAGACGCCGGGCTGATCGGCGTTGCGCGTCACTTTCAGAGCTTGGAGGTTGCCGGCTTCAAGCAGCGGGACCACGATTTCTTCGGTGGTGCCCGGATAGGTGGTGCTTTCGAGGACGATCAACTGTCCCGAATGAATATGGGGCGCAATGGACTCGATGGTGCCGGTGACGTAGCTGAGGTCGGGTTCGTGATGCTCGTTGAGCGGCGTCGGGACGCAGATGATGACCGCATCCATTTTGGCGATCTGGGAGTAGTCCGATGTAGCGCGGAAGCCGGTCTGCTGGGCCTGCTGAATGGCGGATGGCAGAATGCGGACGATGTACGAGCCGCCGGCGTTGAGCTTGCTCACCTTGTCGCGAGCTATATCGAAGCCCGTCACGTGGAAGCGTTCGCCGCTGAAAAGGAGTGCCAGCGGAAGCCCCACATACCCCATCCCGATAATCCCGATATGGGCTTCGCGGGTCGCCATTCGGAGTTTGAGCTCGGCCAGCCGGTTTTCTGTTGCAGTTGCCATGTTGTCGATTGTAGAGCCAGGAGGCGGCGGAGCGAGCACGGTGTTCGGCGGCACGCAGTAGTATCCTTTGCCTTGCGGTAGTTGAGCATTGCTGTCTCGCATTGTGGCCTCAGAGGAGCAGGGATTGGCACGTTTTCTTGTTACCGGAGTTGCGGGGTTCATTGGACGCTCCATTGCCGCTGCGCTGGTGGCGCGCGGTGATTCCGTGCGCGGCATCGACAGCTTCAACACCGGCAAGCGCGCCAACCTGGCCGGGCTTGAGGCGATGGAGTTCATCGAGGGCGACCTGGCCGATCCGGATGCCTGCGCGCAGGCTTGCGCCGGCGTGGAGATCGTCTTTCACGAGGCGGCGCTGGCATCGGTCCCGCGCTCAGTGGCCGACCCAATTGCCACCAATCGAAATTGCGTGGATGCAACGCTGAATCTGCTGGTGGCTGCGCGCCCGGCTGGAGTGCGGCGGGTGATTTATGCAGGCTCGTCGTCGGCGTACGGAGACACGCCCACCTTGCCCAAGCACGAGGGGATGCTGCCGAATCCGATTTCGCCTTATGCCGTGGCAAAGCTGGCCGGTGAGCTCTACATGCGTGCCTTCGCGCGGGTTTACGGGCTGGAAACGGTGGTGCTGCGCTACTTCAATGTCTTCGGGCCCTACCAGGATCCAACCTCGCAGTACTCCGGGGTGCTGGCGATTTTCTGCCAACGCATGCTGGCCGGAGAGCAGCCAACCATCTACGGGGACGGCGGGCAGAGCCGCGACTTTACCTACATCGACAACGTGGTCCACGCCAATCTCCTGGCAGCCGAAGCGCCGGCGCAAGAGGTATCCGGCTCGGTGGTGAATATTGCAGTTGGCAAACGCTTTACGCTGAACGAGACGTTTGCGCTGCTGTGCGAATTGACCGGCTACAAGGGCAAGCCGGTATACGCGCCCCAGCGCGCCGGGGACATTCGCGACTCGCTGGCGGACATTCGACTGGCCGGGGAACTAATCGGTTACGAGCCAATTGTCGATTTCAGGGAGGGGTTACGCCGTACCGTTGAATGGTACCGGGCGGGCGGAGGAATGAATTGAATCCGGGTCAACGACCCCGGTGAATCCGTTCAATTTGGTATGTGATGGAACGCACTAACTTTCGGTCCCAGGTCTGAAATACTGCTGGGGATTTCTCCGCAGCGTATTTTTGGATTGAATAGGGGCGGTAGTCCTGCGCGAGGGCTCATGGGTGTGAGGTTCCCGCGCCGTGACGAACGTTTCCGCTCGCCTGAACGATTTGCCGCATGAAGAGGATGGCGGTTCCAGGACTGAGAGATCCGGGACCGGGGTCAGCCGGCAAGGATCCTCAACATCTCTGCGCGAGGTTTGGGCGATTCTGGTGCGCCGGCGCAAACTGGTTGCGCTTGTGGTCGGCGGATTGCTGCTGCTCTGCCTGCTCTACTGTCTGATCGCTCCCAATCAATATGAAGCGACCGCACGGGTGGAACTGCGCACGTCGCCAGCTTCGTCCCTAAGCATGGATGAGGTCGAGCCCCAGGTATCCTCGTCGATTCTCTCCGCGCCAATGCAACTGGAGACGCTGGCCAACGTCTTTCGCAGCGACCAACTGGCGTGGCGCGTGATCACGAGGCTCAAGCTCTACCAAGCGCCGGGATTCATGGGCAATTTTGCCGGACGCTTTCCGCAGTTTCGCCCCGAAGCGCCGGCGGACGATGGAGCCAATGCCGCGGCGCAGGCGTGGCTGCTGGAGCGGTTTCAGAGGCGTCTTCAGGTGCAGAGCCTTCCGCGCACGCTGCTGATCCAGATTCGATTTCGCTGCAGGGACGCGGCGCTTTCGGCTGCCGTAGTGAACGCGTTGATTCGCGCGTATGGGGAGCAGGAAGGCGAGTCGCATGTGCAGGCGACGAGTAAGGCCGTGAGCTGGCTGGAGAGCCAGTTGAAGGATTTGAAGGCACGGGGAGAGCAGGATCAGCAGCGTCTGGCGGCTTTTCAGCGCGATCACGGGATTCTGAGCACGCCGGAGACACTGGCAAATGGCCAACCGGGCGAGAGCCAGCATGCGACGGCCCTACTCGAGGTGGACGAACTGGGACGGCAGTTGGTGGCCGCCACTACCGATCGCCTCCTGCGCGAGGCTGAATACCGTTCCGCATCGCAAGGCGATCCGGAGGTTGTGATCGCTTCCGACCCCCGGTTGCAGGAGGAAAGCGGCGGCTTTGCGACAGCGCTTTTGCAACAGATTCATGCGCAGCAAAGCGAACTGGAGCTGGAGGCCGCGCAACTTGCGGCGGAGCATGGGCCGAATTTTCCACGTGTCGTGGAGATTCGCAGCGAGTTGAAGAACCTGGACAAGCAGAAACTGGCTGAGGACAGCAAGCTTGTGGAGCGATTCAAGACGGCTTGGCAAACAGCGGTGGACCGCGAAGAGCTAGTGCGCAAAAGCCTGGAAGAACACACCGCGGAGGGAATGAAGCTGAATGAGGCCTCCGCCGAGTATGAGGTTATGCGCCGCGAGGCCGACGCGAGTCACGAAGTTTATATGCGGGTGCTCGAGAAGGTGGAGGAGGCGGGAATGGCGGCGGGCGTCCATGGCTCCAGCATCTCGGTCGTGGACTTTGCGCGGCAGCCGGTCAAGCCGGTTTCGCCGGACCTGCCGCTCTATATGGCGATTACGTTGTTTGTCAGCCTATGGCTGGCTGTGGGAGGCGCGCTCATGATGGATTCGCTTGGACGCTCCGGGAAAGGCGCGGTTGCGGCGCTGCTGGTGGTGGTCCTGGCCGGCGCAGCAGCGCGGGGGCAGGCGCCGACACCGAACACGTCAGGACTTCCGTCGGGCGTGGTGAAGTTTCCGCAAACGCAGGAAATTCGGACGCTGCCTAGCCCGAAAGAAGCTCCTCCAATTTGGAATGAAGCGAATCAGGCTGAGTTGCCGCCGGGCACAGCGCAGGCGACGTTGCCCATGCCGGCTCCCATCGGGCCAGGTGATTTTTTGGATGTGAGCGAGTTTCGCACGCCGGAGTTTCATTCGGCGGTGCGTGTGTCCGCGGCGGGCACCGTCACGCTTCCCATGATTGACGAGGTGCAGGTGGGCGGCATGGATGAACGGGCGGCGGCGCACGCGGTGGAAGCGGCGCTGGTGGCTAAGGGAATGCTGCTTCATCCGCAGGTGTCGGTGTTGGTGACGGCGTATGCCGGCCAGGACGTGAGCGTTCTGGGGGAAGTGACGCGTCCGGGGGTGTATCCATTTACGTTGCACCATCGCCTGCTGGACCTGATCTCCGCTGCCTCAGGAGTCGCGCCAGCCGCCGGAACACTGGTGAATATCTTCCATCGCAGCGAACCGAATACGCCGCATCCGGTGGTGCTGGACCCAAGTGGTACCGACACCAGCGCAGATCACAATCCGGAACTTGCGCCTGGAGACACGGTGCAGGTGAGCCGCGCAGGGCTGGTGTACGTGGTCGGCGATGTGATTCGGCCGGGTGGATTTCCAGTCGATCCGGCGCAGGGGCTGACGGTGGTTCAGGCGCTTTCGCTGGCCTGGGGTCCGACGCAAAACGCAGCCGCAGGAAAGGCGCTGCTGATTCGCGAACAAAAAGGCGGACGCACGCTAACCACGTTGAACCTGCGGCGCATGCTGCATGGGCAGGATCCTGACCAGCCAATTCACGATCATGACATTTTGTACGTGCCCGACTCGATGGCCAAGAACCTGATGAACAAGACGATGGAGTCAGCCATCCAGTCGGCGATCGGCGTGACCATCTACGCCGGGCTGGTTTACTCGCAGAGGTTTTAGGAATGCGAAAGCTTGCGTGGGGATTGTTGCTGCTGTTCGCCTTTGCAATTCCATGGGAGTATTCGCTCGACTCCGGCGAACCACTCGGCAACGTTGCCCGCATCATTGGATTGCTGCTGCTCCTGGTAGCGATTCCGGCCATTCTGCATTCCGGGCGCCTGCGCACTCCTGGGCTCCTGCAGTGGGTGGTGCTTGTCTTCTACCTCTGGTTCTGCTGCTCGTATTTCTGGGCCATCGATCAGCATGCAACCCTGGAGAGGCTGCGCGGCTATTTTCAGGAGATGATGATTGTCTGGCTAATATGGGAGTTTGCTGAAAGCCCGCGTGACTTGCGCGCATTGCTGCGCGCCTACGTTGCCGGATCGTGGGTGCTGGCCGCGCTGACTGTGGCTAACCTCGCATCGGCGGAAGCGATGGCGGCGGGCCAGACTCGCTTTGTTGCAGTTGGACAGGACCCGAACGACGTTGCCCGCTTTCTTGATATTGGAATTCCGTTGGCGGCCCTACTGGTGAACTGCGAGCCGCGCTGGCCGGCTCGCGTACTGGCGCTCGGCTATTTGCCACTGGGCCTGGTTGCCGTCCTGTTGACTGCCTCTCGCGGCGGATTTCTGGCGGCGTTGGTAGCGCTGGCGGGAAGTGCGCTGCTGTTTTTGCGCAGGCCTACTCGGGCAATGATGGCCGCGGCATTTGTTTTGCCGGTGATCGCTTTTGTTCTCTGGTTCGGTGTTCCCCATGAGACATTTGAACGACTGACAACCATTCCCGCACAGATGGCAGGCGGAGACCTGAACCAGCGACTAAATATCTGGGACGCGGGTTGGCATGCGTTTGTGCAAGCTCCGTGGCTGGGCACGGGAGCCGGTTCATTTGTTGCCGCCGCGGGAATGAATCCGCAGGATACAGCGCATAACAGCGTGCTATCGATTCTTGTGGGTGGAGGGTTGTGCGCCTTGTTCATTGCTGCATGCATTGTGGCCGCGACAGTGTGGGGGTTGTTGCAGACCCGCGGGCCGCTGCTGCTGGCGCTGGCGACGGCACTGTCGGTCTGGGCACTCACATCGCTTGTGGCCACCGTGGAGGAGAGCCGCACGACCTGGCTACTGCTGGGAGCGATTGCACTGGCCGGGCGGCTGGCCAGGGAAGAACCACAACGTTTGGCTGCGTGTTTCGCGGACCGCACCCATCCTTCTGGGGCTGCGTTGGCAGGGCCCGCGCCGGCCGCACATCCTGCGCTGTAGATTGGCGGCTGGCCCGACCCATGTCAACCATCGCCAAAATCGGACAGCTCTTCAACGGCGCCAGCGTCAATCGGCGCATCTTTCGCGCCGCCGCATCGGTTACGGCGGCCGGGATTCTGGTGAAGCTTGTCGCAACGTTGAAGGAGGTTTCTGTTGCCGGGGTCTATGGCCGATCGGACGCCATGGATGCATTTCTCACGGCAGCGCTCATTCCCGGACTGCTGATTAACCTGATCTCCGAGTCGATGAACCAGGCGCTTGTGCCCACGCTGATCCGGGTGAGGGAACGGGAGGGCCACGAGAGCGCCCAGCGGCTGCTGTCGAATGCCACGCTGTGGATGTGCGTTCTGCTCATTGCCGCCTCGGCTGGCATGGCGTTGACAGCGCGAGAATTCTTTCCGGTGATTGCGTCGCGCTTTCCAGCGGCAAAGCTGGATCTTTCGGTACGGCTTTTTTATGCCCTGCTGCCGGTGGTGCTGCTGACCGGAATCGCCACCAACTGTACCGCCGTTCTAAATGTTTTCGAGAAGTTTGCGTGGCCTGCACTTGCTCCGGCGACGATCTCCATATCGATCATCGTGGGTGTGCTGGTGCTGAACGGCCGCTTCGGCATCTGGGCGATGGTCTACTCGACGCTCGCGGGCGCGCTCATTCACACGGCGGTGGTGACGCGGATGATGAACGCCCAGGGTTATCGCCTGAGCCTGCGCTGGTATGGGATGACCGAGGCGACGCGCGAAGTGGCGCACCAGTACGGGCCGGTGCTGCTGAGCGGAGCAGTGGCGTCGAGTGGGTTGCTGGTGGATCAGGCGATGGCCGCGATGCTCCCGGCGGGCAGCGTCTCCGCACTGGTGTACGCAAACCGCTTTGTGAGCGTAGTGCTCTGGCTGCTCGCCGGGGCGGTTTCTACGGCTGTCACGCCTTACTTTTCCGGCATGATTGCCAGGCGGGAGTGGACCAGCTGCCGGCGAACCCTGCGGACCTGGGTGCGGCTGACCGCGCTGGTGTCAGCGCCTGTCGCGGTGGTGCTCATCGCTGGATCGCACTTGCTGATCCGCATTGCATTCCAGCGCGGCGCGTTTGGTCCGCACGATGCGGCCGTGGTTGCGCCGGTGCTCGCCATGTACGCCATGCAAATTCCTTTCTTTGTATCCAGCCGGGTCTTCTACCGCTTTTTGATTGCCATGCGGCGCACGGATCTCATTTTGTATTGCGGCGTGTTGAATCTGGTTCTGGATATTGTCTTGAACCTGATTCTGATGCGCTGGTATGGCGTGGCCGGTATCGCGCTGGCCACTTCTCTCTGGACCGTGAGTACATTCTTCTTTCTCTGGTATTGGACCGCCAGGGTTTTGCCGCGTGAGGAACAACCATGATGCCCGTGACGGCGCAGTATCTGCTTCGCTTCGACGATCTCTGTCCCACCCTCTTGCGCCGGCGGTGGGAGCGTTTTGTGCCGCTGATCGAGCAGTTCGGCATTCGCCCGATTCTTGCGGTGGTTCCCGACAACATGGATCGGGAACTGAATGTTTCGCGGCCGGACCCTGCGTTCTGGGAGCAAATGCGCGCGATGGAAACCGCGGGGGCGACGATCGCTTTGCATGGTTACCGGCATGTTTGCAAGAGCAGCGGAGAAAGCTTTGTGCCGCTGCATCGGCATTCGGAGTTTTCCGGCGTGCCAAAGGAGACGCAGCGGGCGTGGATTCACGCGGGTCTCGAGATCCTGCGCGGTCACGGGTTGAATCCGCGTGTGTTTGTTGCGCCACGCCACGGCTTTGACCATGCCACGCTGCTGGCACTACGCGAAGAAGGAATTGGGCTGGTCTCTGACGGATTTGCGCGTGTTCCTTTCAAGCGCGACGGAATAATCTGGATTCCGCAACAGCTTTGGGCGCCGGTGGAGAAATCAAAAGGTCTTTGGACCATTTGTATCCACAGCAATGCAGCCGGCGACGCGCTGGTGGATGAGGTACGCGATTTCCTTGAAGTTCATGCGGCGCAGTTCACTTCAGTGGAGCGTGTGGAGCGCGAATGGAACCCGATGCGGCTGAGTTTAATGGAGCGGGTATCGGGCGCGGCGATGCTGGGTCGCGTGCAGTCTTCGCGGTTCAGGAAGCGATGGCGACGGCAGATGAAAAAGGTCTGCACGAAATAGGCGTTCTCACATGCGTTTTCGCGCAAAACGCGTCGGCCTTCGATTTCGCTGGAGCAGGTCGGCGTAGAGCGCCTCCCAGCGGTTCAACGCGCATTCCAGGCCGAAATGATCGATTACACGCTGGCGCGCGCGCACGCCCATCGCTTTGCGCTCCTCGGCCGAGGCATTCATCATCCAGCTCATCGCTCCCGCCAGGGACGCCGCACGGCCTTGCGGGGCAAGCAGCCCGGTGTCGCCATCGACAACGACCTCGCGCGTGCCGGGAACATCGGTTGCTACAGCAGGCAAGGCACATGCCGCGGCCTCAAGCAGGGCCATCGGCAGCCCTTCCCAGCGCGAGGAGAGAACGAATCCATCGGCCGCCTGCATCCAGCGCAAGATATTCGGGTCAAAGCCGAGAAAGCGCACATGTGAGTCGAGGCCGAACTCCGTTGACAGTTGGCGGAGTTGAATCTCAAGCGGGCCGCTGCCTGCAACGATGAGGCGCGCTGACTCCGGGAGGTCGGCCATCGCCTGAAGAAGCGTGGGATAGTCCTTTACCGGTTCGAGACGTCCGGCGGCGAACCAGATAAACTCGTGTTCAAGCGCAAGCTCGCGGCGAAGCGCAGTCCGAATTGCGGCATTGGGCCGCCAGGCCGCAACATCGACGCCGTTGGGAAACACTTCGATGCTGCCGGCCATCCCGGCCAACCGGTGCGCATCCGCCACTGCGTGGCTGACGGCGGTGACCTGGTCGGAAAGCCAGCCGCTGACGCGATAGCCAAGGCGCCGGCCTGGAGTGCCAGTGAAGGAGCTGTGCAGCGTGTCAACCACTACGCGCACGGGCGCCCCCAGCCTCGACCAGCGCGCCATCCAGGCTGCGTGCGGAAGGTGAGCGTGGACCACATCCGGCGCCTCCTGCTGGAGCCAGCGGTGAAAGCGCATCCATCCGCGCGGATCGGCGAGACCCTTGCGCATGCTGAGGCTCAGGAAGGCGACACCCGAGGCGGTCAGTTGGGCAGCTGCATCGCCTCCCGCGCCCGAAAGCGCGACCACGCTGACCCGCCATCCGCGTGCGCACAGCCCATGCGCCAACAGGATCACCTGGCGCTCCGCGCCGCCAATGCGATCGAGACCGGGAATGATGAGGGCAATGTGTCTCATCGGGCACCCTCTTTGAAAACCAAGTCGATCAGCTCTTCATAGGCATGGATCGCGCGGTCCATTCGGAACTGCTCGACGAAAGCGTGTTCGAACCGCTGACAGGGCCGCAATGCTTTGAGGGCTAATAGCAGGCTGGAACCAAGCGCTTCGGACGAGACTTCCTGCGCCAACCAAACGCCGGGTTGGCTTCGAAGCAGATCCTTCAGGCCGGCAGAGGCCGGCAGGGCCACGATGGGAAGGCCGCCGGCCGCGGCTTCCAGCAGTGCGTTGGGCAAGCCCTCTTGGCGAGAC
This sequence comes from Acidobacteriaceae bacterium, assembly GCA_003159975.1. Taxonomy (GTDB): domain Bacteria; phylum Acidobacteriota; class Terriglobia; order Terriglobales; family Acidobacteriaceae; genus Telmatobacter. Next base: position 34,393 of record PLPU01000214.1, read on the forward strand.
GAAAGCACAAATGCCGATGCGCCCGGAAAGTAACTGTGTGGGTGGTCCACGTAACCCGCAAAGCGCACGGCGGCTGCCAACCCCAACCTGCGACACTCAGCTTGCAGAGCCGCATGCTCCGGACCGGCGCCGGCGATGACCAGATCGGCATTGGGGAACGTTTCGCAGACCTTTGCAAACGCATTGAGCAGCAGGTCGAAGCCTTTCTCCCGCGAGAGTCTGCCGACGGCGAGCAGATGCGGGCCTGCGCCGGACCATTGAGTTGGGGCATCTTCGCGTGAGGTACGGAGCATTTCAACCTGCACCGGATTGGGCAACACAGCGAGGCGCAGCGTGGGGATTCCGAGCTGTGCAGCAAGTTCCGCAGCCATGGCTGGCGTCTGGCAGATCACCCGGTCGGCCCTGGGGTAGAAGAGGCGATACAGGATGCGCGTACCAATGGGTAGTTCGGCAAAGGCCAGAGAAGCAGAGATGGACGCATTCTGGCGTACCAGGACACATGTGTTTCGCCGTAGGAATGGGCGCATCATCAAGACCAGAAAGTTCAGATGGGCCATTCCGGACAGGATCACATCCGGCTGAAGCAGACGGATCAGGCGAAGCAGTGGAATGGCAGCGGCACGCACTCTGGATCGACCGAGCGCGTGAAGATTTACACAACGTGGAAAAACTTCCGGGCCAGCATCCGCCTGGGTGATGAGTCCGAGATGCAGCTCATACTTCGTGCTCGAAAGATTGCGCGCCAAGTGGGCGGTGACTCGCTCCGCGCCGCCGCCGCCGAGATGTGGGATCAATAGGAGAACCTTGAGCCGATGCATTATGAGCTTTTCCACAGAAAACTGAGTATAGGGCAGTGATTCGATACTTTCGTGTTGCCTCTGTCACGCATTCACACTGTGCCGAAGTGATACAGTTCTGTTTTGCTCACTAACAACCCGTACAAGGACTTCAAAACGACTCCCGCGGATATTCTCTCCTCGGGGCAATGCGTAGTTGTGTCTTCCTTACCAGGTGCATCGGCGAAAGCATGATCGTTCTGGACCCCTGCGTTGGGAAATGTTTACGGACGGATGCAGAGAGCTGTCCGTGAATTGCAGGGAGTGCGGTCAGGCCTATGTTCACATCTGAAGTTCCTGGACTCGTTTCCGAGCTGAACCGCCGGTCAACGCTGCCGCCTCATATTGTTGTGGGCATCACGCATTGTCAGACTTGCCTGACACTCACCGGGCGGCTGCGCGCACTGCGCGAGGCGGGCTTTCGAGTGACACTGGTCTCAAGCCCCGGCGAGTTGCTGGATAGGACGGCTCAGCGCGAAGGGGTAGAGCGGATTGCGCTGCCAATGCAACGCGGCATTGCGCCGTTTGCGGATACTGTATCGCTGCTGCGGCTTTGGATGCTGCTGCGGCGGCTGAGGCCGGACCTGACCGAATTCAGCACGCCCAAGGCGGGGCTGCTGGGAACGCTGGCGGCAATGCTCTGCGGCGTGCCACGGCGCATCTACATGCTGCGCGGCCTCAAACTGGAGACATGCACGGGGTTTAAGCGCCGGATACTGTTGCTGGCAGAACAGGTGACCGCTGCTTGCGCGCATGTGGTGCTGTGCAACAGCGCGAGCCTGCGCACAGAAGCGCGGGCGCTGGGAATTGCGCCGGAGGCAAAGCTGCATCTGCTCGGCGACGGGAGTACGAACGGCGTCGACGTGGAGCGATTCTCGCCGGGGCCGAGCGAAGTGCGAGAACGGCTGGGGATACCGCTTGACGCTCCCGTGATCGGATTCGTGGGTAGATTAACTCGCGACAAGGGCGTGCCGGAGTTGCTGGATGCCTTCGACATGATTCTGACTGCGGCGCCACGCACGCGCCTTTTGCTGGTGGGCTGGTTCGACAAGGCTGAGGACGCGCTGGACGACGAATTGCGTTCACGCATCCAGATACATTCGCAAATCCACTTCACGGAATTTGTCGAGGACACATCTTCCTATTACCGTGCCATGGACGTGATGGTGCTGCCAACGTACCGGGAGGGGTTTCCTAATGTGGTGCTGGAGGCCGCTGCCACGGGGATTCCGGTGATCGCTACAATCTGCACTGGATCGCGCGATGCCGTGGTGCCTGAGGTGACGGGACTGCTGATTCCGCCCGGTTACGCGGAGGCGATTTCGGAGGCGGTTCTTAAGCTCCTGGGCGATCCGGAGCGCAGGCGGCGGATGGGGATGGCGGCGCGGGCGTGGATTCTGGAGCACTTTCAGGACAGGCGCGTACTCTTGCTAACGCAGAACTATTACCGGAGCCTGATGGAGCCGTTGGCGGAAGCGGAAAGAGCCGGCTCTGTCAGCGTGCTGGTGGCGGATCGGCATTGAGCGAGGGGGTCTCGGCCTGAGGCGGCGCTTGCAGCGTGTGCGCTCCGTTGTCCGCGGCGTGAAGCACTTCTCCGGGGGCAATGCCGAGGACCAGCGTGGCGGCGACGGCAAGCAGGAGGGCAGCGCCGACAGCGACGCCGACATGGGGTGCGGGACCCGCATCATCGCCTTGGTTGTTGGACGGACGCTGCACTGCAACCAGCGCGAGGCGCAGATAGTACGCTGCGGCCAGTCCTGAATTGAGCAGGCCGATGATGGCCAGCCAGATTGCTCCTCCACCGACGGCCGCGGTAAAGGAGTAGAACTTGCCGAAGAATCCGCCGGTGAAGGGGATGCCGACCAGCGAAACCAGGAAAAAGATCAGCAGGCTGCCGAGCAGAGGCGAGCGAAAGATCAGCCCTCGGAAATCCTGGACGAAGGGTAGCTGTTCGTCGTAGCCGCTGACCAGGGTGATTACGGCAAAGATGCCGACATTCATGGCCGCATAGGCGGCAATGTAGAAGCTGGCGGCGGCAATGCCCGTGGTTCCAAGGCCTGCGAATGCGGCCAGGAGGTAGCCGGCGTGGGCAATCGCCGAATAGGCGAGCATGCGCTTCACGTTTTCCTGGCGCAGTGCGGCCAGGTTGCCCACGGTCATGGAAAGCACGGCCACGAACCACATGAGCGGCGCCCAGAGGCCGTGGAGTGAAGGGAATATCTCATAGATGACGCGCAGAAGCAAAGCGAAGGCAGCGGCTTTGGGCGCGGTGGAGAGCAAAGCCACTACCGGTGACGGCGCGCCTTCGTAGACATCGGGCGTCCACACGTGGAAGGGCGCCGCGGATACCTTGAAGAGAATGCCGACCAGCATCAGCGCGGAGCCAGCCAGGATCAGCGAATGATTCTGTGCCGTGGGTGCGAGGCGGGCAATTTCGTAAATCTGCGTGGTGCCTGTGGCGCCAAAGGTGAGCGCAACGCCGTAGAGAAGGAAAGCGGTGGCAAAGGAGCCGAGAAGGAAGTATTTGATGGATGCTTCGGGCCCGCGGGCCGTATTTTTGCGGTAGCCGGCCAGAATGTAGGTGGAGATGGAGGAGATTTCAAGGGCGATGAAGACTACCAGCAGTTCAACCGCGCCGGTGAGCAGGCACATGCCGACCGCGCCAAAGACTATCAGCGCGTAGTACTCGCCCTGGTGATGGCTGTCTTCAGGCAGCGTATCGAGGGAGAGCAGAAGGGCCACCAGCACGATGCCGCAGATGAGAACGTGGAAGAAGATGGTGAAGGCGCTGGTCTCGACGGTCGNNGGCGGCAGCGAGGCGTCGATCAGCATGACGGCAACGCCGGTCAGCGTGAGTATGACTTCGGGGAGGATGCGGTAGATATCGGGAACGGGATTCACCGCTGGCCTCCCTGAATGTGAATGACGTAGGTTAGTACATGGTCGTATCGCACGTTGAGCTGAGGATGCGGGCGTACGCCTTGCTCGATGGTTGGCAGCCACAGAGACGGGACCACGCCCATGACCAGCATCAGCACGGCCAGTGGCCACAGCACAATCAATTCGCGAAAATGCAGATCGTCGGGCGGCTTGGATGTTACGAGCGCGCTCTCTGTCCCATAGAAAATGCGCTGCACGAGGCTGAGCATGTAAGCAGCGCCCAGAATGACGCCCACTGCGGCGGCAATCGCCCAGCCGCGGCTCACGCCAATGAAGGTGTTGGACAGGATCAGGAACTCGCCGATGAAGTTGTTCAGCAACGGCAGGCCGATCATGGCGAGGGAGGCAATCACGAACACTGTAGCGGTGCGCGGCAGCTTGCTAGCAAGGCCGCCGTATACGCCGATCTCGCTGGTCCCGTAGCGATCGTAAAGAATCCCGAGCAGCATGAAGAGCGCGCCGTCGATCACGCCGTGGTTGAGAATCTGGTAGACCGCGCCGGTTGTGCCGGTGAGCGTGAAGCCGTAGATGCCGAGAACGATGAGNNNNAGCCAGGGAGCCAGCGCCTTGGCTTGCGCAGGGAAGAGGCCGATGTGGAAGCGAAGCATGGAGTAAAGGCCGAGCTTGCCGGCGATGACCATGGAGAGCGCGACCGGCGCTTCGCTGTAGCTGTCGGCGAGCCAGCCGTGGAGCGGGAATACCGGCACCTTGACGGCAAAGGCGAAGAGAAACGCCAGTGCTACCCAGCACAGTGGGCCGCTTGAAATCAACCCAAGAGCAATCGAGTTGTGAAGGGTGACGAAGTCGAAGCTGCCGGTTTTGGAGTAGAGCCACAGGATTGCGACCAGGAGCGGAGCCGAGGGGATGAAGGTGAAGAGGAAGAACTTCATCGCGGCCTTGGGCCCGTCCTTGCGGCCGTACATGGCGATGAGGATGGCCATGGGCACCAGGGACAGTTCCCAGAAGGCGTAGTAGAGCATGAGGTCGAGTGAGATAAAGACGCCGACCATGGCGGTCTGTTGAACGAGGAAAAGCGCGAAGAATATCTTGCGGCGCTCGTTGATGGCGTTCCAACTGGCGAGCACGCCGATGGGCCCAAGTAGGCCGGTGAGGACGACCAGCCAAAGGCTCAGTCCATCGACGCCGACGTGATAAAAGATCGCGGGGCTTTCGATCCAGGCGTTATTGATGACGAACTGAAAGCTGCCCTGCGCCAAGTCATAGTGAAACGGCAGATGGAGGGCCAGCCCTAAGCTGACCAGAGTGGTGAGCAGCGCGATCCAGTTTGGCAGCTTGGCGCGGTCGGGAACGATCGCCACCATAAGCGCGCCGGCAAGCGGTACGAGGAGAAGCAGCGTGAGAATCGAGTTGTTGATCGCGTCCATTCTCAGTGCCCCGCCAGAGTGAAGTGAATTCCAAGATTTGCCAGCACAGTGGGCCACGGCACGACGACGAAGAGCAACACTGCGGCAGCGCCCGCGGCCAGCCACGCAGCGTAGGAGCGCAGATTGCCCGATTGCCAGCGTTGCAGGAGTGCTCCAGAGAAGGTGGCGATGCCGCCGAGCAACCAGGTTGCGCCGCCGAGGATGGCTTTGTCGACAACCCATCCGAGGACATAGGTGGAGATTGCGAACAGCGGCTTGACGACGGTTGCGCCGTAGAACTCGTCGACGTAGTACTTGTTGAAAAGAATCTTGTAGCCGGTGGGCAGAGTTGCGGCGAGTTCCGCTGGCTGCTGAGGCTTCCGCAGATAGAAGATGTACGCGATGTACCAGCCAAGCAGTGCCACCGCGACTGCGGCTACGCTGAGGATGAGTTCAAGCTGAGCGCTACCCGCGTCTGATGCACTTGCGCCAACTGAAGGTGCGAGAAACACACCGAAGCGCTCAATGCCGATCCAGCCGCCGCAGACCGAAAGCAGCGCCAGAACCACAAGCGGACCGAGCATCGACCAGGGGCTCTCATGGGGATGGATTTCTGGGCTGCGTGATTCACCCCAGAAAGTCAGATACCAAAGCCGGAACATATAGAAGGCAGTGAGGAGCGCAGTGACGAGTCCCACGAACCAGAGCACTTTACCGCTTGTTCCCTGCAAAAATGCGGCGTAGAGGATTGCATCTTTGGAGAAGAAGCCCGCGAAGGGCCAGATTCCCGCGATGGCGATCACGCCCGCGGTCATGGTCCAGAAAGTGACCGGGAGTTTTTTGCGCAGGCCGCCCATCTTGCGCAGATCCTGTTCGCCGCCGAGGCCGTGGATGATGGACCCAGCCGCGAGAAAGAGCAGAGCTTTGAAGAAGGCGTGAGTGACCAGGTGGAAGATGGCCGCTGAATATGCGGCGACACCGCATCCCAGAAACATGTAGCCAAGCTGCGAGATGGTGGAGTAGGCCAGCACACGCTTGATGTCGTTCTGTACCAGGCCGATGGTGGCCGCGAAGAGCGCGGTTGCCGCGCCGATGATGGCCACGACGCTGAGAGCGAAGGGCGAGTGGTCAAACAGAACATGTGTGCGCGCGATCATGTAGACGCCCGCCGTTACCATGGTGGCTGCGTGGATGAGGGCGGAGACGGGCGTGGGGCCTTCCATGGCGTCGGGCAGCCAGATGTAGAGCGGAAGTTGCGCGGACTTTCCGGTTGCTCCCAGCAGTAGACAGAGCGCAGTCACGGTGAGCACGCCACCGGTCCATGCGGGATTCGCGGAGAGCTTGGCGGCGATCTCACTGAAGGTCAAGGTGCCGAAGTTGGCCAGCAGGAGAAACATGCCAATGAGGAAGCCGAAGTCGCCGATGCGGTTGACNNATGAAGGCCTTCTTGCCCGCGTCCGCCGCCGACTTTTTCTGGAAGTAGAAGCCGATCAGCAGGTACGACGCCAGGCCCACGCCCTCCCAGCCCACAAACATCAGCAGGGCATTGCCGGCGAGGACAAGCGTGGTCATGAAGAAGAGGAAGAGATTCAGATAGGAGAAATAGCGGGCGTAGCCTTCGTCGCCCTTCATGTATCCGGCGGAGTAGATGTGGATGAGGAAGCCGACGCCGGTGACTACGAGGAGCATGACGAGGGAGAGCTGGTCGAGGACGAAGGTAAAGGTAACGTGGAGGGCGCTTGTGTTGATCCAGGTGCCGAAGGTCTCGACGACCGGCACGTTCAGCATTGGCATATCGCCGAAGAACCCTACCGCGTTCCCCAAAACGGCCAAGAATGCTGCCAGAGGCGCAAGCAGCGCAACCGTCGTCACGAGCACCTTCGGCAAATGCTTGCCAAGCATCCCGTTGATCAAGAATCCCGCGAAGGGCAGCAGCGGAATCAGCCAAAGATGGTAAGGTCCGTTCATAGTTTCATCAGGTCGATACGGTCGACGGCCAGGGTTGCACGGGCGCGAAAGACGGCAATGATGATGGCCAAGCCTACGGCTGCCTCCGCCGCGGCCACCATCATCACAAAGAAGACAAAGATCTGGCCTCGCACCTGGTGCCATTGGTGGGCGAAGGTCACGAAGGACAGATTGACGCCGTTGAGCATGAGCTCAATGGACATGAAGACGGTAATAAGGTTGCGCTTGATGAGAAAGCCGAGCACGCCGAGCGAAAACAGGATCGCGCTCAGGAGCAGATACCAGGACAGCGGAACTTCCTGCGAGAGAAAGGAACTCACTTGGAGACCGTCCTTTCTGCCACGCCGCTGTCTGGCTCTCCATCGCCGTGACGGGCGAGGGCAACAGCGCCGAGGATTGCTATGAGGATGAGGACCGAGGTGACTTCAAAGGGCAGCAGTAGCTCAGTGAAGAGCACCTTGCTGAGGTCCGCAGTGGATGTGATGCCGTCTGACAAGCGCGCAACGCCCAGTCCCTGGAGCTTCAAGATGACTGTGGAGAGGACCGCGAGAATTGCGACCACAGCGGGAAATCCAACAGCCCGCCAAGTGCGGCTACCCATGGTTCTTTCTTCTCGCCCGGCATTGAGCAGCATCACCACAAA
>PLPU01000300.1:0-3696 GCA_003159975.1 Acidobacteriaceae bacterium
AACCAAAGGTCAAGGATCTTGTCTAGGCATTGGCGGGGTTGCGGTCCGCCTCCCAGCCGAAGTTGATCTCCCGGTGCCTGTTGCCGGGCGCGCCGGGATCGTCGGGCATAAAGGATGGACCGCCTTGGGCGTGAACCAGGGACCCACCTGCAACGGCGGCAATCAGGTGGAGCAGGTGAAAGAGTCTTCGCTTTGAGATGACTGGAAGCTCTCCGTCGAAGCGAACGTTTGTAAATCGGCAATCGCCTTCGATTACGTTAACATTCCGTCCCCGACAGTCGAGTTAAACCCGGTCCAGCTCTGCAAACATCTCACCCAAAACGACACGGATGGTCGTTTCGGGAACCACGAGTTCGCCAGTCTGAATCTCTTCCAGTCCTGCCGATGTGTAGCTATACGCTATGCGCGGCTCCGGATCGATGATCCAGATGTTTTCGATTCCGAAGGTGCGGTACTGCGCGGCTTTCTCCTGCATCTTTCGCAAAGTGTCCTCGGGCGAAAGAATCTCGACTGCTATCAGCGGCGGATGGGTAAGGTAGCGCTCGAAAGATTCACCGGCGCGTACGACGAGCACATCGGGGACCCGAAAATTCCTGGCGGCGATCTGCGTGCGAAGCTCGGGGAAGACTTCCACTCCCCATTCGGCGCGTTTAATTGCAAAAAGAACTGTGAGATACCGCTGGATGATGGAGTGCTCTTTCTCGCCCAGGTTCCGTTCCTCAATCCGGCCATCCACATACTCGCGGTCCGGGCTCCAACTCGTACGGAGGTATTCCAGAACGGTCCAGAGGTCTTCTGAGGTGGGCAGAGTCGCCATGCACNNGCTAACTCTGCGATACTGGAGAGTTATGCCAATCGCCGATCTCGAACAAGCTGCCCAAAAAATTGCCGGATTCCTTTCCAACCTCAACAAGCTTGGGGGAATGCGTCTCAAGTACCGCATCACGGCCGGCGACGGTGCGCGCGACCCCGAGGGCCTCGAAGCCCGCGTGATCTACGTGGAACTGGGTGGCCCGGACGTGCCCTTGGTCACGCAGCACAACGGCGAGTTGTTGCGAGCACTGGAAGCCATTGCCGCGCAGATCCTGCGCCTCGACCAGCGCGAACACGACCTGGTGAGCTTCGACGCCGCCAACTTCAAGGCGCTCCGCGCACAGGAGTTGCGCATGCAGGCTGAAACTGCCGCGGAGAAGGTTCGCAGGTCGGGCGTTCCCTTCGCGTTTCCACCCATGAACAGCCGCGAACGGCGTCTGCTGCATATGTCCTTCCGCTCCATTGAGGGGGTTGAGACGGCCAGCTCCGGCGAAGGCCAGGATCGCTTCCTTGCTGTCTACCCCGCTGGCAAGACCAACCTGCCCGTTGCTCCTCCTATCAAGCCGAGAGGCTTTGAGCGGCGACGGTAGCAATACCCCGCTCCTCGCTTTGCCACGAGGACTTGCTGAGAGTTTTCGCGCCCAACCCGGTCCGCGTATGCCACAATACCGGCAATGAAAGCAAAAACAACATTCCCATTTTTCACCATGCTCGTCCTGGCCGTGCTCTGCCCGGCACAGAAGCGTCTGGTGCTGATCGATCAGGATGGTTCCGGCCCCGGCGGCTCCAACCAGATGGCGATGATGGCCCTCCTCCAGGCGCCGCAGGTGCAGGTGCTCGGCATCACCATGGTCACCGGCAACGCCTGGCGCGACGAAGAGACGCTCCACACCCTGCGCATGCTTGAGCTGACCGGCCACGCCGATGTTCCCGTGGCCAAAGGCGCTGTGTTCCCCCTGGTCCGCACCGAGGAAGAGACGCGGCTCGCTTTCGCGCTCGACGGCAAGGTGACGTGGCTCGGTGCATGGGGCCAGGGCCCGACCATGCTCGTGGAAACGCCCGGCGGTATTACGCCGGTGACTCCGGATCACCTGACTGCGCACGGGCCTTACGACATTCCGCCGTTGCCGGAAGGCATGCCCACGCTCAAGCCCATCGAGGAGGACGCGGCCCACTTTCTCATTCGACAGGTGCACGCGCATCCGCACCAGGTAACGATTTACGCCGCCGGACCCTTGACCAACATTGCGCTCGCTGTCTCCATCGATCCGGAGTTTGCCGCGCTCACCGAGGGCCTGGTCGTGATGGGCGGCAGCCTGAACCCCCAGACCGACGATCCTGAATTCGCTACCAGCCCTCGCCACGAATTCAACTTCTGGTTCGATCCCGAGGCCGCCCATATCGTACTGCGCGCCGTGTGGCCGCGCATCGATGTCACTACGGTCGATGTGTCCATCAAGGCGCCCTTCACGCAGAAAATGCTGGACGAGATCGGCAAATCTCAATCTCCCGCCGCGCGCTACATTGCCGCGTGGAGCCAGGACCGCTACTACATGTGGGATGAGCTTGCGGCTTGCGCATGGCTCGATCCCACGCTGATCACCAAAGAGAAGCAACTCTACATGGACATCGACCTGAGCCACGGTCCCAGCTACGGCGACACGCTCACATGGACCGAAAAGCTCAAGCCCACAACCGGCGTGCGGCTGGTGCATGCGCAGGTAGACCTGGACCTGCCGCGTTTTCAAAAAATGTTTGTGGAGCTGATGACCGGGGCGAGCGCAAAATAGCTGTGCAGTGTGAAGTTATCCCTCGGGGAGGCAAGTAATGACGCGGAAATCGATTCTCGGCGCGGCCAGGCTGGTCGCGTTTGTTCCAGTCACCGATGCTGAAAAAGCACGCATGTTCTACGAGGATGTTTTGGGGGTGCGCCTGGTGGAGCACGAAAAGCCCTTCGCATTGGTCTTCGACGCCAACGGAACCATGCTGCGTGTAACTCCGGTACGCGAACACAAGCCGGCCCCGTTCACCGTTTTGGGTTGGGATGTGGAATCAATCGAGGCGACCATTGATGAACTGGTGGCGGCGGGAGTTGAGTTCATGCGCATTCCCGGCTTCAACGACGCCGATCCTCGCGCCATCTGGACTGCGCCCGGCGGCGCGCGCATCGCTTGGTTTTACGATCCCGACAGGAACGTGTTGAGCCTGACGCAGTTCTAACGCCCAACAAAACGCCCACATCGCAACGCGAGATGTGGGCTTCTTGTTTTTTGCCGTGCCGCTGAATAGCTGACCCGCCGATCCGCTCGTCTCTCAGCCGTTCAGCAGATCCTGCAACTTGTTCAGCGTACGTTGCAGGTCCTTGTCGGTGCGGCGCTGGTCGTCGATCTTGCCGATGGAGTGCATCACCGTCGTGTGGTGCTTGTTGCCGAACTGCCTGCCGATCTCCGGCAAGCTGGCTTCGGTCATTCCCTTGGCCAGGAACATCGCGATCTGCCGCGGCACCACAACGTTGCGGGAGTTGTTCTTCTGCTTCAGGTCGCTCACGCGCATGCCGAACTGCTCGGCCACCGCGCGCTGAATCGCCTCGATGGTGATCTTGCGCACTTGCATGTCAATGAACTGCTTGAGGCACTGCTGCGTCGAAGCCAGTGTGATCTCCATGCGGTTGAGCTGGCACCACGCGATCAGGCGAACCAGGGCGCCTTCGAGCTCGCGCACGTTGGTGCGCACGTTCGAGGCTACAAACAGCGCCACGTCGGTAGGCAACTGCACCTGCTCCGACTCGGCCTTCTTTTGCAGGATCGCAACCTTTGTCTCCAGATCCGGCGGCTGGATGTCGGCGATCAGGCCCCACTCGAAGCGCGAGCGCAGCCGGTCCTC